>JANXOE010000128.1 GCA_025353745.1 Hymenobacter sp.
GCCTGAGCTTCTACCAGAACGCCTGCGGCGGCACGCCGGGCCCCCAGGATTGCTTCCTGGTGCTGCGCGGACTCAAAACCCTGCACCTGCGCATGCAGCGCCACTGCGAAAACGGCCGCGCCGTGGCCGAATACCTGCGCCAGCACCCCAAAGTGGAGCAGGTGTACTGGCCCGGCTTCGAAACCCACCCCAACCACGCCGTGGCCGCCCGGCAGATGCGCGACTTCGGGGGCATGATTTCCTTCGTGCTCAAAGGCGATAAGAAGGAGGACGCCGTGGCGGTGCTGGAGAAATTCCAGCTCTTCACGCTGGCCGAAAGCCTGGGCGGCGTGGAAAGCCTCAGCGGCCACCCCGCCACCATGACGCACGCCAGCATTCCGCCCGAGCAGCGCCGCAAGGCCGGCCTCAGCGACTCGCTCATCCGCCTGAGCGTGGGCATCGAGGACGCCGAGGACCTGATCGACGACTTGGCCCAGGCCATCGGGTAGGGGGCGTAGAACGCCCGCCGCGCCGCGCCGGCCGCTGAAATCGTGCTGGACCCGGCCACGGCCTGGCAGCTTTTCACCTTTGCCCGGGCCCCGGCCGAGGCCCGGGCAAAGGTGCTTGGCGATGAGAAACTTGCCATGCCCGCGCTGAGCCTGGTGGCCGTGATGGCCTGAGGGCCCCACCCGCCGCATCCAACCCGACCGGCCGCGCACGGCGTAGATGGGCCCCGGCCACGAAACATCTTCCCATGCGCTTCCTGCTGATATTTACCGCACTTTTGGCCGCCTGCGCCACCAATTCCATCGTCGCTCCCGTGTCCGTTCCTGCTCCGGTGCCCGCCCACGGGGCCCCCTACCTGGCCCTTGGCGATTCCTACACCATCGGCGAAGGCGCGGCCGAGGCCGACCGCTGGCCCGTGCAGCTGGCCCAGCTGGCGCAGCAAAGCGGGCTGGCCCTGGCTCCGCCCGACATCATTGCCCGCACCGGCTGGACCACCGCCGAGCTGCAGGACGCCATCGCGGCCGCTCACAATTCGAACACCTACGGCCTGGTGTCGCTGCTGATCGGCGTCAACAACCAGTACCGGGGCCAGAGCCCGGCCGCCTACCGCACCGAATTCCGGCAGCTGCTGGCCACGGCGGTTCGGTTTGCCGGCGGGCGGCCCGGCCGGGTGGTGGTGCTCTCGGTTCCCGACTGGGGCCAGTCGCCCTACGCCCAGGGCCGCGACCGCGCCCAAATCGGGCTGGAAATCGACCAGTTCAACGCCGTAGCGCAGGACGAGTGCCGCCGGGCCGGCATTGCTTTCGTCGACATCACGCCCCTGACCCGCGCTGCCGCCGATGACCGCGCGCAGTTCACTGCCGACGGCCTGCACTACACCGGCCCCCAGCTGCGGCTGTGGGCGCAGCGGGCCCTGCCCGTGGTGCAGGGCTTGCTGAAATAATTGGCTGCCAGCAAGGCCGGTGTGCAACCAAGGGCCGAGTGTACGGTATCTTGCCCAGGCGAGCTGCTCGTCGCGCACCCCCTGAACCGGCGTTTTTCATGAAAAAACAACTACTGCTATTGCTGGCGCTGGCCGGGCCCGCCGCCGCCCAGCGCACCGAACTAAGCGGGCGGGCGGGCCTGAGCTTGTTTCAATTCCGGGGCCGGGACGCCGACGCCACCTCGCACGTCAACTACAGCAGCTTCAACGGCTACGAAGGCGGCTACACCAACAACCCCTACGGCCGCCGGCTGGGCACGGGCTTCGCACTGGGCGGGCGCGTGCAGCACGTGGGCCGGCACCGGGAACTAGTGGCCTTCGACCTGGGCTACGACTGGTCGCGGAGCCGGACGGCCATCACGGTGGTGGATTATTTCGACGGCCACGCGAACACCCCGCGCCCGGCCGACGGCACCACGTACCTGCGGACCCAAAACCTGACCGCCTTCCTGGGCCTGGGCCGCCGGTTCAATATAGCCGCGGTCGGGCTGGACGTGCTGGCTGGGCCGGAGATGGCTTACGTGTTCGGCCTGCGCGAACAAGGCCGCGGCACTTACGGCGGCGGTGCCGCCTGGGCGACGGAGTCCGAGCGTCGTACGTCGTCTGCCACCGACCTTCGCTTGCGGGCCGACCTAACGGCCTGGTACCAGCGGGTGGGCGTCAACGCCAGCTACTCGGTGGGCTTCCTGAACTATTTTGCCGGCTACGTCGGCGGCCGGGTGCCGGAGGCGTACTCGCGCACCCTGCGCCTGGGCCTGGCCTACCGGCTGCGGTAAGCCAGGCGGCTAGCGCGCCGCCCGCAGTGGGAAAACAATTGCGGAAAGCAAATTGTATCTTGTGGCCTTGCGGTAGCACAAAGGAAGGAATTTATGCGTTGTTCAGCGGTCAGCTTTTGGTGTTGTCGCGGCCCGTGGGGCCGTGCTTGTTGCGGCTGAGCCGCCAGTGGGCCGTTGTGCCAGGCCATTTTTTGGTATTTTCTGGGAATTAACTATTGCGCTACGCGGTAGCGCATGTCCGCCGGGGCCCTCGGCTGGGCATCGGCTTTCAACATTTTTTGTTTTTCTCCCGAGTCTTTTTCTTATGAAAAATATTCTACACCTGTGGCTGCTGACCTTGCTGGGGCTGCCCGCCCTGGCCCAGGCCCCAAAAATCACCGTGACCGGCCGCGTGCTGGGGGCCCAGGGCGAGGCCCTGCCCGGCGCCACCGTGCTGGAGCGCGGCACCGCCAACGGCACCGCCACCAACGCCGGGGGCGACTTTTCGCTCGGCGTGGCCCCCGCGGCTACGCTCACCGTGCAGGCCATCGGCTTCGCGCCGCAGCAAATTCCGCTGAGCGGCCGCACCCGCCTCGACGTGCGCCTGGTAGCCGCCGCTACCGACCTCAACGAAGTGGTGGTCACGGGCTCACGGGCCGCCGAGGGCCGCTCCAACATCCTCACCACGTCGCCGGTGGACGTGATTTCGGCCCGCGAAATCAAGGCGTACGCCCAAACCGACGTCACCCAAATCCTGACCTACCTCGCGCCCTCGTTCCAAAGCACGCGCCAGACCGTGACCGACGGCACCGATTTCGTGGATCCGGCCACGCTGCGCGGCCTGGGCCCCGACCAGGTGCTGGTGCTCGTGAACGGCAAGCGCCGCCACACCTCGGCCCTGGTCAACATCAACGGCACGCCCGGCCGCGGCTCGGTGGGCACCGACTTGAACGTGCTGCCGCCCGCCGCCATCAAGCGCATCGAGGTGTTGCGCGACGGCGCGGCGGCCCAGTACGGCTCCGACGCCATTGCCGGCGTCATCAATATCCAGCTTAAAGACGACACCACCGGCGTGAGCGTGAGCAGCACCGCCGGCCAAACGGTGAAGCACGACGGCCAGCTGTTCCAGGCCGACGCCAACGCCGGCTTCAACCTGCGCCACCGCGGCTTTGTGGACGTGAGCGGGCAGTTCAGCAACCGCGGCTTCGTCGACCGCAGCGGCCTCGACACGGCCCCGCTCGTCTACCTGGGCAGCGGCGGCGCCTACCCCAGCGGCTTGTCGGACGCCGACAAGCGGGCCCTCAAGGCCCAGGACGACGCCCTGGTGGCCCAGCGCGGCTTCAACCGGCAAGACATGCGGGTGGGCTCGGCGAGCACGCGCACCTACGGCAGCTTCGTGAACGCGGCCTACACGCTGGTGCCGCGCCTGGGGCTGGAGGTGTATTTTTCGGGGGGCCTCACGCGGCGCGAAGGGCACGGGGCCGCTTTCTACCGCTTGCCCAACCAATTCACCCAAAACGACGCGGGCATTTACCCCGACGGCTACCTGCCCTTCATCGACAGCAAGGTGAACGACGCCTCGGCCATCGTGGGCCTGCGGGGCCGGGTGCTGGGCTTCCAGGCCGATTTGAGCAACACCTACGGCCGCAACGCCCTGCGCTACAACCTGCACAACACCCTCAACGCCTCGCTGCCCGCCGGCACCAGCCCCTCGGATTTCTACGCCGGCCAGCTCGCGTTTCAGCAGAACACGACCAACTTGGGCTTCACGCGCAAGTTTTTCGACCTGCCCGTGCTCAGCACGCTGAACGTGGCCTTTGGCGGCGAAGTGCGCTGGGATAACTTTCGGATTGCCGCCGGCGACCCCGATTCCTACGCCGCGGGCACCCGCACGGTGAACGGCAGCCGCGCCGCCTTCGGCTCGCAGGGCTTCCCGGGCTACCGGCCGTCCGACGTGACGAACCGCTCGCGCACCGACGTGGCCGGCTACGTGGATTTGGAAAGCGACCTCACCGACAAGCTGCTCGTGGGCCTGGCCGGGCGGGCCGAAAACTACAGCGACTTTGGCTCGAACGTGAGCGGCAAAGTGGCCGCCCGCTACAGCCTCCTCGACGGGCTGGCCCTGCGCGGGGCCCTCAGCAACGGCTTCCGGGCCCCGTCGCTCCAGCAGCGCTACTTCACCAATTCCAGCACCCAGTTCACCAGCGGCGAGCTGCGCGAGGTGCGCACCGCCAACAACGACGACCCCATCACCCGGGCCTTCGGCATCGGGCCGCTGAAGCAGGAGAAATCGGTGAACTACAGCCTGGGCCTCACCGCCCGCGTGGCCCGCACCCTGACGCTGACGGTGGACGCTTACCAGATCAACATCAAGGACCGGATCGTGCTCAGCAGCCAGTTCAACCGCAACAATAAGGCCGTCAACGCACTGCTCGACAGCTTGCAGGGGCCCAACCAAGTCATTCAGGGCGTGCAGTTTTTTGCCAACGCCGTGGATACCCGCACCCGGGGGCTCGACGTGGTGGCCAGCGAGCGCCTGAGCTTGGGCCCCGATAACCGCCTGACGCTGACGGCCGCCGCCAATTTCAACCGCACCACGGTGCAGAACCTGAAGGGCTCGTCCTTCATCGACGCCAACGCCAGCCTGCAAAACACGCTCTTCGACCGCGCCCAGCGCACCCGCCTCGAAAGCGGCCAGCCGCGCAGCAAAATCATCCTGAGCGCCGACTACGGCTACAAAATTTTCGGCGCGAGCGTGCGCGCCGTGCGCTTCGGCGAAGTGCAGTCGGCCGACGCCGACCCGGCCCGCGCCTTCATCGACCAGACTTTTTCGGCCAAGTGGGTAACGGACCTGACCATCAGCGCCCAGGTTCTCAAAAACTTAGGTCTGAGCGTGGGCGTCAACAACCTGTTCAACGTGTACCCCGACCGCCTCTACCTCAACCCCAACGACAACGAAGGCAGCCTGGCCTACAGCACGGCCGACGCCACCAACCGGGGCCGTTTCCCCTACGGCTCCAACCAGTTCGGCTTCAACGGAGCCTTCTACTTCGGCCGCGTGAACATCACGCTGTAGCCTGGAACAGCATCACTTTTTATTGCCGCTGCCCGTCGCCGCCCCGCTGTTGCTGTCCAGAATCTGAAACAGCTCGTCGAGCTTGGGGGTGAGGATGATTTCGGTGCGGCGGTTGAGGGCCTTGTTGGGGGCCGTGTCGTTGGGGGCCACGGGCACGTACTGGCTGCGGCCCGACGCCGTGACGCGGGCCGGGGCCACGCCGCCGGCGGTGAGCAGGCGGGCAATGTCGGTGGCGCGCAGCGCGCTCAAATCCCAGTTGTCGGTGATGCCGGCCGTGCCGTGCAGGATGGGCACGCTGTCGGTGTGGCCTTCCACCACCACGTTCACGTCGGGCTGCTCTTGGAGCACGGTGGCCAGCTTTTTCAGGGCCTCCTGGCCTTTGGGGTCCACCTTGGTCGAGCCCGACTTGAAGAGCAGCTGTTCGGAGAGCGACACGTACACCTTGCCGTCTTTGAGCTTCACCTGCAAGTCGTTGGCGTTGAAGCTGAGCAGGGCCTTGCTCACGCGGGCTTTGAGGTCGTTCACGGCCTTGTCTTTGTCGGCCAGGGCTTGGGTGAGCTCGGCGAGGCGGGCTTCGCGGGTTTGGAGGTCGACGGCGAGGCGGTCGTTGTCGGCCTTGCTCTTGCGCAGGCTGGCGTCGAGGGCCCCCAGCTCGGCTTCGCGGCGGGCCAGGTCCTGGGCTACCTTGTTGTAGTCCGACGACTTGTTGGCCAGCTCCTGGCCGCTGTTTTTGAGCAGGCGGTCGTAGCTCTCGTTCAGGTCGTGGTTGAGGCCCCGGGCCCGGCGCAGCGAGAGGCCGGTGGCCAGCGAGTCGTTTTCGAGGCGCCTGTTGTCGAGCCGCAGCTGGGCCAGGGCGTCGGTGGCTTTTTGCAGCGCGGCGGTGGCGGCGCGGTACTGGCGCTCGGCCTCGGTTTTGCCCTGGGCATCGGCCGACTGCCGGGCCTGGAGGTCGTCGTATTTTTTGGCGGCCACGCAGCCCGGCAGGGCGGGGGCGGCGAGCAAGCCCAGGCCGAGCAGGGCCGGGGTTAAATTTTTCAGGCGCATAATCGTAGCAGAAAATCCGTGGCGGGCGCTGCCGGCCGGGGGCCGCAATGCCGGGGCAAGGTAGCGCCGGGGCGGCACCCGGGGATTTTTTTCTTTCTTTAAGGCTGGATTGCGTACAGCCAGTTGCCCACCCATTTTTCTTCATTCGCATGGCTACTTCCCTGTCGATGAACGCCGAGCTGGCGCCCCTGCTCGCGCACCAGGCCCTTGTCAGCAAAGACTTGCTGCACGCGCCCGGCCCCGATTTTATCGACCGCTGCTTCGGGCCGGGCTCGCGGCCGCCGCAGGTGCTGCGCAGCCTGGGGGCCCTCTACGGCCACGGCCGGCTGGGGGGCACGGGCTACCTCAGCATCCTGCCCGTCGACCAGGGCATCGAGCACACGGCCGGGGCGTCGTTCGGGGCGAATCCCGCGTTTTTCGACCCCGACACGACGCTGCGGCTGGCCGTGGAAAGCGGGTGCAACGCCGTGGCCACCACCTTGGGCACCTTCGGGGCCGTGGCCCGGCGGTACGCGCACAAAATCCCGTTCATTGTCAAAATCAACCACAACGAGCTGCTGACCTACCCCAATAAGTTTGACCAGGTCCTGTTCGGCTCGGTGCGCCAGGCCTGGGATTTGGGCGCGACCGCCGTGGGGGCCACCATCTACTTCGGCTCGGCCGAAAGCAACCGCCAGATGGGCGAGGTGGCGGCGGCCTTCGAAGAAGCCCACCGCCGGGGCCTGGCCACCGTGCTGTGGTGCTACCTGCGCAACAACGCCTTCAAAACCGCCGACCGCGACTACCACCTGGCCGCCGACCTCACCGGGCAGGCCAACCACCTGGGCGTCACGCTCGGGGCCGACCTCATCAAGCAAAAGCTGCCCGAGATCAACGGCGGCTTCGGGGCCCTCCGGTTCGGCAAAACCGTGCCGGCCATGTACGAAACCCTGAGCGCCGACAACCCCATCGACCTCACGCGCTACCAGGTGCTGAACTGCTACGCCGGGCGCATCGGGCTCATCAACTCGGGCGGCGAAAGCCTGGGGGCCGGCGACCGGGACGCGACCGTGAAAATGGCCGTGGTGAACAAGCGCGCCGGCGGCCACGGCCTGATTGTGGGCCGCAAGGCGTTTCAGCGGCCCTTTGCCGAGGGCGTGGCCCTGCTCCACGCCGTTCAGGACGTGTACCTTGACGCCCAAATCGGCCTTGCCTGAGCCCCGCCGCCGGCGGGCCGCCGCCGATGGCTTATTTTTGTCTTCCCGTTTACATTTTATCAAAGCTGGCGGCCCGCCGCTCACAGCTTGCAGCTCCCGAAGAAATGGCTTGGTTTAAGCGCGAGGCAAAGGGCATCAACACCCCCACCGAACAAAAAAAGGAGACGCCCGACGGCCTCTGGTACAAGTGCCCTGAGTGCAAAACCGTGGCCACCACGGCCGAGCACAAGCGCCTGCGCTACGTGTGCGGCCACTGCGGCCACCACGACCGCATCGACGCGGCCGAGTACTTTGAGCTGTTGTTCGACGACGGCCGGTTCGAAGAGCTGGACGCCCACCTGACCTCGGGCGACCCGCTGCACTTCGTCGACACCAAGCCCTACCTGCAGCGCGTGCAGGCCACCGAAAAAAACACCGGCCTGAAAGACGCCGTGCGCACCGCCCACGGCCTGAGCGAGGGCCAGCCGCTGGTGGTGGCGGCCATGGACTTCAAGTTCATTGGCGGCTCGATGGGCTCGGTGGTGGGCGAGAAGATTGCCCGCGCCATCGACTACGCCCGCCAGCACCGCGTGCCGTTCCTGATGATCTCGCGCTCGGGCGGGGCCCGCATGATGGAAGCCGGCTACTCGCTGATGCAAATGGCCAAAACCTCGGCCCGCCTGGCCCTGCTCGCCGAAGCCGGCGTGCCCTACGTGAGCCTGCTCACCGACCCCACCACGGGCGGCGTCACGGCCTCGTTTGCCATGCTCGGCGATTTCAACATCGCCGAGCCGGGGGCCCTCATCGGCTTCGCCGGGCCGCGCGTCATCAAGGAAACCATCGGCAAGGACTTGCCCAAGGGCTTTCAGAGCGCCGAGTTTGTGCTTGAGCACGGCTTTCTGGACTTCATCGTCGACCGCCGCGACCTCAAGCACCGCCTGGCCGACCTGCTGCACCTGGTGCGGCCCGCCGCCGTGGCCGAAGAAGCACCGGCCGCGGCCGCCGGCGCGGCCCCGCGCCGCAGCCCGGCCAAGGCCCGCTAGGGCCCCGGCCAGCGGTTCGGCACGCTTCTTGAAAAACCCGCTCCTAGCCCCGGTGCGGGTTTTGCCGTATAATGCGGCAGTTTGATTCTTCAACCTTTCGTTTTTTCACATGACTACTCCTAAATCCCTGCTTTCGATTTTTATGGCTTGCGTGCTGTTGTTCAGCTCGTGCGCCTCGACGCGCCAGCCCGCCGGCCAGCCCGACCTGTCGAGCAACAACGGCACCGGCGCGCGCAAAACCGGCATGAACAAAACCACCAAGGGCGGCTTGCTGGGCGCGGGCGGCGGCGCGGCGGCCGGCGCCCTGATCGGTGGCTTGCTGGGCGGCGGCCGGGGCACGGCCATCGGCGCCATTCTGGGGGCCGCGGCCGGCGGTACCACGGGGGCCCTCATCGGCCGCAAGATGGACCGCCAAGCGGCTGACTTGCAGCGCGACATGCAAAACGCCAAAGTGGAGCGCGTGGGCGAAGGCATCAAAATCACCTTCGACTCGGGCATTCTCTTCGATACCAACTCGGCCACGCTCCGGCCCGCCTCGCAGGCCGACATCGTGAAGATGGCCGCCACGCTCCAGAAATACCCCGACACCAACGTGCTCGTGGAAGGCCACACCGACAACACGGGCAGCGACGCCATCAACCTGCCGCTGAGCGAGCGCCGTGCCCAGTCCGTGGCCAACGCCACGGTGGCCCAGGGCGTGTCGAGCACCCGCATCACCACCAAGGGCCTCGGCTCGTCGGACCCCGTGGGCGACAACACGACCGCCGAAGGCAAGCAAGCCAACCGCCGCGTGGAAATCGCCATTTTCGCCAACGAGAAAATGAAGAAAGCCGCCGAGAACGGTACGCTGTAAGGCAGCGCCCACGGGGCAGCCGGTGCGCATGATTTTAGCAGCCGGCAAGCGCGTTTTCCCACAAAAAAACCGCTTCACGAAGCGGTTTTTTTGTGGGAAAACGCGCTTTATTGCGGGGGGTAGCAACTCCCGCAACGCGGCTTGCGTTAAAATCAATAATCGGTTTATTTCCAATTTAACCGCACTTTTGTTATGAAAACGCTCAAAATAGTATTTGCCTTCTTGTTGACGTTCTTCGTGTTGGCCAGTTCGGCGCAAGCCCAGGACCACCGCAAAGGCTGGAGCCACAAAGCCAAAGGGGCCGCCATCGGCGGCGGCGCCGGAGCCGTGACCGGGGCCCTGCTGGGCGGCGGCAAGGGCGCTGTGATTGGCGCGGCGGCCGGCGTGGTGGGCGGGGGCCTGATTGGCCGCAACCAGGACAAGAAAAAAGACCCGGCCCGTTACAACGCCTACCGCAAAAAATAGTCAATTCGCCGGATTTTATGGGTAAAACCGTCTTGCCACGAGGCAAGGCGGTTTTTTTGTGGCCCGCGCGCCGCACCGGTCGGGTTTTTGGCAAGATGGTTGCGAATGGCGTATTTGCCGGCTCATTGCGGCTATCTCCTGCTCAATTGGGCAGGTTGCTACTTTTTCTGACTATCACCACTTTTTCTTTACCCATGCAACACCTCCGTTCTTCTTTCACGTTTTTTCTGGCGCTGCTGCTGTTGGTGGGCCATTTTGGGCAAGCCCAATCCAGCACCGTTTCTACTGCTAAGCCCAAGGGCATGAGCAAAACCCTCAAGGGCGGGCTTATCGGCGGCCTGGGCGGGGCAGCGGGCGGGGCCCTGCTGGGCCGCGTCATCGGCGGCAAGTCGGGCACGGCCAAAGGCGCCATCCTGGGGGCCGTGGTGGGCGGCGGGGCTGGCGTGCTCATCGGCCGCAAGATGGACAAGCAAGCCGCAGAGCTGCGCCGCGACCTCGAAGGCGCCACGGTGGAGCGCGTGGGCGAAGGCATCAAAATCACCTTCGCTTCGGGCATCCTGTTTGCTACCAACTCGGCCACGCTCACGGCTGACGCCGCCGGCAACATCAGCCAGTTGGCCACCACGCTGAAAAAATACCCCGACACGAGCGTGGTCGTCGAAGGCCACACCGATAGCTCGGGCTCCAACGCCATCAACCAGCCGCTGAGCCAGCGCCGCGCCCAGGCCGTGGCCAACACCATCACCGGCGAAGGCGTGGACACCGCCCGCATCACGGCCACCGGCTACGGCTCGACGCAGCCCGTGGGCGACAACGCCACCGCCGCCGGCAAAGCCGCCAACCGCCGCGTAGAAGTGGCCATCTTCGCCAACGAGAAGATGCAGAAAGCCGCCAAAAAAGGCCAGCTCTAAGCTTGTTTGAACCACGGATTTATTCGGGTCTTTCGGATTTTGGGGACAGATGCCTTGGTATCTCGCCTTTGAAATGATAAAAAATAAAAAGCCGCCCCTCCAGGCGGCTTTTTACGTTTAGGGAATTCGGCTACAAAACCCGTGCAATCCGAATAAATCTGTGGGTCAGACAATAGTTGCTTACGACGCGCCGGCCGCCGCCAAGGCCCTGGCCGACCACGAAATCCTCGACCGTTTCTACGGCCACTTGCCGCCGGTGGCGCGGCGCACGCCCATGCGCGAGCTGATTTCCACGGTGTTGTCGCACCGCACCACCCACGCCGACGAGGAGCTGGCCTACGACCGGATGCTCGAAGCCTTCGGCGACTGGCCCGGCGTGCTGGCCGCGCCGCTCGATGGCCTCATTCACGCCGTCCGCACCACGCGCTGGCCGGCCACGCAGGCCCCGCGCATCCAGGAGATTCTGCGGCGGGTGCAGGCCGAAACCGGGGGCTCGTTCGACCTCGATTTTCTGGCTGCCTGGCCCACCGCACGCGCCATGGAGTGGCTCACCGACATGCCCGGCATCGGCCTGAAAACGGCGTCGCTGCTGCTGCTGTTCAACTTTCACCACCCGGTGCTGCCCGTTGACGCCCACGTGCACCGCGTGGCCCAGCGCGTGGGTTTTCTGGGCCCCAAGGCGTCGGTGGAAAAAGCCCACGGGGCCCTGCTGGCCCTGCTGCGGCCCTCGCTCGACGCCGAAGGACTCTTCAACTTCCACAAGCACAACTACTGGCACGGGCAGCAGATTTGCTTTTTTCAGCACCCCAATTGCCCGCGCTGCCCGCTGAAAGGCTTTTGCAGCTACTACCAGGAACACGTTGGCGACGCCACGCCCGGGGCCCTCGCCGCCACCCCGGCGCAATGGGACGCCGCCTGGGGCAAGCTGCCGCACTAACTTCGCCGCGCGGACCGTGTGGCCCGCGCCCCGCCATGCGCCTCGTCAAGCACCCCGTTCTGTGCAATTACTACGTCACGTACCGCTGCAATGCGAAGTGCGCGTTTTGCGACATTTGGGAAAAGCCCTCGCCCTACATCACGCTCGACGACGTGGCCGCCAACCTGCGCGACCTCAAGCGCCTAGGCGTGTCGGTGGTGGACTTTACCGGCGGCGAGCCGCTGCTGCACCGCCAGCTGCCCGAGTTTCTGGGGTTGGCGCGGGAAATGGGCTTCATCACCACGGTGACCACCAACGGGTTGCTGTACCCCAAAAACGCGGAGAAGCTGCGCGGGCTGGTCGACATGCTGCACTTTTCGCTCGACTCGGCCGACCGCGACACCCACGACCGGGGCCGCGGCGTGGCCTGCTACGATTTTGTGCTCGAGAGCCTCCGCGTGGCCCAGGCGCTGGGCGAGCGGCCCGACGTGCTGTTCACTGTTTTTCGCCACAACCTGAAAGACCTGGAGGCCGTGTACCGCGACATCACCCGGCCCAACGGCCTGGTGCTCATCCTCAACCCGGCGTTTGAGTACGGCGCCGTGGAAACCGGCGAGCAGCTCACCGCCGCCGAGCTGGACTACCTGTCGGCCTTTGGCCGGCGCAAGGGCGTGTACCTCAACGAGGCCTTTATTGCGCTGCGGCGCGACGGCGGCAACCACGTGGCGGCCCCCGTGTGCCGGGCCGCCAGCACCACGCTCGTCATCTCGCCCAGCAACGAGCTGGTACTGCCCTGCTACCACCTCGGCGAGCAGAAATTCCCCATCGACGGCCGCCTCTTCGACCTCTACCACGCGCCCGAAACCCAACGCCTCGCCGCCCTCGAAGGCCGCCTGCCGCAGTGCGAGGGCTGCACCATCAACTGCTATATGCAGCCGAGTTTTGCCGTCGAAACCAGCAAATACTTCTGGCAAGCCCTGCCCAGCACGCTGAAATACAACTGGGAGAAGGGCACGTGGAAACGGCTCGTCAGGCAGCTGGCGGTGGGCGGCTGAGTTGACAAGCCGTTGCCGGGCCGTCGTGCTGCCCGCAGGGAAGCACCTCTTTTACTTCATTGCTTAATTTGACTGCTGCGGAAGAAAAGCTTCCCTGCGGTCGGCACGACGGCCTGTTTGTTCTGTTCTGATTCATTCACCAACTGATAACTGCAAAAAAATGCCCGCCCTCATCCTCCCCGTTCGCGGCATCTACCCCGAAATTCCGGCCGACTGCTTCGTGGCCGATAACGCGACCATTGTGGGCGACGTGGTGCTGGGGCCTGGCTGCACGGTGTGGTTCACGGCCGTCATCCGGGGCGACGTGAACCGCATCCGCATCGGGGCCGCCACCAACATCCAGGACGGGGCCGTGCTGCACTGCACCTACGAGCGGGCGGCCCTCACCATTGGCAGCCGCGTCAGCATCGGGCACCGGGCCCTGGTGCACGGCTGCACCGTGGCCGACGACGTGCTCATCGGCATGGGAGCCATCGTAATGGACCACGCCGTGGTGGGCGCCGGCTGCATCATCGCCGCCGGGGCCGTCGTGCTCGAAAACACGGTGTGCGAGCCCGGCTACCTCTACGCCGGCGTGCCGGCCCGCCGCATCAAGCCCGTGACGGAGGCCCAACGGGAAGGCTTGCGCCGCACGGCCGAAAATTACCAGCTTTACGCCAGCTGGTTCGCTACTCCCTCTCCTTCCGCCGATGCGCCAGACGCTACGTAATTTCTTGATCCGCCCGGTAGGTTTGCTGCTGACGTCGGCGTTGGCACTGGGGGCCTGCTCGCGGGTCGGCTACGTGTTTCAGCCGGCTCCGGGCTACGGCGCGCTGGCCGCTGGCAGGGCCCCGGCGGCGGCCGGCGAACCGGTGGTAGCGTTGGCGGAACCTGAACCTTCGTCGGACTTACCGTCTGCGCGGCCGGCCCCGGCCCGGGGGCCCTGGCAGCCGCTGCGCCGGGCCCGCCAGCAACCGGTTGCTGCCCGACCGCAGGCGGCAATGGCCCCGCTGCCGGCACTGGCCGTCTGCAAAATTCCGGCGGCCGCGCCGTTGCGGGTGCGGTACCGCACCCGGGGCATTGCCTTGGGGTTGGCCCTGGTGTTGGGTTTTTTCGGGGCCCACCGGTTTTACCTGGGCTATTACGGCGCGGGGGCCCTCTACCTGGTGGGCGCGGTGGTCGGCGGAACGCTGCTCGCCGTTGGCAGCGTCGGGCTGCTCTTCGGGGGCGTCGTCAGCGGGACGACGGGGTACCTAGTGGTAGGGGGCGCCATCGTCTTGGCGCTCGGCATTTGGGCCTTGTTCGACACCGTTCGCATCATCACCGGCGACCTCAAACCCAAAAAAGGCGAGTACTATCCCCGGCTGTTCCAACTGCGGGCCGATGCGGCGGGGCCCCAGCGGTAAGGAAAAAGCGACGTGCAACGCGCTTTTAAAAGGCCAAATTCAGTGGATCATTGGTCCAACTATGGTTCGTGAGGATCCTTCGCAATTTGCTTTGCAAAGAGAAGATCTTCTCGAAAAATAAAAAGCCCCGGTTTCGGCCGGGGCTTTTTATTCAAAAAGGAACGGTGCAATCTACTTGCCTTGGGGCTTATAAATTGCGCCCGTAGCGAAATCTACAACGGCCCCGGGCCAGAAAAGAAGAATGTCGGCCACCAACGCTCCTGTGCGAATGCTGCGCTGGGGCTGCCCTGCGGCAGGCTTAGTTTTTTGGAAGGTACTTACTGGGCCTCCAAAGATTGTGGCACAGCTAGATACCATTACGGAAATCATGCCAAGAGCAAGAATTTGTCGAGTTTTGAACATAAAGAGGAAAGGTTGAACAAAAAAATCGGACGCAAATTACTGCCAATTTCCTTGATAACCACAACCATTTAGTTACTAACCTATCGTTAGAGCAATTTCGCAGTCAGTGTACGTGATAGCCACAGCGGTCAAACCAGTTTTGGGCATCCTCGGCCGTTATCCAGGCCACCGCCGCTTGCAAGGCGTCCGTCAGCGCCTCGCGGGTGCGGGTGGCGGCGGTGCGCAGGCTGGTTTTGAGCTTGCGGAAGGCCAATTCAATGGGCGTAAAATCCGGCGAGTAGGGCGGCAGGTACAGGAGCCGCGCCCCGCGTGCTTCCACCAGTGCCGCCAGACCGGGCGCCTGGTGCACCCGCAGGTTATCCAGCACCACGACGTCGCCCGGCTGCAAGCCCGGCCCGAGCCCCTGCTCCGGGTACCCGGCGAAGCTGGCCGTGTACCCGGCCCCGTCCAGTTCCATGACCGCCTCCACCCCCTGCGCCGAGCGGGCGGCCACCATCGTCACACTTGGCCCGTTGTGCAGCGGCGCGGCCGCGTCCGCCCGCCGCCCGCCCGGGGCACGGCCGTAACGGCGGGTGTAGGTCAGGTGGACGCTGGTCTCGTCCACAAATTTGAAGCGGGCCACGTCTTCGTGCTCAAGGGCTTCGATAAAGTCCCGGCGCAGGCCCTTCGTGCGCGCGGTGTCGCGCGCGGCGGCGTGCAGACTCTTTTTTTACGCCGTAAGTTCAGCGCTTGCAGCGCCTGCCAGCGCACGGCCTGCCCCACCGCCGGACCGCCGGCGTTCCGCAACTGCTGGCCCAATTCGGCCAGGGTCGCATCGGGTTGGGCCGCCACGCAAGCCGCGAGGCGGTGGCGGTCAGCTTCTTGCAGGCGGGGCATGGGGCCACCGCGGTGGGGCAGGGCGGCCACTGAACCGCTGGTACGCTGGCGTTTGAGCAGCTTCTCCACAAACGGGGTGGAAACGGCAAAGCGGCTGGCTACCCGGCCGATCGTAAACTGCCCGGTTGCGTAAGCGGCCGCTACGCGCTGACGCAAATCATCCGAATAAGCTTGCATAGCGCAAGCTACCCCCAAAACCCGTACACTCAGGCCGAAACCGCTCTAATCTAATAGTTAATAAAAACCACCTTTGTTCCCGAAATAGCGTCGTGCCATGCCAAACAGCGGCTGCTGAATACCAAACTTATTAGCTCTAAAGGAATTAGGCGGCAAAAGGTGCGCAGCATTAATCTGGTTGGGCTGGGAATCTCGTCGTTGTGGGTGGTAACCAAAGTGCGTGTCACGAATTTGCCTACGGTGCGTTGAAACGTTAATTCCATTGCCCCATAATAAACCAAGCTAACGCCCAGTACCCAAAGCCGGTAGTGTTCGACTTGAATGAGAGAGGCCGGTAAAACCCATAGTAGCAGCCAGAAAATTAAAAATATACACACTGTATCAATGACCAAGTTGGCCAGGCGCCGTAGCTTGGATGCTTCCATTGGGGTAAATGGGGGTGAAGGTTTTTGGCAGCAGAATACTGATTGTAAAAGCGAGGAATAAGTTTCATTACATCTCTTCTGCGAGGTCGCCGCCGGGCTCGGTGCGCTCCTTGGGGCGCACCACGCGCAGCTGCACGAGGTCAATCACGCGGCGCGAGCGCTCCAGAATCCGGAACTCGTAGGGGTCGAGCACGGCCACGTCGCCCACTTCCGGGATGCTGCCGTAGACCACGTTCAGCAGGCCGCCCACGCTCTCGTAGTCTTCGCTTTCGGGCAGCGGGTAGGGGAGGTACTCGTTGGCGTCGGGGATGGACGTGGCGGCGGCCACGCGGTACTCGTCGGCGGCCGTTTTTTCCACCACGGGCACCTCGTTGTCGTACTCGTCCTGGATTTCGCCCACCAACTCTTCCATGATGTCTTCGATGGTGACGATGCCCGACACGCCGCCAAATTCGTCGCTCACAATGGCCATCACGGTGTGCTTGCGCTGGAAGTTGCGCAGCAAGCGGTTGATTTTCTTGGTTTCGGGCACGAAGTAGGGCACGCGCATGATGCGGGCCAGGTCGACGGGCTCGTTGCGGCGGATGATGGGTAGCAAGTCCTTCACGTTCAGGATGCCCACAATGTTGTCGATGTTGCCCTCGAACACCGGCAGGCGCGAATAGCCTTCGCTGAACACCGTTTCCAGGATTTGCTCCTCCGAGGCGTGCACATCGAGGGCCGCCAGCTTGGTGCGGGGCACCATGATTTGCCGCACCATGCGGTCGTTGAATTCGAACACGTTCTCGATCAGCTCGTGCTCCGAGTCCTGGATTTCGCCGCTCTGCATGCTCTGGTCGAGCAACAGGCGCAGCTCGTCCGAAGTGTGGGCTTCGGTGCCGTGGGCCGGGTTCACGCCCACGGCACCGAGCAGCACGTTGGACGCTTTCGACAGAAACCACGTCAGCGGCAGCGTGGCGAGGTAAAACGCCCGCAGCGGCAGCACCAGCGCCAAGCTCACAGCTTCGGGCCGCTGGATGGCCAGCGCCTTCGGAAACAGCTCGCCGAAGAGCACGTGCAGAACGGTGATGATGATCAGGCCCACGACCACCGCCGTGCTGTGGGCCGCCGCCGGCGAGATGGCCAGACCCAGCCGGTTCACCGTGTTCAGAATGATTTCGGTGGCCACTTCTTCGCCCACGGCCCCCAGAACAAGCGAGGTGACGGTGACGCCCAACTGCGTGGCCGACAGGTAGCTGTAAAGCTTGTGCAGCACGCCCATGGCCTGCGCGGCCAGGCGGCTGCCCTCTTTGGCCTTGAGCTCGAGTTGCGAAAGACGGACGCGGATGAGCGAAAACTCCGCCGCCACAAAAAACCCGTTGGCTACGATGAGTAGCAGGGAGATAATAATTTTTAAACCCATGTCGGCGGCCCCGCGACGCGGACGGTCTGGGGGCCATTGTAGCACAAAAGTACGGACTTTGGCGCCGGGGGTTGGCCGAATGAACTTTTTGCCCGGCTGATTGTGCTTAGGAAGCCTAATTTTGTGGGCTTACGTTGATAAATTTGCTATGAATATCCGCCAGCTTTTTAAATTTCTGCTGCTCTGTTGGTTGCCGGCCCTACCGGTGGCCGCGCAGATTCTCACGCCTACCCACCTCAGCACGGCCCTGGGCCGGCCCATCACCAAAGTAGGCCAGGAAGTGGACTTGATCGTAAATGCCCGCATCGACGACAAGTGGCACCTCTACGCCACCGATTTTAGCGAAGACGTGGGCCCGGTGGTTTTTGCCCTGAAGTTTGTGCCCAGCGCGGCCTACGCGCTGGTGGGCAAGCCGCAGTCCGTGAAGTCGCACCACCAGATGGACGAGGTGTTCAAGGGCGAAGTGGCGTTTTGGGAAAAAACCGGCCAGATCCGCCAGCGCATCAAAGTGCTCCGGCCCGGCACGTTCACCATCAAAGCCGATGCCGACTACCAAAGCTGCACCGATGTGGACGGCCGCTGCGTGCCCGGCAACGAGAGCCTGACCTTCGGGCCCCTGCAAGTGAGCGACTCGGCCGCGCCGGCCACCGGGGCCGTGGGGCCCTCCGCCACGCCCCCGGCGGCCAAGCCAGAGGGCCCCGCGCCCACCGCCTTGGTCGCTCCCGCCGCACCGGCGGTCTCTCCGGCCACGGTTGGCACCGTAGATGCCCCCGCAGCCGCGACGGCCCCCGTCCAAGCCGCCGGGCCAGCGGTGGCCGCAGCGGCCATGCCCGTGGCCGACGCGGGCGGCTTGTGGAGCTTTGGGCTGCTGGCGTTCCTGTCGGGGCTGGCGGCGCTGCTCACGCCCTGCGTGTTTCCCATGGTGCCCATGACGGTTTCGTTCTTCACCGGGGGCCAGGACAGCCGCGGCCGCGGCATCCTCAAAGCCGTGGTGTACGGCCTGAGCATCATCGTGATTTACACCCTGATCGGGGTGGTGGTGGCCCGCCTGCTGGGCGAAGACGGCCCCAACTTCATGGCCACGCACTGGCTGCCCAACCTGCTCTTTTTTGTGGTGTTCGTGGTGTTCGGGCTCTCGTTTTTGGGTCTGTTTGAAATCACGCTGCCCAGCGGCCTGGTGAACAAGGCCGATGCGCAGGCCGACAAAGGCGGCTGGCTGGGCGTGTTCTTTATGGCCTTTACGCTGGTGCTGGTGTCGTTTTCGTGCACGGGGCCCATCGTGGCCACGGTGCTGGGCCTGGCTGCCCGCGGCCAGACGCTGGCCCCCGTGGTGGGCATGCTGGGCTTTTCGCTGGCGTTTGCGCTGCCGTTCACGCTGTTCGCCATCTTCCCGTCGTGGCTGAAAAGCCTGCCCCGCTCGGGCGGCTGGCTGAACACGGTGAAGGTGGTGCTGGGCTTCGTGGAGCTGATGCTGGCCCTCAAGTTCCTGAGCATGGTGGACTTGGCCTACCATTGGGGCATCCTCACCCGCGACGTGTACCTGGTGTTGTGGATTGTGCTCTCGGCTCTGTTGGGGCTGTACCTGCTGGGCAAGTTCCGCCTTTCGCACGACTCGCCCCTCGACCACCTCAGCGTGGGCCGGCTATTGCTGGCGGTGCTGGCCTTGAGCTTCATGACGTACCTGGTGCCGGGCCTGTTCGGGGCCCCGCTGCCGCTGCTGGCCGGCTACCTGCCGCCCCAAAGCCGCCACGATTTTTCGTTGGCCGCCGGGGGCCCTGCCCCGGTGCAGCCCGCCAACGCGTTGGGCGAAACCCCGCGCTTCAGCGATTTTCTGGAGCTGCCCCACGGCTTGCAAGGCTACTTCGACCTTCAGCAAGCCGTTCGCGCCGCCAAGCGGCAGCACAAACCCATTTTTATCGACTTCACCGGCCACGCCTGCGTGAACTGCCGCAAGATGGAAGCCACCGTTTGGAGCGACCCGCAGGTGCTCAGCCAGCTACAAAACGACTACGTGGTGGTGGCCCTCTACGTGGACGATAAAACCGAGCTGCCCCGCAACGAGTGGTACACGTCGGCGCGCGACCACCAGCAGAAAACCAGCCTCGGCAAGCAAAATGCTGACCTGCAGGTGACCCGCTACGGTTTTAATGCCCAGCCTTACTACGTGTTGCTCAACCCCGACGATCCCACGGGTAACCCGCTCGTCAAACCCATCGCCTACGAACCCAACGTGGCGCAATTTGCGCAGTTTCTGCAAGCGGGGCGGCGCAGCTACCAGGCCCGGCACGCGGCCGTGGCAGCCCGGTAGCTGCGCAAAATAAAAAAATGCCAAAAGCTAAAGAGGCGACTTTGTTGAAAAGTCGCCTCTTTAGCTTTTAGGCTGTAGCGGAAGGACTTGAACCTTCACGAAGTAGTTAGCCAGCCGGGGGGCCGATTTATCCCGAACCTTCACCCTCGAGAGAGGAGGGTGTGTCTGCCAGTTCCACCACACTACAAGTTATCAGCGGGAGCCTTTTGCTCCGGCCGGGGGCAAAGATAAAAACTTTTTCGCGCAGTTTCAGCCATGGAAATGTAAGAAAAACTATACAACAAACGATTGTTAGTTTATAATCTATTGATTATAAATAATATACTGTTCGCATTTTTTTAAATTTTATCTGTTTTCAACTGTAATGGTCGTTTAGGCGGTTTTGGGGCCGATGGCCGGCCGCTGTCGTGCAGTGGGCCGGTTAGGGCCCCACAAAGCCCTGCTCAGGCCGTCTGCCCCGTAAAACCCCAGGCACAAAAAAGCCCTTTCCTGCTCGGGAAAGGGCTTTTTTGCGTGCTAAAAGCCTCGGCCGACTTACATCGACTTCTTGGTCGTCGTGGTCGAGGTTTTGTTGGCTTTGTAGCGCATGTCGGGCGTGCCGTCGGCCTTCATTTTGCCGTTGCCAGCCGCGCTGGTCGTGGTCATCTTGTTCTCTTTGTAGCGCATGTCGGGCGTGCCGTCGGCCTTCATGTGGGTCGAGGTCGAAGTCGACGACATGCTGGTCATTTTGTGGCCATTGTGCTTGCCGTGCATGGCGCCGGTGGAGGAGGCCGACGAAGAAGTCGTGCCCATCATACCGGTTTGCGTGGTGGAGGTGTGCGTCGTCTTGGCCGGCGTTTGCGACATTTTCGTGGTCGACATTTTCGACGAGCTGGTGCTCATCGTGCCGGTGCCCGCGCCGGGGGTGGGAGTAGCGGCGGGAGCGGTTTGGGCGTGGGCGGCAGAAGCGCCTAGCAGGCTGAGGGAGAGTAGGAAACCGACAAGACGTTTCATAAAAAGGGGGAAAAGAAAAATGAGGAAAAAATGAAGATGGTTCGTGCGCCGGGGCCGTAGCCCAAAGCCGGCAGAAATGTAGCACCGCGGCGCTAATTTCCATAGCCAAGCACTTTATCCGGAAGCGTTTGCCCTTAGGCAAGCCCCGTGCCAGAACCACACAAAAAGCCCGGACCACCGGGCCCGGGCTTTTTGCACTGAAGAAAGAAGGTGCGGGCGCTTAGGCCGTTACCTGGGCTTCGAGTTTTTGGGCCAGCACGTGCTTGGGCACGGCGCCTACTTGCTTATCAACGATCTGGCCGTTTTTGAACACCAGCAGCGTGGGAATGCTGCGGATGCCGAACTTGGCCGAGGTCTGGGGGTTGGCGTCTACGTCGACTTTGCCCACAATGACCTTGCCTTCGTACTCGCCGGCCAATTCTTCCACTACCGGGCCCACCATGCGGCAAGGGCCGCACCACTCGGCCCAGAAATCGACCAGTACCGGCTTGTCGGAGTTGATGATGGACTCAAAATTGGCATCGGTAATCTCAATTGCTTTATGTCCCATTGCAGTAAGGGTTGCGGTTAAAATAGCCTCTGGCGGTGCGGCCATCGGGGGCGCAAGGTAGCAGATTGAGGGCTAAACAACGGGCCCGTAGGAAAGTTCAGTCGGCGGCCCCGGGGCCCGGTTGCGCCGCCGCTGGCCGCTAGATGAGCTGGCAGGCGTCCATCTGCATTTCCTGCATCTTTTCGATAAATGCCTTGGGCTCAATCTGAAACTTGCGCGAAAACATGTCCACCGCCAGGTGCTCGTGCGGTTCGGCAAACTGGATTTCGAGGCGCTTGCGGCCCGGGGCGGCCTGGATGGCCGCCTCCAGGCGGTCGAGCAGGGGCCCCGTCACGGTGCGCAGGTCGAGGCGCACGCGCACGCCCTTGCTCAGCTTTTCGGCCACCTCGCTCAGCGGCTGCATGTTGAGGATGCGCAGGTCCCACTGGTCCTGGGTGCCGCGGCGCAGCTCCTGCTTGAGGCGCACGAACATGGGCGGCACCTGCTCGTTGGCGTAGTTGCGGGGGTTGATGAGCGGGGCGAAGCGGGTGTAGTCGTCGCGGAACAGCGCCGGGCTGATGCTCGTCTCGTAGTCCTCCAAGGTGAAGGTGGCGAACGACTGGCCCGTCTTGGTGGTCTTGAACAGCACGTTGGTGATGAGGCCGGCCACGTTGATTTCCTTGTTTTTGTGGATGTCCACCTGCTCCAGGCCGCAGGTGCAGTAAGCATCCAGCTCCAACTTATAGCTGTCGAGCGGGTGGCCCGAGAGGTAAAAGCCCACCACGTCTTTCTCGCGGCGCAGCTGCTCGGTTTTGCTCCAGGGCTCCATTTCGTGCATTTTGGGCAGCGGCGCGGCCACGGCCCCGAAGGCGCTGGCCCCGAACAAGCTGTGCTGGCTGCTTTCCTTGGCGGCGGCGTGCTGCTGGCCCAGCCGCATGGCCTTCTCGATGAGCGGCTGGTCGCCGGCCGGGGCGTCGAGGTACAGGCGGCGGTGCTTGCCGAAGTCGTCGAAGGCCCCGGCCTGGGCCAGGCTCTCGAAGGTTTTCTTGTTCACGGTGCGCAGGTTCACGCGCTTGGCGAAGTCGAAAATGTCGGCGTAGGGCCCCGCCTTTTCGCGCTCCTCCACCATGCACTCCACGGCCAGCTCACCCGCGCCCTTCACCGCCGCCATGCCGAAGCGGATCTTGCCTTCCTGGTTCACGTTGAATTTCAGCAGGCTCTCGTTCACGTCGGGGCCCAGCACGGCCACGCCCTGCTTGCGGGCTTCCTCGATGAAAAAGGTCACCTTCTTGATGTCGCCCATGTTGTTGGTGAGCACGGCGGCCATGTACTCGGCCGGGTAGTTGGCCTTCAGGTAGCCCGTCTGGTACGCCACCACCGAGTAGGCGGCCGAGTGCGAGCGGTTGAAGCCGTACTCGGCAAACTTTTCCATCACGTCGAACACCTCGTTGGCCTTTTTCGCCGGGATGCCGTGCAGCTTGCCGGCGCCTTCGATGAACTTCTCGCGCTCCAGGGCCATCTTTTTCATGTCCTTTTTGCCCATGGCGCGGCGCAGCAGGTCGGCCCCGCCCAGCGAATAGCCGGCCAGGATCTGGGCCGTCTGCATGATCTGCTCCTGGTACACCATGATGCCCTGGCTGTACTCCAGAATGGGTTTGAGCAGCTCGTGCGGGTACACCACGTCCTCGCGGCCGTGCTTGCGGTTGATGAAGTTCGGGATGAACTGCATGGGCCCCGGGCGGTAGAGGGCGTTCATGGCAATCAAATCCTCGATGTTCGTCGGTTTCAAGTCCTTGAGGTACTGGCGCATGCCCTCGCTCTCGAACTGAAACGTGCCGATGGTGTCGCCGCGCTGGTAGAGGGCGTAGGTTTTCGCGTCGTCGAGCGGGATGTCGTCGATGTCGATTTTCACGCCGTGGTTTTTCTCGATCAGCCGGAGCGCGTCCACGATGATGGTCAGGGTTTTGAGGCCCAGGAAGTCCATCTTCAGCATGCCGGCGCTCTCGATCACCTTGCCGTCGAACTGCGTGATGAGCAGCTCCGACTCCTTGGAGGTGGAAACCGGGATGTACTTGGTGATGTCGTCGGGGGCGATGATGATGCCCGCCGCGTGGATGCCCGTGTTGCGCACCGAGCCTTCGAGCTGGGTGGCCAGCCGCAGGATCTGGCCCTTGAGGTTGTCGGGGCTCTCGTCGCGCCGGATCATGTCCAGCTCCTGGTTTTCGGCGAAGGCCTTGGCCAGGGTGGTGCCCACCTGCTCGGGCACCATTTTGGTGAGGTCGTTGGTCTGGGGCAGGGGCAGCTCCAGGGCCCTCGCCACGTCCTTGATGGAGCTTTTGGCCGCCATCGTGCCGAAGGTAATGATCTGGGCGACTTGGGTTTTGCCGTACTTCTGCACCACGTAGTCGATGACCTTCTGGCGGTTCACGTCGTCGAAGTCGATGTCGATATCGGGCATCGACACGCGCTCCGGGTTCAGGAAGCGCTCGAACAAGAGCGAGTACTTGATGGGGTCGATGTTGGTGATGCCCACGCAGTAGGCCACCGCCGAGCCGGCGGCCGAGCCCCGCCCGGGGCCCACCGCCACGCCCACCGAGCGGCCGTGGTTGATGAAGTCCTGGGTAATCAGAAAGTAGCCGGCAAACCCCATCGTCTGGATGATGCGCAGCTCGTAGTTCAGGCGCTCCTCCACCTCGGGCGTGCGCTCGGAGTAGCGCGGCTTGGGGCCCTCAAAAGCGCCCTTAAAGGTGAGGTCGCGCAGGAATTCGTCGGCGTTGGCAAACTGCGGGGGCAGCGGGAAGTTGGGCAGCAGAATGTCGCGCTGGAGCTTCGGGGGCGTGATTTTGTCCACGATTTCGTTCGTGTTGTCCACGCTCTCGGGCACGTCGGCGAACAGGGCGTTCATCTGGGCCTGGGTCTTGAAAAAGAACTGGTCGTTGGCGAAGCCGAAGCGGGTGTGGGGCTTGGGCTTCTGCAATTCCTCGTCGATGCGGCGGAGCTGTTTCTGGGCGCGCTCGTCGCGGCCGTGGTCGCGGCGCAGGTTGTCGAGCAGGTCGTACTTCACCTCGCCCTGGCCCGTCATCAGGGTGTAATAATTCGTGCGGATGTCGCCGACCGGGATGCTGTGTTCCTCGCCGGTGTTCACGCACAGCAGCAGGTCGTGGGCGGCGTAGTCCTCTTGGTTGACGTAGTGCGAGTCGTTGGTGCAGATGACCTTGACGTTGTGCTTCACGGCAAAACCCAGCAGCACCTGGTTCACGTCTTCCTGGCTCTTGCCGGTGCCGTCGAAGTTCATCAGCCCGTGCCGCTGAATTTCGATGTAGAAATCGTCGCCGAACAAATCGAGCCACCACTTCAGCTTTTCCTCGGCCTCGGTTTCGGTGCGGAACAGGATGGTTTGCGGAATCTCGGCCCCGATGCAGCAGCTGGTGGCAATCAGGCCCTCGTGGTATTGCAGCAACAGCTCGCGGTCGATGCGCGGGAACTTGGAGTACACGCCCTCGATGAAGCTCATCGAGCAGAGCTTGGCCAGGTTGTGGTAGCCGGCCTGGTCCTTGGCCAGCAGCAGCTGGTGGTAGCGCTTGTCTTTCTCGCCTTTTTCTTTGCTAAAACTTTTTTTGTGGCGGTCGTCCACCAGGTAAAACTCGCAGCCCACGATGGGCTTCACGTTGTACTTGTTGGCCTCGGCCACGAAGTTGAAGGCCCCGAACATGTTGCCGTGGTCGGTGAGGGCCACGGCGGGCATGCCGTCGGCCTGCGCCTTCTTCATCAGGGCCGAAATGCTGGCCTGGCCGTCGAGCAGCGAGTACTGGGTGTGGCTGTGGAGGTGCGAGAAAACGGGCATTTTTGTTCGGTTAACAGCCATCAATTAACACCGCGCAATTGATGGCTGAGGCGTGCGGCAAACGGGTATCGTAGTAAAGATAAGGCGGCCGGGGCCGGGTTCGTTCGCCAGCCGGGGCCGGATTTGACCGGTCGGGAATCCGGTATTTGGCCCAAATCCTGATCCTGCGGGCGTTGCGCCGCCGCCACCCGGGCCCGCATTTTGAACTAGTTTTGTACGGTCGCGTTAGTCCAATCCTACGGGTGCCCCGGCCCCGATTTCCTCATTGCCTCCTTTGGGTCTGACGGCCTGTGGGTTCCTGGCCTGCAAGCTCCTATTGGTGTGCTGGGTAGCGAAAAAAGGCCGATTTCATTCTCATGAAAGACCTTGCTCCTTGCACCGACCCGGGCTACACCCGGGCCGTCGCCCCCACCCGTTTACACCGTTTTTTGCGGCGCTACGTGCAGGACGAGCGCGACCTGCCCTTCGCGTATCTGCTGCTGCAAATCACGGCCACGATGCTGCCACTGGCGGTTTTGCTGTTCTCTTCTGTTTTCACGGGCGGGGCGTGGTGGGCCGCGGCGGGGCTGTACTTTTTCCTGGGCACGTTCTATTTCAAGGGGCCTTTCGGGTTGATGATGCACTGCACCACGCACCGGCCGCTGTTCAAAAAAACGCACAAGTGGGCCAATAAGTACACGCCGTGGGTGGTGGGGCCCCTGTTTGGCCAAACGCCGGAAACGTACTTCACCCACCACATGGGCATGCACCACCCGGAAAACAACCTGCCCGACGACGAAAGCTCGACCATGTTTTACCAGCGCGACTCGGTGTGGAGCTTTCTGCATTACCTCGGCGATTTTCTGGTGCTGGGCGTGGCGCGCCTGGTGGGCTACCTGGGCCGCACCCGCAAATTCACGCTGCGCTACCGCGCCGTGCGCGGCGAGCTGGCCTACGCGGCCGTGGTGGGGGCCCTGGCCTTCGTGAACCTGCCGGCTACGCTGGTGGTGTTCCTGGGGCCCTTGCTCGTCACGCGCATCGTGATGATGCTCGGCAACTGGAGCCAGCACGCCTTCATCGACCGCCACGCGCCCGACAACTGCTACACCAACAGCGCGACGTGCATCAACACGAAGTACAACCACAAGTGCTGGAACGACGGCTACCACATCAGCCACCACCTGCGCCCGGCCCTGCACTGGACCGAGCACCCCGCCAGCTTCCGCCAGAACGTGGACCAGTACGCCGACAACGATGCCGTGGTGTTCGACGGCATCCACTACCTGCACATCTTCGCGTACCTCATGCTGAAGCGCTACGACCTGCTGGCCAAGCACTTCGTGAACCTCGGCGGCCGCTACGGCTCCGATGCCGAAGTGGAGGCCCTGCTGCGCGGCCGCACCCGGCGCATCGCCCGGCCGGTGGCGGTGCTGGCTATGGCGTAGGGCCCTGGCCGTTGCGCAGCAGGGCCACGTAGAACCGAATCAGCGTTTGGTAGTCGGCCACCCGGATCCGCTCGTTGGTGCCGTGCAGGCGCCGGATGTCGGCCTCGGCCAGGGGCAGGGGCGAGAAGCGGTAAGTGTTGGGGCTGAGGCCGGCGTAGGCGCGGGCGTCGGTGGCGCCCACCAGCACGTAGGGGGCCACCAGGGCCCCCGGAAACACGCTGGCGATGGTGCGGTGCAGGGTTTGGAACGCGGCCGACCCGGTGCTGGAAACCGGCGCGGGCTCGCGGCCTTGCTTCAACAAACGAACCTCCACCCGGTCGTCGGCGACGATGCGCCGCACCGCGCGCACCACGCCGGCCACCGAGTCGCCGGGCAGGATGCGGAAATTCACGGTGGCCGTGGCGTCGACGGGCAGCACGTTGTCTTTGCTGCCCGCCCGGAAGATGGTGGGGGCCGTGGTGGTGCGCAGGGCCGCGTTGCCGGAGGCGGTGCCCACCAGCGTTTGCTTGATGAGGGGCCCGAACAGCCAGCGGTTGGCAAACACCAGGCGCTGGCCCGGCGGTACTTCCGCGGCCAGGTAATCCAGCAGGGGGCCCACCCCGCCGTCGAGCCGGGCCGGGAAGGGCTGGGCTTCCAGCCTGGCTACGGCCCCTGCTACCAGGCCGATGCTGGTGTGCGCCGGTGGCATCGAAGAGTGCCCGCCCTGGCCCACGGCGCTGATTTCCAGGCTTAAATAGCCTTTTTCGCTGGTGCCGACCAGGGCCACGGGTTTCGTTAGGCCGGCCACGCCGTCGGTTTTCACCAAGCCGCCTTCGTCGAGAATTATTTCGGGGTGAATGCCGCGCTGCCGGAGCGCCGCCGCCATGGCCCCGGCCCCGCGCAGGCCCAGGGTTTCTTCGTCCTGGCCGAAGGCGAGCAGCACGGTGCGCTCGGGCCGGAAGTCGGTGCCGAGCAGGTATTCCACGGCTTCGAGGATGCCGAGCACGCTCATTTTGTCGTCCAGCGTGCCCCGGCCGTAGAGGTAGCCCCCGGCCACCACGCCGGCAAAAGGCGGCTGCTGCCACTGCGCGGCGCTGCCGGGCTGCACGGGCACCACGTCGTAGTGGGCCAGCAGCAAAATGGGCCGCAGGGCCGGGTTGCGGCCCCGCCACTCGTACAGCAAGCCGTAGGTGTTGAACGTCTGGCGGCGGAGCCGCCGCCGCACCCGCGGGAACGATTGCCGCAAAAATGCCACGAATCGCCCAAACTGGGCCGTGTCGGTCTGGGCGAAATCGGTGGTTGAGACTGTGGGGATGCGCACGGCCGCCGCCAGCCGCAGCACCGCCGAATCGGGCATGGCCATGGGCGCGGGCGGCGGCACGGCCCCCAGCTGGTGCCGGGGCACGCGCAGCGTGTTCACCACGAGCGCCAGTATTAAGCCCAACAACACCAGTCCTAACAGTCGCAGAACGACGCGCATAAGCTCTTGGAAAAGGTGGGTAATCAGTGGGTCGGTGGGGCGTTCATCCGCAGCACTTCGCCGAGGCGCACGCTGGCGTCGGGTTTTTTATTCCAGGCTTGGAGGTCGGCCACGGTCACGCCGTAGCGGTGGGCCAGGCTGTAGAGGGTTTCGCCGATCAGCACGGCGTGCCACACGGTGGCGCTGGGCGCGCTTGCTGCCGGGGCGGCTGGTGGCTGGGGTTGGCTGGTGGCAGCGGCGGCCGGGGCCCCCGTGGTGGGCGGCGGGCTCAGCCGCAGCGACTGGCCCACGGCGAGGCCGGCGTTGGGCGGCAGCTGGTTCCAGGCCAGCAGGTCGGCGGGGCGCAGGTTGTAGCGGCGGGCAATGGCGTAAACGCCTTCGTGGGGCTGCACTTGGTAGAAACCGGCCGGCGCGGAGGGCCCCGGAGCTGGAGCCGTGGCCGGGGTCGCAACGGGACGCACGGGAACTGCCGGGCGGGGCGGAGCCGCGGCAGGCGGCACCGACGCGGGCGGAGCCGACGCGACGGGCACTGCTACCGGCCGGGGCCGGGCTGCTACCGGCGGAGCTACGGCTGCGGGCGGGGCAGGTGGCGGCTCCGGCCGTGGGGCGGGCGGTGATGCCGGCTGGGGCGCGGCTGCAACCGGCGCGGGGGCGGTGGCAGGAATAGGTTCCTCGTCCGGTTCAGGCTCAAGGGCCGGCTTCGGCTTTGGCGGGGCTGGCTGGTACACCACGGCAGGCGCGGGGGCCGGGGCCTCAGCTGGGGCGGGAAGCGGCGCGGGTGCGGCTGGCCGGGGCCTGCCCGGCAACGGAGCCGGCCAGCCGTTGAGCGAATCCACGGAGTCATCGTCGCCGGTGGTGTCGCGGTGGGGTTGCGGAGGGGCGGGGGCCGTCGGGCGGGGCGCCGCTTTGGTGGCCACGGCAGGTGCCGGGCGGTTCAGGGGCACC
Source organism: Hymenobacter sp. (assembly GCA_025353745.1). Lineage (GTDB taxonomy): Bacteria > Bacteroidota > Bacteroidia > Cytophagales > Hymenobacteraceae > Hymenobacter. The sequence continues at coordinate 28,931 of JANXOE010000128.1, forward strand.
GTTTCTTCCGGAGTGCGGTACTCGATGGCCACGTCGCGGGGGCGGGTGTGCCGCAGCCACAGCACCCGGCCGGGACGCAGCGCTTCGCTGCCGGCGAGGTGGTTTTTGGTGAGGACGGCGCGCTGGCGCAGGCCAAACTTTTGGGCGATGTCGGCCAGCGTTTCGTAGGGCTGCACCACGTAGTAGTCCACGTCGGCCTCGTCGCGCTTGCCTTCGAGGTAGTAGGGCCGGCCGGGCACGGCGGCGTCGAAGGGGCTCAAGTCGTTATCGCGCAGAAAGTGCGGCAGGTGGCGGTCCCCGCGCCGGGCCAGGTCGGCGGTGGTTTCGCCGGGCAGGGCGATGAGGGCGCGCAGGCCGTTCACGCGCACTTGGTCGGCGTGGCGGGCGTCGGGGGCGGGGCGCGCGGGCAGGGCCGGGTCGGCCCCGGCCCCCTGGCGGGCCAGCAGGGCGGCGGCCTGGGCATCGGTGGCCACGGGCACCACCAGGGTGTAGGCGTGGCCGTCGGCGGGCACGGCGGGGGCCAGCAGCCAGCGGTTTTGGGCGGCCAAGGCGGCGGGGTCCAGGCCCAGGGCCTGGGCCTGCGGAGCCAGGCCCTGGCCGGGCGTGGCCGGAAACTCGCGCAGCCGCGCCGCCGGCCGGGGGTTGAGGCCGCAGGCGGGCTCAAACGCCAGCTTCTGGGCCAAAAACATCAGCACGTAGGGCGACGTATCGGCCGTGATGGCCATCTCGGAGGCCCCGGCGTCGGTGGGCAAGGTGTAGGGCTTCACGCCGCCCAGGCCGGTGTAGTAGCTCAGCAGCGTGTCGAGCCAGTTGCGCAGCGTGGCGTTGTTCTGGGAAAGGTAGCGGGCGGCTCCGCGGGTGCTGGCCGCCAGGTGCTTGCGCTCGTCCACGTCTGCATCGACGCGCAAGCCCAGGCCGGTGGCGGTTTCGCGCTTGAACTGCCAGTAGCCCACCGCGCCGTGGGGGCTTTCGGCGTCGGGTATCAGCGCGCTTTCCTGCAAGGCCAGGTAGCGAAAATCGCGCGGCACGCCCGCCTGCTGCAGGTTTTGGTCGATGAGAGGAAACGCGGCGTCGGCCAGGTCGACCCGCGCCTGAAACGAGGGCTGGTGGCGGCACAGCGCATCGGCCTTGAGCTGCACCAGGCGTTGGGCCTCCTCGGTCAGCACGAGGTGCAGGCCGGCCACGTCCATTTCGGCGGGCACGTCGGGGTGGGCGCGGCTGGCCAGGGATTGGGCCGCCGCCGGCCCGCCGGCCAGCGCCAGCAGCCCCAGCAACAGAAAGCGGGTGTTCATCGGGAAACGCGAAAGAAGAAGCAGACCAGCAAAGTACAAAGAACGGCCTTTGTCCGGCTTGCGCCCTAGCCGGCCCGGCCCCTGGTGCCGGTCAGTTCGGGGGCCCTCCGCCCAGCCCGCGGCCGCAACGCAAACGAGCGGCGCCCGTCACGAACCCGCCGGACCGCCGCCCCGCCGCGCTTTAAGCACGGGCCGGACGGCGGTTTTGCTCAGCGACGCCTTTCCCCACACATTTTCAGTGGCTGGCCAGCTTCTGGGCCAGCATCTTCATAAAGTAGCCGCCCACCACCGAGCGGGCTTGGAAGCCTTGCTGCCGGGCATCGGTGGTTTCGTGCCAGTCGGTGAGGGGCACGCGGCTGGGCGTGTCGTTGGCAAACTGCCACACCGGGGCCACCAGGGCCTCAAAATCGGCCCGGCTGTCGGCCAGGGTGGCGGTCCACAGGATCCAGTCCGACTTGGTGTAGGTCTTGCGGCTGTCGAGGGGCAGGCCGTAGCGTTGCTGGTGCCGGAGGTAAAAGGCGATTTCCTGCTGGGCCAGCTCGGGCGGAAACACGTTCAGGCCGAGGATTTTGTCCCAGGCCAGGTTGTATTTCTGGCTCCACGAGCCGGCGGGCTTGTCGAAGGTCAGGGCGTAATGGTCGTTGTCCCGGGCCATGCCCATCCAGCGCCGGGCCATGTCGCGGGCCAGGGCCGTGTACTCGTCGGCCGTTTTCTGGTCGCCGAGCTGCTGGGCCATCTGCCCGTAGCAGGCAATGCCCATGATGGCCTTCACCGAAAGGTTGGTGTTGCGGGCCAGGTGGCCGGCAAAGTCGTCGGTGCTGAGCTGGTTGGCGGGGTCGAAGCCGTCGCGCTTCAGAAAACCGACCCACTTGGTGAGCGTGGGCCAGTGCTCGCGGGCAAAATCCGGCTTGCCGTCCACCTTCACGGCGGCGGCGGTCAGGATCAGCATGTTGCCGGCTTCTTCCACGGGCATGCCTTCGCCGTAGGTCTGGCCGTTGGCGCGCGGGTAGGTGCCCAGGTCGTGGGCCGGAAAATCTTTGGTCCAACGCCCCGACTCGCTGTATTCGAAGATAAAGCGCAGCAAGCCCTTCGCCAGCTCGTTGTTATAGAGCAAAAACAGCGGGGCCGACGGGTACGTCACGTCCACGGTGCCGATGAAGCCGCCGGAGAAGTTTTCTTTCGAGAAAAACAGTAGCTCGCCCTTCTGCCCGGCCACGATTTCGTGGGCCGCTACGGCCTGCCGGTAGGCTAGCTGGCACAGGTCGGCGTACTTTTTGCCCCCCGCCGCCTGGGCGTCGGCGTACAGCTTCTGGTCGAACGCCGTGGCTTTTTGGCGCAGCCGGGCGTAATCGGCCTCGGCCGCTTGCAGGGCCTTGTCCATCGTGGTGGCGGGGTCGCGCCGCCACCAGGGGCGCAGGTTCTGGCCGAAATACTGCACCGCGTACAGGTCGTCGTAGCCCAGCAGCAGGTGCTGCTCGGCGGGCTGCGCGGCCACGGCCCCCAGGTCGAGCACGGCGGCCTGGGCCACGTGCTGCGCCTGGGCCGGCCGGGCCGGGCCGGCGGCGGGCAGGGTGCCGGTGGCGGCGAAGGCAGTTTTCAGGGCTTGCGGCGCGCCCGTGCCGAGCAGGGCGGCCCCCGGCGCGGCCAGGTAGGCGTAGCCCCAGTCGATGCGGGTGTTGTCGCCGGTCCGGGCCAGCACGGGCTGCGCGGTGGTGCCCACGGCCTGCCAACGCAGGCCGGCGGCCTGGCCGGCGCGGGCGGCTACTTCCTGGTAGGGCGTGTTGCTGGCCAGCGTGCCGGCCTCGGTCAGCAGCACCTGGGTGGGGTGCGCTTTGCCGTCGGTGGCGGTGGCGCTGAAGGTGACGTAGCTCACGGGCCGGGAAGCAATTTCCAGCTCGTCGAGCAGCAGCGGCGATAAAAAGTTGACCGTCAGCTGCACCGGGCCCGCGGCGAAGGTATAAGTCGTTTGCGTGGCCGTGACGGCGACGGCCGTTTGGCGGGCCGTGGCCGGGCGCGGCGTGCGGAGTTCTTCGTAGAGGCCGGCGTCGAGGTGGGCCCCGCCCTGCGGGTTGGCGCAGTGCATGGCCAGTACGTTGTTGCCCCGGCGCAGCGCGGCGCGGGCCGCGGCGGGCACGGCAAAGTGGTCGTACTGGCCGTTGGCGCCCGCTTGCTTGGCCAGCAGCACCCCGTTCAGGTATACTTCAGCGTCGTCGTCGTGCCAGAGCAGGAGCACGAGCTTGCCCGTGGGCGCGGCGGTCAGGCCAATGGTGCGCCGCGCCCACACGTCGCGCCCGGTCCAGGCCGTGCCGTTCCGGGGCTGGTCGTTGGTGAACGGGGCCGGGCCGGTTTTCCAGCCGGCAGCGGCGGCAAAGGCGGGTTTTTCCCAGCCCGCGGCCGGGGCCGCGAACGTGTAGCGGGCCGCGTAGGGCTTGTCCTCGGCCGTTGGGATGACGGCCCGGTACTCCGGCACGTCCTGGCCCAGAAACTGGTACGCCCGGCCGTCCACCCGCACCACGCCTTCCAGGGCCTGGGCCTGGCCGGTCCAGTGGCGGGTGGGCGCGGCGGGCAGCGTGTCCTGAAACGCCCACACGCTGAAATACGTGTTGTGGGCGAGCAGCGGGTAGGCCGGCGGGCGCAGCGCCTGGGCCTGGGCAGCGCCCAGGCCCAGGCCGCCCATCGACGCGAAAAATAGGAAGGCGGTTTTTCGCAGCATCTGCCAGAAAAAGTTAAGGGATGAGGGCCCCGGGCCGGCGGATCAGGCCAGCAGCTGCGGCTTTTCCTGGTACACCTTCCACAGAAATTCGCCGAAAATGGTGTTGGCCCAGGCAAACCACGCGCGGCTGAATTTGGTCGCGTCGTCTTTGTGGAAGGATTCGTGCATGTAGCCCGTGCCGGCGTGGGTGGTTTTCAGCGCCTGCACGCAGGCCCGGATTTCGGCGTCGCTGGTGCTGGTGAGGCCGCGCACGGTGATGCCGATGGGCCAGATCATGTCTTGGCCCACGTGGGGCCCTCCGATGCCTTCGGCGGCCCGGCCCTTGAAAAAGAACGGGTTGTCGGGCGAGAGCAGGAACTTGCGGGTGTTCTGGTAGGTGGGGTCGGTGGCGGGCAGGGCCCCCAGGTAGGGCAGGGCCAGCAGGCTGGGCACGTTGGCGTCGTCCATCAGCACCTGGCTGCCGTAGCCGTCCACTTCGTAGGCGTAAACGTTGCCGTGCCTGGGGTGGCTCACCACGGCGTGCCGGTGCAGGGCGGCTTCCACCTCGTCGGCCAGGGCCGCCAGCTCGCCGGCGGTTTTGGAATCTTTGGCCAGGGCCGCCATCATTTCGCTCGCCTGGCGCAGGCTCACCACGGCGAAGAAGTTGCTGGGCACCAGAAACGAGTAGAGCGTAGCGTCGTCGCTGGGGCGGAACGACGAGGCGATGAGCCCCACCGGCCGCACCGGGTAGCCGTAGCCGCTCATGGGCTGGGTATCGGTGGAGTTGGTCGTCTGGCGCTGAAACTTGTAGGGCCCCGGGCCGTCCTTGCGCTGCTGCTCCCGAAAGGTTCGCAGCGTGGTGCGGATGGCCTGCTGCCACGCCGCGTCGAAAGGCGCGGGGTCGTTGGTTTTCTTCCAGTAATGGTAAGCCAGGCGGATGGGGTAGCACAGCGAGTCGATTTCCCACTTCCGCTCGTGCACGCCGGGCCGCATCTGGGTCAGGTCCGATTTCCATTCGCCCACCTTGGTGTCGTCGCCGTAAAAGGCGTTGGCGTACGGGTCTTTCAGCACGCAGCGCGTCTGGCGGTTGACGACGCCGGCCACCAGCTGCCGCAGCTCGGCGTCCTGGCCGATGAACTGGAGGTAAGGCCACACCTGCGCCGACGAATCGCGCAGCCACATGGCGTCGATGTCGCCGGTGATGACGTAGGTATCGGGCCGGCCCTCGCGCACCGCGTACGTAACGGTGGTGTCGAGCGTGCTCGGAAAGCAGTTTTCGAACAGCCAGCCCAGCTCCGGGTCCTTCACCTTCTTCTTAAACTCGGCGATGGCCGCTTCTACCGCCCGGCTGCGAAACCGGCGCTTGGCCGCCGCCGGCCGCACCACCGCGAAGGCGGGGGCCGTGCCGGCGAAGGCCGCCGGCCCGAGAAAAAGGCCGCCGGTGAGGAGCGCGGTGCCTTGCACAAATGCTCTGCGATTCATAAATCAGGGTTGAATGTAGCGCGGACGGCCAAGTTCGCGCGCTACTTGGCTTTGGAGAACGAATACGGCGCGGCGTCGGGCGCCGTGCCGCGGGTTTTGTTGGGCGTGGGGGCCATGTCGAAATCCAGCACGGCGCCCTTCACCAGCTCCTCGTGGCCGAGCCAGTTTTTGTCGTAAGGCTTGCCGTTGAGGGTCAGCCCGTTCACGTACCGGTTGGCCGACGAGTTCTTCGGCGCGTTCAGCACGATGTCCTTGCCCGAAGGCAGGTGCAGGGTGGTTTTTGGGAAGAGCGGGGCCCCCAGCACGTACTGGTCGGTGGCGGGGCACACGGGGTAGAAGCCCATGGCCGAAAACACGTACCACGCCGAGGTTTGGCCGTTGTCTTCGTCGCCGCAGTAGCCGTCGGGCGTGGGCAGGTAGAGGCGGTTCATCACCTCGCGCGCCCAGTACTGCGCCTTCCAGGGCTGGCCGGCGTAGTTGTAGAGGTAAATCATGTGCTGGATGGGCTGGTTGCCGTGGGCGTAGTTGCCCATGTTGGCAATCTGCATTTCCCGGATTTCGTGGATCACCGAGCCGTAATACGAGGCGTCGAACACCGGCGGCAGCGTGAACACCGTGTCCAGCTTCGCCACGAATTTCTCCTTGCCGCCCATCAAATCCACCAGGCCCTGCACGTCGTGGAACACCGACCACGTGTAGTGCCAGCTGTTGCCCTCCGTGAAAGCATCGCCCCACTTAAACGGGTTGAACGGCTTCTGGAACGTGCCGTCCTGGTTTTTGCCGCGCATCAGCCCGGTTTGCTTGTCGAACAGGTTGCGGTAGTTCTGGCTGCGCTTGGCGTAAAGGTCGATTTCCTTCTTCGGCCGCTTCAGGGCCTTGGCCAGCTGGTAGATGGCGAAGTCGTCGTAGGCGTATTCCAGCGTGCGGGCCGCGTTTTCGTTGATTTTTACGTCGTAAGGCACGTAGCCCAGCTTGTTGTAGTACTGCACGCCCGAGCGGCCCACCGCGTCGAGGGGCCCGGCGTTGTTGGCGCCGTGCGTCAGGGCTTCGTAGAGCACCTTCATGTCCTGCCCGCGAATGCCTTTCAGGTACGCATCGGCCACCACCGAGGCCGAGTTGTTGCCCACCATCACGTTGCGCAGGCCCGGGCTGCCCCATTCCGGCAGCCAGCCGCCTTCTTTGTAGTCGTTGGCCAGGCCCTGCTGAATCTCGGCGTTGACGTCCGGGTACAGCAGGTTCAGGAACGGAAACAGCGCCCGGAACGTGTCCCAGAAACCCGTGTCGGTGTACATGTAGCCCGGCCGCGTTTGCCCGTTGAAGGGGCTGTAGTGCACCGCCTTGCCGGCGGCGTCCAGCTCGTACAGCTTGCGCGGAAACAGCAGCGCCCGGTACAGGCAGGAGTAAAACGTCCGGCGCTGGTCGTCGGTGCCGCCCGCCACTTCCACGCGGCCCAGGGCCCGGTTCCAGGCCGCCCGGCCCTGCTGCCGCACGGCCTCAAAGTCGCTGCCGCCGATTTCCTTCAGGTTCAGCTCCGCCTGCTCGGGGCTGATGAACGACGAGGCCACCCGGGCGTTCACCTGCTCGCCCTTGCGGGTTTTGAAGCCGACGACGGCCCCGGCGTGGTCGGCGAGGGCTTCGAGGGCCCCGGCGTCCAGGGTTTTGTCCTTGTAAACGGCCGTGCTGGCGAAGTCGTGGTCGAACTCAATCACGAAGTAATTCTTGAAATTCTTCGGCACGCCGCCGCTGTTGCGGGTGGTGTAGCCCACGATTTTGCGCTCCTTGGGCAGCACCTTCGCGTAGGAGCCCTTGTTGAGGGCGTCGAGCACCACATAGGCGCTGTCGGTGCGCGGAAAGGTGAAGCGGAAGCGGGCGGCCCGTTCGGTGGGCGCGATTTCCGTCGTCACGTCGTAGTCCGCCAGGTACACGCGGTAGTAGTTGGGCTCGGCCACCTCGGCCTTGTGCGAGTACCAGCTGGCGCGGGCGTCTTCTTCAAACACGCGCTTGCCCGTGGTGGGCATGATGGCAAACTGCCCGTAGTCGTTCATCCACGGCGAGGGCTGGTGCGTTTGCTTGAAGCCCCGGATTTTGTCGGCCCCGTACGTGTAGGCCCAGCCGTCGCCCATCTTGCCGGTTTGCGGCATCCAAAAATTCATGCCCCAGGGCCGGCAAATGGCCGGGTACGTGTTGCCGTTGGACAGGTCAGGCTTGGAATCGGTGCCGATGAGCGGGTTCACCCACTGCGCGGGGTCCGGG
>JANXOE010000138.1 GCA_025353745.1 Hymenobacter sp.
ATGCTTTCGGGGTGAAACTGCACGCCGCGCACGTCGTAGCGGCGGTGGCGCAGGGCCATAATTTCGCCGCCGGCGTCGCGGGCCGTTACTTCTAACTCGGGCGGCACCGTTTCGGGGCGCACGGCCCACGAGTGGTAGCGCCCCACCCGGAAGCGCGGCGGCAGGCCCCGGAACAGCTTTTCGTCGGCCACGGTCACGTCGGCGTCGGTGGCCACGCCGTGCACCACGGCCGGCAGGTTGTAAAGCGCCGCGCCGAAGCTTTCGGCCAGGCCTTGGTGGCCCAGGCACACGCCCAGAATGCGCTTGGTGGGCGCGTAGCGCGCGATAATTTGCGGCATCAGCCCCGCCTCCGCCGGCAGGCCGGGGCCGGGCGAGAGCAGCACCGCGTCGTAGGCGTCCACGGCGTCGAGCGGCAGCTGGTCGTTGCGAATGACGGTGGTGGCGGCCCCGTGCCCGAGCTCGCGCAGCAGCTGCACGAGGTTGTAGGTAAAGGAGTCGTAGTTGTCGAGAACGAGGATTTTCATTTAATAGAATTCTATTAATATTCAACAATCGTCAGCTGATATTTAACAATTATTATTGCTATTCACTCCATTTAATTAATGCACAACATATTGAATTAAAGGATATTATATTGAATAAAAATTGCCTGATAAATGGTAATTAATAAATGTCAGCGCACCTCCTCCGCCGCTTTCAGCGCCTGGCGGAGGGCCCCCAGCTTGTGGTGCACTTCGTTCAATTCCGAGTTCATGTCCGACGCCGCCACCACGCCGGCCCCGGCCTGGAAGTAGAGCTGGTTGGCGTGGCTAAGGAAGGAGCGAATCATGATGGCGTGGTTGAAGCTGCCATCAAACCCCAAGTGCCCGAGGGCCCCGCCGTAGTAGCCGCGGGCCGTGGGCTCCAGGCCGTCGATGAGCTGCACGGCGCGGTGCTTGGGGGCCCCCGAGAGCGTGCCGGCCGGGAAGGTGTCGGCCACCACTTGCAGGGTGTCGGTGCCGGGCAGCAACTGGGCCGTGACGTGGCTGACGAGGTGGATGACGTGCGAGTAGAACTGGATTTCGCGCAGCGTGCGCACCTGCACGTCGGTGCCGTGGCGGGCTAAGTCGTTGCGGGCCAGGTCGACGAGCATCACGTGCTCGGCGTTTTCCTTGGGGTCGGCGGCCAGGCGCTGGGCGGCGGCGGTATCGGCGGCGTCGTCGCCGGTGCGGCGGTAGGTGCCGGCGATGGGATACAGGCTGGCCTCGGGGCCCTGCACGCGCAGCTGTGCCTCGGGTGAGGAGCCGAAGATTTTGTAGTCGCCGTAATCGAAATAAAACAGGTACGGCGAGGGGTTGATGGAGCGCAGGGCCCGGTACACGTTGAACTCGTCGCCGGTGAAGCGCTGCTCGAAGCGGCGCGACACCACGATCTGGAACACGTCGCCGCGGTGGCAGTGGGCCTGGCCCTGGGCCAGCCGCGCAAGGAACTCGTCGTCGGTCTGGTTGCTGGTTTCGGGGCCCTCGGGGGCGAAGTGGAAGGCCGGCACGCCGGGGTTGCGCACCAGGTTTTCGAGGCGGTCGAGGCCGTCGGGGGGGGCTTCGGCGCCGTCGGTGCTGTGCTCGAACAGGTGCAGCTCCTGCCGGAAGTGATTGAAGGCGATGACGTAGCGGTACACGCCGTAGCGCATGGGCGGGATGTCGCCGGCCGGGATTTTGGCCGGGTTCAGCGCCACGTCCTCAAACGCCTGCACGGCCTCGTACCCCAAATACCCAAACAGCCCGGTGCTGATGAACGGCAACGCCGGGGCCCCGGCGTCGGGCACGAAGCCAGCGGCAAAATCGCGCAGGCGGGCCAGGGCTTCGCGGGGCGCGGCGAGCTGCTCGGCAGTAGCCCGGCCGTGGGGCCCGGTTTGGTGCAGGGCCCCGCCGCGCCGCAGCTCGAAGGTGGCCAGCGGCTCGCAGGCGAGGTAGCTGAAGGCGTTTTGCTGGCCGTGGTAGTCGGCGCTTTCCAGCAGCAGGCAGTTCGGGTAGTGGTCGCGCAGGCGCAGGTAGAGGCCCACGGGCGTCACGGTGTCGGCGAGCAGGCGGCGGTGGCGGGTGCGGAGCTGGTGGGCGGGCATGGGGAAACGATGGGCGGGCGAAGGAAGTGGAACCGGCTGAAAACGCAGAAAGCCCGGCTGGGCGGCCGGGCTTTCTGCGGGGTGAGGTAAAATCAGCGACTGACTTTACCGCGCGCACTGGCTGTCCGGTCCGGAGTTGCGGAGCGGCCACCACCAGGCTTGCGAAGTCAGTTGCGAAAACATGTCGAACGGTTGAAGCGCCAGCAGCGGCTGGCGGCGGGGCAAAGGTAAGCGCGGTATTTTATTTACCAAACCGGGCTCAAATTTGTTTGCATTTATTCCCTTTGTCAACAGCAGCAAACAATTACGGGCCGGTCCGGCTTATCGGCACCACCCTAATCCTCCATTTTTTCACCTGTTCCTGCTTATGAAATCCAACCAATTCCTGCTGACCGCCGGGGCCCTCCTGGCCCTGCTGGCCGCCCCCGCTTCGGCCCAAAAGCTGGCCCCGATGGCCAAAATGGCCAGTTGCTGCGCCCGCCCGGTGGCCGCCACCGAGGCTTTCGCTATGCTGGCTTCCAACAAGGATTTTTCGGGCGGCCACGATGCGCCCCTGCCCTACTCCTACGACGGCGTGGGCGCGCCGATTGAGTTCAAAACCGCCGACGGCACGCCCGGCCACGGCTTCGAAATCAAGAGCGCCACGCCCAGCAACAAGTACCTGTTCGTCATCCACGAGTGGTGGGGCCTGAACGACTACATCAAGAAGGAAGCCGCCACGTACGCCCAGGAATTGCCCGGCGTGAACGTCATCGCCGTGGACCTCTACGACGGCAAAGTGGCCACCACGCCCGACGAAGCCGGCAAGCTGATGGGGGCCGTGAGCACCGACCGCGCCACCGCCATCCTCAAAGGCGCCGAGGCCTACGCCGGGCCCCATGCGGCGTTTGCGTCGGTGGGCTGGTGCTTCGGCGGCGGCTGGAGCTTGCAGGAAGCCCTGCTCGGCGGCAAGCAAACGGTGGGCTGCGTGATGTACTACGGCATGCCGGAGAAGAACGTCGAGCGCCTCAAGTCGCTGAACACCGACGTGCTCGGCATCTTCGCCACTCAGGACAAGTGGATTAACCCCGAAGTGGTGGCCCAGTTCCAAAAGGACATGGCCGCCGCCGGCAAAAAAGTGACCGTGAAGAGCTACGACGCCGACCACGCCTTCGCCAACCCGTCGAACCCGAAATACCAGCAGGACGCCGCCGCCGACGCCCACAAGCTGGCCCTCGCGTACCTGAAAACCAAGTTTGCCAACGCCAAAATTATAAAAAAGGCGTAAGCTGATTTTACCGCTTTTTGCTGAAAGGGCCGCCTGAATTATTTTAGGTGGCCCTTTTTTAGCAATTTTGGCCAGGATGTGGCGGTGGTATCTGCTTTGAAAACACCCGTTTTTTCACTTTTCCAACCCGATTTTATGGTTTCGCTTGCTCGCTACGTGCTGCCGTCAATCCTGGCCTTGGTTGCCCTCCGGGGCAAGGGCCAAACGCCCGCACCACCGCAGCCGCCGCTGGAAGCGTTCCGGCCGGGGGCGTTTCAGCTGCTGCCCCTGGGGGCCGTGCGGCCCGAAGGCTGGCTCAGGCGCCAGCTCGTGATCCAGGCCAACGGCCTGAGCGGCCACCTCGAAGAGTTCTGGCCCGACCTGGGCCCCAACAGCGCCTGGCTCGGCGGCACGGGCGAGGGCTGGGAGCGGGGGCCCTACTACCTCGACGGCCTGGTTCCGCTGGCTTACCTGCTCGACGACGCGGCCCTGAAGGCCAAGGCGCAAAAGTGGGTGGACTGGGCCCTGCAAAGCCAGCGCCCGGACGGCGGCATCGGGCCCACCAAAAACCAGGACTGGTGGCCCAACATGCTCGTGCTCAAAGGCCTGATGCAGTACCAGCAAGCCACCGGCGACGCGCGCGTGGTGCCATTCATGGAGAAGTACTTCGCCTACCAAAGCAGCCAGATGGACCAGCGCCCGCTGCTGGAGTGGGCCCGGTTTCGGTGGGCGGAGGAGCTGCTGCCCATCCGCTGGGTGTACCAGCAAACGCAGAACCCGCAGCTGCTGGTGCTGGCCGGCCAGCTCGCCCGGCAAGGCTTCAACTGGGAGCAGGAATTTGCTAACTTTCCCTTCACCCAGCCCACCACCTCGGCCAGCCTGGGCCTAAGTGCCGGCAACACCCCCCTGGCCCTGCAAGCCCACGGCGTGAACAACGCCATGGCCCTGAAGATGCCGGTGCTCTGGGGCATGACCGGCGGCACCGAGGCCGACCGCCGGAGCATCTACCAGCAGCTGAGGCTGTTGGACCAGTACCACGGCCTGCCCAACGGCATGTTCAGCAGCGACGAGCACCTGGCCGGCCGCAACCCCTCGCAGGGCACCGAGCTGTGCACGGTGGTGGAGGCGCAGTTTTCCTACGAGCAGCTGCTGGCCCTGCTCGGCGACCCGATGTTCGGCGACCGGCTCGAAAAGATTACCTTCAACGCCCTGCCCGCCACCTTCGACCCCACCATGTGGGCCCACCAGTACGACCAGCAGCCCAACCAGGTGCTGGTGAGCCGCGACAAGCGCCAGTGGTCGACCAACGGCGACGAGGCCAACCTGTTCGGGCTGGAGCCCCACTTCGGCTGCTGCACGGCCAACCTGCACCAGGGCTGGCCCAAGTTCGCGGCCAGCCTGTGGATGGCCTCGCCCGACGGCGGCCTGGTAGCCGCCACCTACGCCCCCAACCGCCTCACCGCCAAGGTGCGCGGCCAGCAGACCGTGACCATCCGCGAGGAAACCGACTACCCGTTCCGCGAAACCGTCCGGTTCGTGGTGGAAACGCCGGGCAAAGGGGCGTTTCCGCTGCGCCTGCGCATTCCGGCCTGGGCCACCGATGGCACGGTGCGCGTGAACGGGAAGCCCGCGGCCCAAGCGCCCCGGGCGGGCACGTTTTACGTGCTGGAGCGGGCGTGGAAAAAAGGCGACGTGGTGGAGCTGCGCCTGCCCATGGCCGTGCGCCTGGAGCCCGGCTTCAACCAATCCGTGTCCGTGGAACGCGGGCCCCTGGTGTACGCGCTGAAGCTGGGCGAGGAATGGGAGAAGGTGCGCGACCGGCCCAACCAGGCCGACGACTACGCCGTCCGCGCCACCACGCCCTGGAACTACGGCCTGCTGCTGCCCGCCGGCGGGGCCCCCGGGGCGGCGTTCCAGGTAAAGGAGCTGCCCACCACCGGCGTGCTGTTCTCGCCCGAGGGGGCACCCGTTGAGCTGCGCGCCCAGGGCGTGCGCCTGCCCAGTTGGCAGCTGGCCGAGCACTCGGCCGGCCCGCCGCCGGCCAGCCCCGTGGCCCGGCCGGCCGGGGCCGCCGCCGAACCCCTGACGCTGGTGCCCTACGGCGCGGCCAAGCTGCGCATCACTTCTTTCCCGGTGGTGCGCCCGTAGCGCGTCGCCCGCAGCACCGGCAGCTTGATACACGCCCCGGGGGCCCCGGCCGAATGCGGCCGCGCGGCCCTACTTTTCGGCTTCCAAACCCCTCACTCCTTCCCTGGTGCTGCCCTGCCTATGAACGCCCTGCTGCTGATTGACGTGCAAAACGATTTCGTGCCCGGCGGGGCCCTGGCCGTGCCCGATGGTGATGCCATCATTTCGACTCTCAACGAGTTGCAGCACAAATTTGGCCTCGTGGTGGCCTCGCAGGACTGGCACCCGGCCGGGCACCACAGCTTCGCCAGCGCCCACCCGGGCCACGCCGCCTTCACCGAAATCGAGTGGCAGGGCCTGCCCCAGATGCTCTGGCCCGACCACTGCGTGCAGGGCACGCCCGGGGCCGCCCTGCACCCGGCCTTGAACACCGACCGGGTGGAAGCCATTTTCCGCAAAGGCACCGACCCAGACCTGGACTCGTACAGCGCGTTTTTTGATAATGGCCACCGAAAGGCCACCGGCCTGGGGGCCTACCTGCGCGGCCGCGGCGTAAGCCGCGTGTACGTGGCCGGCCTGGCCGCCGACTACTGCGTTTATTTCACCGCCAAAGACGCGCTGGCCGAAGGCTTCGAAGCCGTGGTGCTCGAAGACGCCATCCGCGCCATCTCCGCCGCAGGCTGGAAGGCCGCAAAAAAAGATTTGCTGGAGCTGGGGGCCCTGGTGCAAACCAGCCACGCCGGCCTGCGGGAGAATTAATCAAAGCAGCAAATGAATAGCGCGCCGGATGCGCCAAAGCCTTCCCATCGCGCTAACAAACCGCAGCATAGCCAGCAAGAATGCCGGGCAAAATTTTGCCGCCGCATCCCCCGGCCCGAACTTCTTGCCGAAGGCGCCGGGGAAGCCAGTGCTACTACTTCGCCCGCGCCAGGGCAGGGGGCTGCGGCAGCGACCGCAGCTTCTCCTCCAATTCCTGCGCGGCCAGGGCGCAAGCGGTTTCTATCTTGGAAAACACGGCCTGGAGCCCGGCCATGGTTTGCGGGCTGGCCCCGTCGCCGACGGAAATCAGGGTGACCGCCGTGCCCTGCATGGCTTTGGCGATGTCCTCAAATTCCGGATTCATGCCCATCGTGGCAAAGGTGGGGATGAGGGAATGCGTGGCGCGCTTCAGGGCAATCCAGTCTTTTTCGGCAATGGCTTTTTTCATGGCCTGCACCAACGGCGGAATTTCCTGCAGGTAAAGGCCAATCATTTCGGCCATGCGGGCGTCGCTTTTGGTTATCCGTTTCAGGTAGTCAAAGTTGACGCAGGTGAGGGGCTGGATTTGCCGGTCGCCCGGGTCCGGCGCGGCGGCTTTGTCGTGGTCGGCCTGCTTCAGAAACTTGATGATTTTGCTGTAAAGCAGCTTGTCGTCAATGGGCTTCGAGATGTAGTCGTTCATGCCCACGGCCTTGCATTTCTCCACGTCCACCGTCGTCACGTCGGCCGTCAGGGCAATGATGGGCACTTTCAGGCGCAGCTCGTGGCGGATGTACTCCGTGGCCTCGAACCCGTTCATGACCGGCATCTGCAAGTCCATGAGCACCACGTCGTAGCGGGTGGTGCGCAGCTTCTCGAGGGCGATTTTTCCGTTGCCGGCCACGTCCATCTCAAAGCCGAAGTCTTCCAGCAGCGTCTTCATCAGCAGCTGGTTCAGGGCGATGTCTTCCACCACCAGAATCTTGACGTCTTTGAGCCCGGTTTCCCGCTCAATAGTCAGGCCCGATTCGGCGTCGGCTTTTTCCGTGGTTTTGCCAAAGCTGAGAATGAAGCTGAAGGTCGAACCCGCGCCCACCTTGCTTTTCACGCTGATGGTGCCGCCCTGGGGCTCCACCAGGTTTTTTACGATGGCCAGGCCCAGCCCCGTGCCGCCGTACAGGCGGCTGGTGCCGCTGGTGGCCTGCTGGAAATCGTCGAACACCGTGCCCAGCTTGGCTTCTTCGATGCCGATACCGGTGTCGGTCACGGCAAACTCCAGGATTACTTTCTCCTTGTCCTGCACCAGCATCCGCACGCCGACGGTGATGGTCCCTTCGCTCGTAAACTTGACGGCGTTGCTCACCAGGTTGAGAATGACCTGGTGCAGCCGCACCGGGTCGCCCACCAGCACTTCCGGAATTTTGGCGTCGTAGTCCATCACCAGGGCCAGGTTTTTCTCCTGAATCTTGGTTTCGAACAGGTGCACCATGGCCGACACCGACGCCGAAAGCTTGAAGGGAATTTGCTCAAAAGTCATCTTGCCCGCGTCCACCTTGGCCAGGTCCAGAATGTCGTTGATGAGCACAATCAGCGTGTCGCCGCTGAGCTTGATGGCCGTCAGGTACTCTTTCTGCTTGTCGGTCAGCTCCGTCTTCAGCACCACCTTCGTGAACCCGATAATGGCGTTCATGGGCGTCCGGATTTCGTGGCTCATGTTGCTCAGAAACTGCTGCTTGGCTTTCACCGCGTTTTCGGCAATGCCGGTGGCGCTTTCGGCCTTGGCCTGGGCTTCTTCGGCCAGCACGGTGGCGCGCTCGGCCGCGGTTTTGGCCTCGATCAGCTCCGTGGCAATGCGTTTTTGGTCGGTCACGTCGCGGGCCACAATCACCACGCCCAGCACGCTGCCTTCGTCGTTTTTGTACACCGACCCGTTGAAGAGCACGTCCGTCAGCTTGCCGTCTTTGTGCCGCAGGGTGAGGGGCGAATCGGCCACCGTGCCCTTGGCAAACACTTCCTGGTACACCTCGCGCGCCATCTGCGGGTCGGTGAAGTACACGAAGAAATCGGACCCGATCAGCTGCGCGCGGTCCATGCCGGTGATGTTCACCGTGGCCTGGTTCATGTCCGTAATTTTTCCTTCCGGGCTGATGGTGACCAGCGGGTCCCGGCTGGCCTCGATCAGGCCCCGGGCGTAGTTGGCGACGCGCAGCTCGGCCGCCCGCTTCACTTTCTCGTCGTTTTGGAACGCCAGCTCTTTGTTGGCAATGACCAGTTCCGCGGCCCGTTTTTCCTTCTCGTCGTTCTGAAACGCCAGCTCAATGTTGGCAATGCTTAATTCCTGGGCCCGCTTCTCTTTTTCATCGTTCTGAAACGCCAGCTCCGCATTCGCGACGATTAACTCCTGCGCCCGCTTTTCTTTCTCGTCGTTCTGAAACGCCAGCTCTTTATTGGCAATGCTGAGCTCCGCCGCGCGCTTCTCTTTTTCGTCGTTCTGGAACGCCAGCTCTTTATTGGCCACGCTCAATTCGTGCGCCCGCTTTTCCTTCTCGTCGTTCTGAAACGCCAATTCTTTATTGGCCACGCTCAATTCGTGCGCCCGCTTTTCTTTCTCGTCGTTTTGAAACGCCAGCTCTTTGTTGGCAATGCCTAGCTCGGCGGCCCGTTTTTCTTTTTCATCGTTTTGAAACGCCAGCTCCGTGTTGGCAATGCCAAGCTCGGCCGCTCTTTTTTCTTTCTCGTGGTTCTGAAAGGCGAGTTCTTCGTTGGCGATGCTTAGCTCCGCGGCCCGTTTTTCCTTCTCATCGTTTTGAAAGGCCAACTCCGTGTTGGCGACGCTCAATTCCTGGGCCCGCTTCTCTTTTTCGTCGTTTTGAAACGCCAGCTCCTCGTTGGCAATGCTGAGCTCGTCGGCCCGCTTTTCCTTCTCGTGGTGCTGGAAAGCGAGTTCTTTGTTGGCGATGCCCAGCTCCGTGGCCCAGTTTTTCTCGGCCACTTCCCGGGCCACGATCACCGCGCCCAACACCGCGCCCTGGTCGTCCTTGTTCACGGAGCCGTCGAACAACACCTCCGTCAGCGTACCGTTGGCGTGGCAGAGCGTGAACGGCACGTTGCTGACCGTCCCGTTGGCGACCGCCTGCCGGTAGGCGGCCCGCACCAGTTCCGGCTCGGTAAAAAAGGCGAAAAAATCAGCCCCCATCAGGGCATCGCGTTCCACGCCCGTTAGGGTTACTGCGGCCTCGTTGGCATCGATGACGTTGCCCTGCCGGTTCACGGTGACCAATAAATCCGGGCTGGCTTCAATCAACCGCCGGTACTTCTTTTCGCTTTCCTTCATTGGGGGGCACCGGCCGTGCAGGCGGTGGCTGGTTTATAGGGGGCGTGGGTACGCTAAATAACAAGGAGAATACCCCACCTAATAAATCTAGTATTTATTTCTTTAATGCAAAAACAACCTAACCATTTGTTCAGTATAGCCTTGGATGCCATGGAAGGTACCACTTTTCTGCCGCAAAAAATTTATATTCCAGGCAACGTTGCCGATGCCCTGCCCGGCGCGCAGGCTAATTGCTTGGTGGTGAGAGGCGGCACCTTTTTCCCTTGAGGCACTTCCACCGCTCCTTGCCGGCGCGCTGCGGGGCCCAGCGGCAAGGAGGGGGTGGATAGCGACGGCTATGCACGAAAAATCAGCAACCCGAGGCAAGGAGCGGGGGCCCCCGCTGCTCACGGCGGACATCGCCTACCTTGCAGGCCGCTTCCCCGGGCTCATTTCTCCTTTCATGCGCACGTACAATTGGGCCATTCTGGGCCTGGGCAACATCGCCCGCAAATTTGCTCAAGACCTGGCCCTGGTGCCCCAGGCCCGCTTGCACGCCGTAGCCTCGCGCAGCCCGGCCAAAGCGCAGGCCTTCGCCGCTGAGTTTGCCGTGCCCCACGCCGTCGGCAGCTACGACGACTTGCTGGCCGTGCCCGACCTCGACGTCGTGTACATTGCCACGCCGCATTCGGAGCACTGCGCCCACGCTTTGCGCTGCCTGCGGGCGGGCCTGCCCGTGCTGTGCGAAAAAGCGTTTGCCCAGAACGCAACCCAAGCCCAGGAAATGATTCGGGTGGCCCGGGAGGGGCGCGTGTTCTTGATGGAAGCCCTTTGGACGCGCTTTTTTCCGGCCATCGCCCAGGCATTGGCGCTGGTGGAAGGCGGCCGCATCGGCGAAGTCAAGCACCTGGTGGCCGACTTCGGCTTCGCCACCCCGTACCAGCCCGCGGGGCGCCTGTTCAATCCCGCCCTGGCCGGGGGCTCGCTCCTGGACATTGGGGTGTATCCGCTCTTTATCAGCCAGCTTTTCCTCGGGGGGCCGTCGGCGTTGGGCGCCGTGTCCACACCCGCGCCGACGGGCGTTGACCTCAATTGTGCCATGTCGCTGGCCTACCCCGGCGGGGCCACGGCCAGCCTGTTTTGCACCATAGCCGTCCAAACCGACAACCGGTGCGTGCTGTACGGCACCAAGGGCCAGCTGCAGCTGCTCGGGCGTTTTCATGCGCCCACGGGCGTGCGGCTGCAGCTGACCGGGGAGGAATTGCCGCAACTAATTCCCTGCCCCACGCAGGGCTACGGCTACCACTACGAAGCGGCCCACGTGCAGCAGTGCCTGGCACAGGGCCTGGCCGAAAGCCCGTTGCTGCCGCTGGCTTTCAGCCTGCAACTGATGCAGCAGCTCGACGCCGTGCGCCAGCAAATCGGCCTGCGCTACCCCGGCGAATAAGCGCTGCGCTGGCGGGCTAGCGCGGCAAGTACACCGTTTTGCCTTCTTTGGCCGACTGCCGGGCGGCGTCCAGAATCTCGACCACGACCAGGTTGGTGGCCAGCGACGAGAGCACGTCCTCTAGGGCCGTCCCCCGCACCACGGCCACCAGGTAGGCAAACGGGTCGTCGTAGGGCGCGGGGGGCGCGGGCACGGCCAGGTCCTGGGCGGCCTCCTTTTCGGTGCGACGCAGCCGCACGTGGTCGCGGTCGAGGGCCACGACGGAGCCGGTTTGGCCGTACACTTCCAGGTCTTTGCGGGCGTAGGGCCAGTTCCAGGAGGCCTCGATGATGCCCTGGGCCTTGGGGTAGGCGAGCAGGATCGTGACGTCGTCTTCCACTTTCGGGTACACGTCGGGCTTGATGTGCAGCGCGCTGGCCGTTACCGAGAGCGGCCGCTCGCCGTGCATGAGCCACGTCAGGAGGTCGGCCCCGTAGCAGCCGAAGTCGGGCAGGGCCCCGCCCCCGTTTAGCACGGGGTCGGTGAGCCAGTCCAGAAACTCCTTGTTCACCCCGATTTCCTTGGGGCCCTGGTGGCCGTCGTGGGCCACCATTTTGCGGATGTCGCCGAGGCTTTTGTCTTGCACCAGCTGGTAAGCCCGCCGGTTGGAGCCGTACCAGGTGGTTTCGTAGTTGGTGAGCAGGTGGATGTGGTACTGCTGGGCCAGGGCCGCCATCTGGCGGGCGTGGTCGAGGCTCACCGCCAGCGGCTTTTCGACCATCACGTGGATGCCCTTCGGCGCGCAGGCCTGCACCACGGCCAGGTGCTCGTAGATGCTGCCAAAGGCCGTAACGGCCTGCGGCTTGGTTTTGGCAATCATCTCGGCCAGCGACGGGTAGACCAGGTCCATGCTCAAGCCGTGCTCCTTGGTGAAGCGCTCGGCCAGGGCGCGGTTGGGCTCGGCAATGCCCACGATGACGAGGTCGCCGCGCTTCGCGCGCCCCAGCAGCCCGTGCACGTGCGTGTGGGTCAGGCCCGCCACGCCCACCCGCAAGGGAGCCGCCGGGCCGGCCTGGGCCGCCGCGGGGCGGCCCGCTAAGACAAGCAGGAGCAGTAGAACAACGGAAACCAGGGCCTTCGGCATAACATCGGGCGGGAAATTGCTGCGGCAAGATAGTACCGCTCGGGCGCTGGCATCTCTAACCGCCTAACCATTACTTTTAAAGCCACAAGCGCAGGCCGCCATTCTTCCTTCCCACCCATGACCTACTTCGGCAAGACTGTTCTGCTGGCCGCTTGCGCGGCAGCTGCTTTGCTCGCTTCCTTTCAGCCCCGGCCCCCGGCGGCGAAACCTGTGGGCCCCTGGCAAAACCTGTTCGACGGAAAAACCCTCAACGGCTGGAAACGGCTGGCGGGCACCGCCGAGTACACGGTCGAAAACGGGGCCATCGTGGGCACGGCCGTCCTGAATTCGGGCAACACGTTTTTGGTAACCGAGCGGGAATACGGCGATTTTGACCTGGAGCTGGACGTCAAAATGGATGGCCCCCTGGGCAATTCGGGCGTGCAGACCCGCAGCCATTTCGACTCGCCGGCCCAGCCGGGCAAAGTGTACGGCCGGCAGGTCGAGATTGACCCCTCGGCGCGGAGCTGGTCGGGCGGCATTTACGACGAGGCCCGCCGCCAATGGCTCTACCCGCTCGACTTGCACCCGCAGGCCAAGACGGCCTTCAAAGTGGGCGCGTACAACCACGTGAAGGTGGAATGCCTGGGCAATGAGATGAAGACCTGGATCAACGACGTGCCCGTGGCCTACGTGGTGGACCCCGTGGACCCCCGGGGCTTCATCGGCTTGCAGGTGCACGGCATCACCGACGCGGCGCAGGCCGGCCAGAAGGTGTATTTCAAAAACATCCGCCTGAAGACGGCGAACGTGCAGCCGAGTGCTTTTCCGGCCGACGTGTACGTGGTCAATTTCGTGCCCAACTACCTGAACGCCTACGAGCAGCAGCACGGCTGGCAGCTGTTGTTCGATGGCAAAACCAACCGGGGTTGGCGCAGCGCCAAGGGCGGGGCCTTCCCCGCCCTTGGCTGGCAGGTTGCGGACGGCGCCCTGACCGTCCTGCCTTCGGAGGGCAAGGAGGCCGCCAATGGCGGCGACATCGTGACCGACGCTGCGTACACGGCCTTCGATTTATCGTTCGAGTTCAAGCTGACGCCGGGGGCCAACAGCGGAGTGAAGTACTTCGTGACGCTGGCCGAGAAAACCGAGGGCTCGGCCATTGGCCTGGAATACCAGGTGCTCGACGATGCGCTGCACCCGGACGCGAAGCTCGGCCGCGACGGCGACCGCACGCTGGCCTCGCTCTACGATTTGAAAACGGCCGACAAGCCCGCGCGCTTCGTGCACCCCATCGGCGAATGGAACGTGGGCCGCGTGGTGGTGTACCCCAACAACCACGTCGAGCACTACCTCAACGGCGCCAAAGTGCTGGAGTACGAGCGCGGCTCCCAGGAATTCCGGGACCGGGTGGCCCAGAGCAAGTACCGCATCTGGCCGAATTTCGGCGAGGCCCCGGCCGGCCACCTGCTGCTGCAAGACCACGGCAACCGGGTGTCCTTTCGCAGCATCAAGCTCAAGGAGCTGAAGTAGCGCCGCTACAAAACCCGTCTTCCCACCCGCCCTACTCGCCGTTATGCCGCAGCCCCGTCGACTTTTCCTTCAGCAAGTGGCCCTGGCGGGCGCTGGGGCCCTGCTGCCCCGCGTCAGCTGGTCGGCGAGCAGCTACAAGCGCATCATCGGGGCCAACGACCGGGTGCGCGTCGGTGTGGTCGGGTTTTCGGACCGCCACCGCAACTCGCACCTGCCGTGCTTCATGAACCACTACAAGGCGCTCAACTTCGACGTGGTGGCCGTGTCCGACATCTGGAGCAAGCGCCGCGAGGAGGGCGCCGCCGTGTGGCAAGAAAAGATGCAGCACCCGGTGGCCGCCTACCGCAACAACGAGGAGCTGTACGCCAGCAACAGCGTGGACGCCGTGTTCATCGGCACGGCCGACTTCCAGCACGCGCTGCACGCCATCGAGGCCGTGCGGGCCGGCTGCGACGCCTACGTGGAAAAGCCCTTTGCCGAGACGATGGCCGACAACCGCGCCGCCCTCAAGGCCATCAGGGCCGCGAAGCAAATCGTGCAGATGGGCTCGCAGCGCCGCAGCGGGGCCAACTACCAGGCCGCCGAGCAATTCATCAAGTCGGGCCAGTTCGGCCCCATCACAATGGTGGAGCTGACCTGGAACGTGAACCAGCCCGGCCGCTGGCGCCGGCCCGAGCTGGTAAGCCAGCTGCGCGAAGCCGACATCGACTGGAAGCGCTTCCTGATGAACCGACCGAATGAAGCCTACGACCCGCGCAAGTATTTGGAATACCGATTGTTCTGGCCTTATTCTTCGGGCTTGCCGGGCCAGTGGATGAGCCACCAGATCGACACCGTGCACTGGTTCACGGGCCTGCCGCACCCGCGCAGCGTGGTGGCCAACGGCGGCATCTACGTGTGGAAAGACGGGCGCCGCAACTGGGACACGCTCACGGCGGTTTTTGACTACGGCCCGGCCCACGACCCGACCACTGGCTTTCAGGTCACGTTTGCCTCGCGCATGCACAACGGCGACGAGCACCCGGCCGAGATTTACTATTCCAACGGCGGCGAGTTGAACCTGATTACCAACCGGGTGTCGCCCACCGGCGGCCTCACCAAACCGTTTGCCGACGCCATGCACCTGCCGCCGAACCTGCTGCCCGAGGTGAGCCTGGCCAAAGCCGAAACGGTGGCCGCCGCGGCCAATACCGGCGGCGACCTGCTCACCTCCCTCCACGTCCGCAACTGGATGGAGTGCGTGCGCAGCCGCCAGCCGCCCCACGCGCCCATCGAAGCGGGCTACAGCCATTCCATCGCCAACATCATGGCCACGGCCGCGGCGCACACGGGCCTCAAGGCCACGTTCGACGAGCACACCCAGGAAGTGCTCGTCGGCGGCAAGCCCTTTACGTATTGAACGGCGCCGTTTGCTTATTACTTACAGTTCCTTTAAAAAATGTAAGGCATTGATAGCAAACCCCTTGTTTACATACAGCCGATGGGCCGAGTGGCGGGCAAACCCCGAATCCAGGGCCACGCCGTCGAGGCGGCGCTCCTGAGCCAGGCCATGCAGGTAATCGAGCAGCTGGCCGGCGTAGCCCTGCCCCCGGGCCTCTGGGAGGGTCGCCAAATCGTCGAGATAGAGCACGCGGCCGGCCTGCAGCTGGTGCAGGTAGCGGAAGCCTGCCACGGCCACCACGTGCTGGTCGGGCTGGATGAAAGCCAGCTCGTAGCCCTGCGCTTGCATGTCCCGGATTTGGGCCAGAAACGGGGCTGGCTCCAGGTGTGGGCGCAGCCCGTGCAGTGCCGGCCAACAGGCCAGAACCTGGGCATCGGTAACTGCCAGTTGAATTGCGGTCATAAAAGCGTTGGCTTAAGCGGGTAGCGGTTGAAAAAAGTACCGGAAGTTTCCGGCTGGGCTTTCGGCGGGCCGTACGGCTCGCCCACCCAAAGCATTCGGCCGGGCTTAAGAGTCGTTAAGAAAGGTGCTTGCTACTCCGCCAGGCGTCCAGGCTCCAGGGAAAGCTTGGGGCCTGGGCCAGCAGCAGGCCCACCGCCACATCGGCCCATACCGAATAGTCAAGGGGTGCTTTGGGGCCGAAGGAAATCGTCATGGTCAGGGCAAAAAGCAGGGTCAGCAGGGCCGTCCCCAGCGCCGCCCACCGGGTGCCCAGCCCCAGCACGAGGCCGGTGCCCAGCAGGGCCTCTGCCAGGGTAGCCGCACTGGCCAACCCGGGTGCCAGGGCCGGCGGCAAAAACGAGTTGACCTGCGCCGTGTACGCCACGAAATGCGCCCAGTCGCCCCAGGCCACGTGCGGCTGACCCGCCGCTCCCCACAGTCCAAACCGGTCGGCGACGGCCGAAAGCAACTCCATTCCCAAAGCCAATCGGGCGAAGGTGAAGACGTGGGGCGAGTGTTTCAGCATAACATTTAAGCGTGAGGGGTTATTTAGATGACTGCCCTGCGCATTGGTTGAAAAGCGACTAGCTCCTGGGGCAGAACTTACAACGGCCACAAAGGTCCTTCTTGCCTGGACTGGTGCCTCAGTCCAGTTTTAATAAACCGACCCCTCCACGCGCCATGCTGCCTTTCCAAACGATGCTGCTGCTCGACCGCACTTTGGAACAGCCGCTGTACCGGCAGGTGGCCGGCGGGCTGCTGGGGGCCCTCCAGCGCGGCCTGCTGGCACCGGGCACCCGGCTGCCGGGCAGCCGGGCCCTGGCGCAGCAGCTGGGCCTCAACCGCCAAACGGTCATCGTGGCCTACGACGAGCTGGTGGCGCAGGGCTGGCTGGAAAGTGTGCCGCGGCGGGGCCTGTTCGTGCCGCGCAACCTGCCGCAGGCGGCTCCCCAGCCGCTGCTGGCGGCCGGGGCCCGGCCGGCCTACCCGGCGCGCACGGCGTTTGCCTTCGAGTCGGCGGTCGAGCTGCCCCCACTGCTGCTGTCCGCCCGCCCCGCGCTGGCGTTCAACGACGGTTTTCCCGACGTGCGCCTGGCCCCCTTGGAGGCCCTGACCCGGGCGTACCGGACCATCGCCCGCCGTCCATCCGCCGCGCGCTACCTGCGCTACGGCAGCCCCCAAGGCGCGGCGCACCTGCGGGCGGTGCTGGCCGACGACCTGCGCGCCAGCCGCGGGCTGGCCATCGGCCCCGACAATGTGCTGATTACCCGGGGCAGTCAACAAGCCATTTTCCTGACCGCGCACCTGTTGCTGCGCCCCGGCGATGCCGTCATCGTGGGCGAAACCAACTATTTCGCCGCCAACGCCGCCTTCCGGCACCAGGGCGCCCACCTCCTCACCGTGCCCGTCGATGCCCACGGGCTGGACGTGGAGGCCGTCGAGCGCCTCTGCCAGCAGCGGCCCGTGCGCCTGCTCTACGTCACCCCCCACCACCACCACCCCACCACCGTCACGCTGCGGGCCGACCGCCGCCTGCAGCTGTTGCGCCTGGCCGCGGCGCACGGCTTCGCCATTCTGGAGGACGACTACGATTTTGACTTTCACTACGCCAGCAGCCCGATTCTGCCGCTGGCCTCGGCCGATTCGCACGGGAGCGTCATCTACGTGGGCTCGCTGGGCAAAAGCCTGGCCCCCGCCCTGCGGGCAGGCTACCTCGTGGCGCCGCCCGACCTGGTGCGGGCGGCCACCGAGCTGCGCCGCCTGCTGGACCGGCAGGGCGACAGCCTGCTGGAGGAAGCCCTGGCCGAGCTGTACCGCAGCGGCGAGCTGCACCGGCACCTGCGCAAGGCGCGGCGGATTTACGAAGGCCGCCGCGACGTGCTGTGCGCCCTGCTGCACGAGCACTTGCCCGGGGCGGTGCACTTCGAAAAACCGCGGGGGGGCCTGGCCGTGTGGGCCCGGTTTGCCCCGCAAATAGCGTTGAAGGCGCTGGCGCAGGCCTGCCAGCGCCGCGGGCTTCTTTTGAGCGACGGCACTTACTACGAGGGGGGCCAGCCCAACCAGAACGCGGCCCGGCTGGGCTTCGCCTCGCTGAACGAGACGGAGCTGTCCGAAGCCGTAACCATACTGGCCGCTAGTGTACAGGACTTACAAGCAAGCCGCCCACAACTCCCTGGCTGAACCGGTGCCCAGGCCGGACGGGCTGAACCGGGGCTGCTTCACCGGGGCCCTGTCGTTTTCAGCCGCGCGTCCAGGAGCGGCAGCCGGCGGGCTCGGGCAAGGCGGCAACCATTTTCCATCGGCAGGCTGAAAAGCGCTGGCAGTGGGCTACCTCCTGCCCTGCCACCAACGGGCGAACTACCGCAACAGCGGCAACAGGGCGCAGAATAACGTCTTCCATCCCGTGCAAAAAGGCCCCGGGCGGGCCAACGGCTACCGTAGTAGCCTACGCACCTCAATCCAGCCACCTAAGGCTGGAGCTTGGCCCACTTTCAATTAACCACCGCCCGCCCTGCCCACCACGGCAAACAGCGGGTCGCCCACGCGCGGGCTACGGTCGAGCAGCTCAACGGCCGTCCAGCCGCCGGCGGCCAGAAAGAACCGCTGCACCAGGGCCAGGTGGCCGCGGTCGTCGAGGGCCTGCCAGGCGGCGATGGCCTTGCTGGGGAAGCAGCGGTTGGAGAACGTGACGACCAGCGGGGCCCCGGGCCGGAGCACCCGGGCCAGCTCGCGGAGCACGGCCACGGGCTGGGTAAGGTAATCGATGGACGCGCAGATGGCCGCCCCGTCGAATTCGTCGTCGGCAAAGGGCAGGGCGGGCCGTTGGTTGAGGTCGTGCACCACGCAGGCGGTCAGGCGGGGGTTGGCGCGCAGCTCGGCGGCGTTCATGCCCAGGCCCGCCACGCGGCGGTAGGGCACGTCGGCGGGCAGGTGGCTCACCCAGCTGCTCATCAAATCGAGCAGGGCCCCACCGGCCGGAAAATATTCGCGGTAGAGCTGCGTGACGGCCGCCAGGGCCCCGGCGTCGAGGTGGGTAACGAAGCGCGGGGCCCGGTAAAAGCGCGCGTCGGGGGTTTCGTCTTGCCGGCGGAAGGCTTCCGGGGGGATGAAAAAAGGATGGTCAGGGTTCATCGGGCGGGATGGCTGCTCGGCCCTGAACGGCCCCGGGGGGCCCGGGTTGTGGGCCGGCCCCGGGGCCGGCGGGGTGCATTCCATTTCGTGCCGGCGGCAAACCCTACCGGACCGGGGGGACGTATTGTAGGCCGGGGCCCCCTTCCTTCCACCTTTTTATTGCTGTTCGTATGGATACCGTTGCCGCCGGCGTCACCCAATTGCGCATCAAGCGCTTCGTGAACGTGTATTTTATCGATGCCGGCACGCCCGGCGAGTGGGTGCTGGTGGACACCGGCTTGCCGGGCAGCGAAAAATCCATCCGCGCCGCCGCCGAGCGGCTGTACGGGCCGGGGGCCGTGCCCCAGGCCATCCTGCTCACCCACGGCCACCTCGACCACGTGGGCTCGGCCCTGGCGCTGGCCACCGGCTGGCACGTGCCGGTGCTGGTGCACCCGCTCGAATTGCCCTACGTAACGGCCCGGGCCCTGTACCCCCCGCGCGACCCCACCGTGGGCGGCGCGCTGGCGTTTGCCAGCCGCTTCTTTCCCACCCAGCTGCCCGACTTGCGCGACGTGGCCCAGGCGCTGCCCACCGCCGACGCCGCCGTGCCGTACCTGCCCGCCTGGCGCTGGCTGCACGTGCCGGGCCATGCCCCCGGCCAAATCGCCCTGTTTCGCGCAGCCGACCGGACGCTGATCGGGGCCGATGCCTTCGCCACCACCCACCACGACTCCCTGGCGGCGGTGCTGCTGGGGCGGCCCCAAATCAGCCGGGCCGGCACGCCGTTCAACTACGACTGGCCGGCTGCCCAGCGGTCGGTGCAGCAGCTGGCCGACCTCAACCCGGCCGCCATCGGCTGCGGCCACGGCCCCGCGATGCGGGGCCCCGCCGCCGCCGAAGCCCTCCGCCGCCTGGCCGCCCACTACCCCGTGCCGGCCCAGGGCCGCTACATTCACGAGCCGGCCCGCACCGACGCCAGCGGCGTGGCGCACCTGCCCCCGCCCGTGCCCGACCGCCTGCCCCGCCGGGCCGCGGCGCTGGCCGGCGCGCTGGCCGGGGCCCTGCTGCTCGGCTGGGGGGCGTGGCGGCGGCGGCGGCAGCGCTGAAGGGCCCCGGCACGTACCTTCGGGGCCGCCGGCGCTTTTTCCGCTGCGCTTTCTTTTTTGCACGGCGCCGCGGGCCTTCCACCAGCTGAAGCGCTTTTCGGCCGAAGAACGGCGCCGACGCCGGCCCCCAACGGGCCGGGAAATCCTTCAAAAACAACACCAAATGATGCACCCGACCTGCCGCTGGCTGGGAACGGCCCTGCTGCTCGGGGCGGCCCTGGCGCCCGGCACCGGGCACGCGCAGGCCGCGCCGGGCTTGCCGCGCGGCTTCTACACCACTTACCGCTACGCGGCCTACACCGTGTACGACCACACCACCGCCGACCCGCCCACCCGCGTGGCCGGGGTCGGCGGCACGCTCACGCTGTTTCCCACGGGGGCCTACGACAAGCGCCTGCGCATCACGGGCCCCAACGGGCCGCTCGATTTTGTGCAGCACGGCCGATGCACCGTGGGCGGCGACAGCATCCGCTTTGCCTTCACCGATGCCAAGGGCTTTGATGTGCAGCGCGGCACTTTCCGCTACGACGCCCGGACGCGGCACCTCACCGTGGCCATTGCCGGCTACCCGGCCGGCAGCCGGGGCGTGTACGAGCTGGTGGCCCAGGGCCCCGCGCCGGCCCCGCCCAAACCGCCCGCGCAGCGGCGGCGGTAGCCGGCACGCCGCTGCGCGGGCGGGCAAGCTTCGGGTTGCGGGCTAACTTGCGCCCGCATTCGGGGCCCCGCTCCCACCCCGCGCCCCGAACTGCTCATTGTTAACTGTTAACTGCTCACTGTATAATGGGACGCGCATTTGAATTTCGGAAAGGCCGCAAAATGAAGCGGTGGGACCGGATGTCGAAAGACTTCACCCGCATCGGCAAGGAAATCGTGATGGCCGTGAAGGAAAACGGCCCCAACCCCGACACCAACGCCCGCCTGCGCACGGCCATGCAAAACGCCAAGGGCGTGAACATGCCCAAGGACCGCGTGGAAGCCGCCGTCAAGCGCGCCAGCAGCCGCGAAGAGAAAGATTACCAGGAAGTTGTGTACGAAGGCTATGGCCCCCACGGCATCGCCATCGTGGTGGAAACCGCCACCGACAACCCCACCCGCACCGTGAGCAACGTGCGCCTCTACTTCAACCGCAACAGCGGGGCCCTGGGCACGGCGGGCAGCTCCGACTACACCTTCACCCGCAAGGGCGTGTTCAAGCTGGCCGCCGAAGGCCTCGACCGCGACGAGCTGGAGCTGGAGCTCATCGACGCCGGCGCCGAGGACGTGTACGAAGCCCGGGAGGAGGACGAGCACGGAGCCGAGCACGCCTACATGGTGGTCGAAACCGCCTTCACCGATTTCGGCCAGATGCAGCGAGCCCTCGATGCCAAGGGGCTGAATGTGCTGAGCGCCACGCTTCAGCGCGTGCCCAACACCACCGTCAGCCTCACCGACGAGCAGGCCGAGGAGGTGGAAAAACTGATTGAGAAATTCGAGGAAGACGAGGACGTACAGGCCGTGTACCACACGATGGGCTAAGGCGGCCCGGTCCCGGGCCGCCGGCTTTTCGCCGGCTGCCCGGTAATCGCTGGGTCCCTCCGCAATGGTAGCAACGATTAGCGGGCAGCCGGCGAAAAGCCGGCTGCCCGCGCCTGCACCTGCTGCCGCTTATTGCTCCCCTACCACCGCGTCGGCGGCCAGCGCCTCGGCCGCTTCCTGCTTGCGCAGCACGCGCCGGAACACCGGCCGCAGCCCGAAAAACAGCGCCGCCACCAGCGGCACCGCCGCCACCGCCCAAATGAGCAGCGCCCCCACCTCGGCCCGCCACAGCAGGCGCAAGATGGCCCCGGTGTGGTGGCGCACCTGGTACTGCAACTGGGCCAGGGTGAGGTGCGCCATGACGTTGCCCTGCCCCAGCAGCTCGCCGCCGTAGCGCAGCAGCGGCAGC
>JANXOE010000150.1 GCA_025353745.1 Hymenobacter sp.
GACGGGTTTGCCCTGCCGCCGCTGGCCGACTTTGAGGCCGTCATCACCGGGCGCACCCGCGCCATCCTCGTGTGCAACCCCAGCAACCCGACGGGGCACGTGTACCGGCGCGACGAGCTGGAGGCCCTGCTGGGCCTGTGCATCCGGCACGATTTCTACCTGATTGCCGACGAGGCTTACCGCGAGTACTGCTACGACGGGGCCACCGCCACCAGCGCCCTGAGCCTGCCCGGCGGCGAGCAGCACGTGGTGATGGTCGACACCGTCTCGAAGCGCTACAGCGCCTGCGGGGCCCGCGTGGGGGCCCTCGTCACGCGCAACCCCGACGTGTGGGCGGCGGCCCTGCGCCTGGGGCAGATGCGCATCTGCCCGCCGGTGCTCGAGATGCTGGCCGCCGAAGCCGCGGCCGACCTGCCCCCCTCCTACTTCGACGGCACCCGCGCCGAGTACCAGGCCCGGCGCGACCTCACCGTGGCGCGCCTGCGGGCCATGCCGGGCGTTGCCTGCCCGGTGCCGGGCGGCGCGTTCTACGTGGTGGCCCGCCTGCCCGTCGACGACGCCGAGAAGTTCGGGCAGTGGCTGCTCGAAGAATTCACGCTCGACAACCAGACGCTGATGCTGTCGCCGGCCACCGGCTTCTACCGCACCCCGGGCCTGGGCCGGCAGGAAGTGCGCCTGGCCTACGTCATCAACCGCACGGCCCTGAGCGCGGCTTTCGACTGCCTGGCGGCGGCGCTGCGCACGTATCCCGGCCGCACGGTGCATCTTGCGGATGCAGGGGCCGTAGAAACCGCTCCGCTGTCCGCTTCCTAATTTATCGTTTGTCTATGGCCCCTTTGCCCGTCCCCGTTGAAGCGCCCGCCGCGCCGCCAGTTCACGACTACTCCGCGCCGCTGCGGGTGTGGCACTGGGGCAACGCCCTGCTGGTGAGCGGCCAGCTGGCGACCATTTTATTCCTGATGGTCATCGTGAACCCGCGCTCGGCGGTGCCGGAGTTTCAGCAGGCGATGAGCAAGGAGGGCCTGGCCCTCAGCGAGCAGCAGGGCCGGGCGTTTGCCCACATCATCAGCGACCGGATCTGGGATTGGCACATCGCCATTGGCCTCGCGCTGGCGGCCTTTTGGCTGCTGCGCGTGCTCCTGGAGCTGCGGGGCCCCGCGGAGATGCGCTTTTCAACGCGCCTGCTGCTGGTGGCCCGCAAGTACCGGCTGGCCCCGCCGGCCGACAAGGGCGACGCCCGCCACGCGCTGTTCGCCCAAACGACATACGCGCTTTTCTACGCGTTCCTGACCGTTATGGTGTTCACGGGCCTGGCCCTGACCTGGGCCGACGACGTGGAATTTCTGCACCGCATCGAGCACCCCGTATCGGAAGTGCACAGCGTGACCATGTACCTGATCATCGGCTTCTTCGCCGTTCACCTCGGGGGGGTGGTCTGGTCCGAAATTACGTCCGACCACGGCTTGATTTCGCGCATGATCGGCGGTAAGTAACGGCTTCTCAGCGCATGATGATAAACGCCATCATCACCGGCACGACCGGCATGGTGGGCGAAGGCGTGCTGCACGAATGCCTGGCCCACCCCGGCGTTGAGCGAATTTTACTGCTCAGCCGCCGGCGTGCGCTGGAAGTGCCCGATATCGTGGCACTGGCGCAGCGGCAATAGCCCGCCTCATTCTTCCAGGGCCCCCAAACAAAAGCTGTCATTCCGAGCGCAGCGAGGAATCTGGGTTTGATGCTAACCCAGATTCCTCGCTGCGCTCGGAATGACAGCTCCGTATGACAGCTCCATTTTGGGGGCCCTGCTTTTACCTGTTCAGCGGCTTGCCTTCGCCTTTTTGCGCCGAGCCTTGCCCGGACTGCTGCCGCATGGGGTTGGGCTGCGCCGGCGCCGCCTGCTGAAACAGCTCGAAGCGCGAGGCCACGGGCTGGCGCGGAAAAGCGTTGTTGCTTAAATCCGTGTCCGCCGTTTGCAGGAAGGGGTCGAGCACGAAGCTCACCACCGGCTTGCTCGTGGTGACGACTTTGGTGACCTGCTCGTTGTTTTTGCGCCACAGCTCGACCGGAATGTGCTGGATTTCCTGGCTGCCGTCGGCGTACGTCAGCTGCAGGATAACCGGCATCACCAGGCCCCCCACGTTGTGCAGGCTCAGCTCGTAGAAGTTGGTGTTGTCGCGCAGGCGCTCCAGCTGCGCCGGGGTCAGGGCCTGGGTGTAGGCGGTGTAGCGCTGGCGGTCGGCGTCGGTCACGGCCAGCGGGTCGTAGCTGTTGTAGAAGTCCTTAAGCTCGGGCTTCTCGTCCACCAGCGTCTGCTTGATGTCTTCGGCGTTGCGCTGCTGCGACACGGTTTGCGGCTGGGCGGCTTTCTGCTGTTGCAGGCGCGGGTTTTCCACCGCTGGGTCCAGCGTGTTCACGTTGTAGTACTTCACGGCGTCGATGCTCAGGTCGCAGCGGTCGGTGCTGTAAAACCAGCCGCGCCAGAACCAGTCCAGGTCCACCGCCGAGGCGTCTTCCATGGTGCGGAAAAAGTCGGCCGGCGTGGGGTGCTTGTAGGCCCAGCGCGTGGCGTAGGTCTTGAACGCGTAGTCGAACAGCTCGCGGCCCATCACCGTCTCCCGCAAAATGTTGAGGGCCGTGGCCGGCTTGCCGTAGGCGTTGCTGCCGAATTGCAGCACCGACTCCGAGTTGGTCATGATCGGCGTTTGCAGGCTTTTATCGGTGCGCATGTAGGTCGCGATGTCCTTCGGCTCGCCGCGGCGCGACGGGTAGCCGCGCTCCCATTCCTGCTCCGTCAGGTACTGGCAGAAGGTGTTCAGGCCCTCGTCCATCCACGTCCACTGCCGCTCGTCGGAGTTCACGATCATCGGAAAGAAGTTGTGGCCCACCTCGTGGATAATCACCGAAATCATCCCGTACTTCCGGTCGGCCGAGTAGGTGCCGTCGGCCTCGGGCCGCCCGCCGTTGAAGCACAGCATCGGGTACTCCATGCCGCCCACGGGGCCGTGCACCGAAATGGCGACCGGGTACTGGTACGGAATGGTGAATTTGGAATACGTCTTGATGGTGTGGGCCACGACTTCCGTGGAGTACTTGCCCCACAGCGGGTTGCCTTCCTTAGGGTAGTAGCTCATGCACAGCACCGGCTTGCCCGCCTCCTTGATGCCCATGGCGTCCCAGATGAATTTGCGCGAGCTGCACCACGCGAAGTCGCGCACGTTTTTGGCGGCGAAGGTCCAGGTTTTGGTGCGGGCGGCCTGGCTCGATTCGTTCTTCACGGCCTCGTCCGGGGTCACGATGAGCACCGGTTTTTTGGCGCCCACGGCCTGGCGCAACCGGGCCTGCTGGGCGCTGCTGAGCACCTGCGTCGGGTTCTGGAGCGTGCCGGTGGCCCCCACCACGTGGTCGGCCGGGGCCGTAAT
>JANXOE010000153.1 GCA_025353745.1 Hymenobacter sp.
GGATGACGCGCAACCTCGACCGCCGGGTGGAGGTGGCCTTCCCGCTCTTCGACGAAGCCCTGCGCGCCGAGGTGCGCCAGCTGCTCGACTTCCAGCGCCTCGACAACGTGAAGGCCCGCGACTTCGACAACCGCCTCATCGCCCCCAACCCCGCCGACGCCCCGCCCCTGCGCGCCCAGGAAGCCACCCGCCAGTGGCTCAAAAAGCAGAAGCGGCGGCCGTAGGGCCCTGAAGATTCAGTTCGCCGGGGCCCTGGCGCGTGGCGAAGAAGGCAACGAGCGCTACCCGCTAGACGAAAGGCCGCCCCCCGGCGCAGGGGGCGTATGTTTGCCGCTCACCCACCTTTTTTACCCATGCAATACATCGTTATACCCTTCGTAGCCGCGATTGCCAACAACGGCACGGCAGCCCAGGCCGCGGAGCAACTCCAATTGCTGATTCAGAATTATTCGGCGCAAGGCTACCGTTACGTCCGGCTCGAAATGGTGACGACGACCGTAGCCGGCAACGCTGGCTGCTTCGGGGTGGGGGCTACGCCGGCCACCACGCAGTCGCTCTCAATGGTCGTGTTTTCCCGCGAGGTCGCTTAGTCGCCGCGTTGCCCGTGCCGCTGCTACTGCTCATCCGTTTGTATTGGGCCCTGTGGCCGCCGCGTGCCCGCCGGGCCTGCTTGTTTCGGCAAAGCTGCTCGCGCCACGTGTACCGCACCACCCGCCGCCACGGCCTGCGGGCCGGCTGGGCGGCGTTGGCCCGGCGCTACGGGCAGTGCCGGCCCGGCGCGCTGGGCTTCCAGCACCCGCTGTCGGGCGCGTGGCACCTGCTGCTGGCCGACGGCACCCAGCTACCGGTGGCGGAAGTAGCGCCCGCGTGGCGGCCTTAATTTTTAGCCCCATCGAACTGCTTTACTGCCCATCGCCAAAGTGTTGCTATGACCCAAAACAAACGCATCCGCTACGAAAGCCACGAATACGAAATTTTCTGGACCACCCAGCACGCCCGCCACATTTGTTCCAGCTACAACCAGGACAAGCTGCACGACCTGCACCACGAAGACATTGCGCAATTGCTGGAACATTACGACACGGTGGACCCCGAATTCAACGGGCGCTACAGCTTTTTGAACTGGACCAATCGGCGCGGCTGCGTGTATGAGATTAACGTATTATTTGGTAAAAGGGAGCCGGAACCGCCCCGGCCGGTGCGTCGTTCTTACGGCGTACCGCTCCAATAAGCAGCAGTACTTAACCTTAGCCGCTCAACAACTGCGATGAACAAGCCCGATGTCTTGCCGATGTTGCCCGGTCAGCCGGGTAAAAGCGGCAGGGTTGCTGCCGCTCCCAAGGCGCTGATTCACCAGCCCGCGCCGATGAACGCAGCAAGCCACCAAGCCGCTATTGCGCCCACCCACCCGGTTCAGCATCGAGATGCTTCAGCTTATGTAGACCCCTATTTATTTGAAACGGGCTACTATACCCGCCGGGCCGAGCCGGAAGAACTGGCCCGCGCGGCCGCTTCGCGTATCCAGCTGCGGGCCGACGCCGAAAACGCCCGGCCGAAACGCCGGACTGCCTGACCCTATTGCGAACCACCAAACAAGAAGCCCCGGCCGCTCGCGCAGCCGGGGCTTCTTGTTTGCGCCGCTCCTGGGTTTTGCTTCGGCCTAGGCTTGCGGCGCGGCGGTGCCGGCCCCGGGGCCGTGGCCGGCCTGGCCCAGGCGGCGGGCCTGGTGGTAGCGGCCCACCAGGTCGGGGAAGTCTTCTTCGAGCGTGTCCAGGCGCGTGTCGAGCGGAACGAAGGCGTCGCGGAGCTGGGCCACCAGCTTTTTGGCGGTGGTGCGCAGGGCCGTGCCCTGGATGATTTGGCCGCGGGGCGTGCCCACCAGCGGGCGGTAGGCGGCGGTGGCCGCGGCGAGGGCGGCGAGGTGGGCGGCCGTCACGCGCTCCTCGGCCAGGGCGGCGGCGTGGGGCTGGGCGGCGGCCCGGACGGCGTCGAGGGCCATCACCAGGGCTTCGTCGCGCAGGCGGGTCAGGCCCGAATCGGTGTAGGCGGCGGCTTTGGCCAGCTCGGGCAGGGGCTGGGTGAGCTGCAGGGCCCTCAGGCCCTTCACCACGCGCATGGCGGCGGCCACGGCGGCGGCTTCGGCCTGGTCCTTGGCGTCGGTGTAGCCGGCGCTGCCCAGGCCGCTGCGCTGCGCCGCTACTTCGTCGAAGCTGGCCAGCAGCGCCACCAGGGCTTGGTAGTCGGGCACCATGCGCGGGGCGGCGGCTTCCCAGGTGGCGCGGGTGGCGGCGAGGTGCTGCTCGGCGAGCCGGGCCATGGCGCGGTAGTTGATTTCTAGGTCGGTCACGGGGACGAAAAAGGGGAAAGGGTGAGAACGATGCGCCAAATCTAAGCCCGACGCTAGCGTTGCGGGGCCCTGCCGGCGCGTTGGTCCGCCCCACGCTGTATTTTCTCCCTACTGCGTAGCATTTGCGGGGCATCGCCCCCCTGTTGCGGCGGCGCGCATAGGATTTGCGGGCACTGCCGCAGGATTTGCGGGGCCACGAGTAGGATTTGCGGGGAGTGAAGCAGGATTTGCGGGGAGTGAACCGGCAATTGCCGGCACTCAAATAAGAATAAATCGATAGAAAACAGTATTTTATCGACAATTCACACCGTTTGCGCGCCGTTTGCCGGCTTTTGTTTCCCCGGGTGCGGGGGCCGCGGCCGAACCGTTCCTTTCAGCCGGACTTCCAGCGCGGTTCCTGGGTTGGGGCCCGTTCGTTTTTATCCCCGGAACGGTGGTTTTATCCCCGGAACGGCGGTAGAGACGCGACCCTTCGCGTCTCAATCGTTGCACGGATTTGATTGCTGGCGACGATGGAGACGCGAAGGGTCGCGTCGCTACGGTTGTTGGGCGGGCCGGGCCGGCGGGCTGCTAAAACAGGAAATCGAAGCCCACGAACACCAGCTTCTCCTCGCCGACGGTGTAGGTGACGTTGACGATGGCCTGCCGGAGCACGTCCACGTACACGCCGCCGCCGAAGCCGGTGTGGAAGGCGTTCAGGCCCCGGCGCACGTCC
>JANXOE010000169.1 GCA_025353745.1 Hymenobacter sp.
ATGATCAGCATCCTGTTTTTGGGCGGGGTGCAGCTCATTTCGGTCGGCATCATCGGCGAATACATCGCCCGGCTTTCGGCCAACGTGCGCCAGCGCCCGCTCTACCTCATCTCGGCCACCAACACGGCCCCGCCGGCCGAACCGCCAAGCCGGGCCGGGGCTTAGCCGGCAACCTGGCCCAAAGCGAGCGTTTGGGGCCTTCGCACGGCCCTCACGGCCCCGGTCTTTCTCCCAACCCCGCCCGGGGCCCTACCTTTGCGGGCTAAAACCTTGCCGGCCCGGATGCCCCACGCTGCCCCCGACTTTTATGCCCACCCCACGGCCGTGCTCGACGAGGGCTGCCAGGTCGGGCGCGGCAGCCGCGTGTGGCACTTCAGCCACGTGTGCGCCGGGGCCGACATCGGCGAGGGCTGCACCCTGGGCCAGAACGTGTTCGTGGCCGACGGCGTGCGCCTGGGCCGGGGCGTGAAGGTGCAGAACAACGTGAGCCTCTACGGCGGCGTGGTGTGCGAAGACGACGTGTTTCTGGGGCCCTCGGTGGTGTTCACGAACGTGAAAAACCCGCGCAGCGCCGTGCCCCGCCAGGGCCCCGGCCACTACCAAACCACGCACCTGGAGCAGGGCGCAACGGTGGGCGCCAACGCCACCCTCGTGTGCGGCGTGCGCCTGGGGCGCTACGCCTTCGTGGGCGCGGGCAGCGTCGTCACGCGCGACGTGCCGGCCTACGCCTTGGTGTACGGCACGCCCGCCCGCCCGCAGGGCTGGATGAGCGCCCACGGGCACCGCCTGCGCTTCGACCGGCACGGGCGCGCCACCTGCCCCGAAAGCGGCGAGCAATACGAATTAAGCCCCGACGAAAAAACGGTTCAGCCCGTGGCCGCGACGGCCCCCAAGTTGCCGAAATCCCGCAACTGATAATTGAAAATCCGCAACTGACAACTACTAAAGTGTACGACCAATTATTGCGCAAAGAGGCCACGCTGGCCGTCATCGGCCTCGGCTACGTGGGCCTGCCCATCGCCCTGGAATTCGCCAAGCAGCTCAAAGTCATCGGTTTTGACATCAACGCCGGGCGGGTCGAGCAGATGAAAAACGCCGTCGACCCCAGCGGCGAGCTGGACGCGGCGGCTTTCGAGGGCTGCGACATCGCCTTCACCGACTCGCTGGAGGTGCTGCGGCAGGCCCAGTTCTACATCGTGGCCGTGCCCACGCCCATCGACGAGCACGCCCAGCCCGACCTCAAGCCGCTGCTCGGGGCCTCCGCCTCGGTGGGCAAGGTGCTGAAAAAGGGCGATTACGTGGTGTTTGAGAGCACCGTGTACCCCGGCTGCACCGAGGAAGACTGCATTCCGGTGATGGAGCGGCTTTCGGGCCTTAAATTTCCCACCGACTTCAAGGTGGGCTACTCGCCCGAGCGCATCAACCCCGGCGACAAGGAGCACACGCTGCGCCGCATCGTGAAAGTGGTGAGCGGCAACGACGCCGAGGCGCTCGACACCGTGGCCAAGGTGTACGAGCTGGTGGTGGACGCCGGCGTGCACCGCGCCAGCAGCATCCGGGTGGCCGAGGCCGCCAAAATCATCGAAAACACCCAGCGCGACGTCAACATCGCGCTGATGAACGAGCTGTCGATGATTTTCGACCGCATGAACATCAACACCTACGAGGTGCTGGAGGCGGCCGGCACGAAGTGGAACTTCCTCAAGTTTTCGCCCGGCCTGGTGGGCGGCCACTGCATCGGCGTCGACCCTTATTACCTGACCTACAAGGCCAAGGAGCTGGGCTACGACGCCAAAGTCATTCTTTCGGGCCGCACCACCAACGACAACATGGGGGCCTACATCGCCCGCAAAACGGTGCAGATGATGATCAAGAAAGGCAAGGACGTGGCCAAAAGCCGCGTGCTGGTGATGGGCGCCACGTTCAAAGAAAACGTGGAGGACATCCGCAACTCGAAGGTGGCCGACGTGATCCAGGAGCTGAAAAACTTCTCGGTGAACGTGGACATCGTGGACCCCCACGCCGATTCCGACGAGCTGCTGCACGAGTACGGCTTCCGCTTGACGGCCAACGACGACGTCCGCACCGACTACGACGCCGTAATCGTAGCCGTGGGCCACAAGCCCTACGCCGCGAAGGACGAGGCGTATTTTCAGTCCATCACCGCCGAAAATGCCGTACTGGTCGATATCAAGGGCCTGTACCGCAACCGGATGAAGGACCTGCATTACTGGAGTTTGTAAACGACTTTCATTCCGAAGAGGAACGACGAAGCAAGAACAAAATCCCCCAACTATGAAAAAGATTCTCGTTACCGGCGGCGCCGGCTACATCGGCTCCCACACCGTGGTGGAGCTGGCCCAGGCGGGCTTCGAGCCGGTTATCATCGACGATTTCCGGAACTCAAAGGAGTCGGTGCTGAGCGGCTTGCGCGACATTCTGGGGCGCGACGTGCCGTTCCACCGCATCGACTGCGGCGACGCCGAGGCGCTGCGCGGGGTGCTGCGGGCCGAAGGCAACATCGAGGGCGTCATCCACTTTGCGGCGTTCAAGGCCGTGGGCGAATCGGTGCAGAAGCCGCTGGCGTACTTCCGAAACAACGTGGGCTCGCTGCTGACGCTGCTGGAAGTGCTGCCCGAATTTGGGGTGGAGAACCTGGTCTTCTCGTCGTCGTGCACCGTGTACGGCAACCCCGACGCGCTGCCCGTGCGCGAAACCACGCCCACCAAGCCGGCGTCGTCGCCCTACGGCCGCACCAAGCAGATGTGCGAAGACATCATCCACGACGCCGCGGGGGCCCCCGGCAACCGGCTGCACAGCATTTTGCTGCGCTACTTCAACCCCATCGGGGCCCACGCTTCGGCGCGCATCGGCGAGCTGCCGTTGGGCGTGCCCAACAACCTGATCCCGTTCGTGACCCAAACGGCGGCCGGCCTGCGCGAGAAGCTGACCATCTTCGGCAACGACTACGACACGCCCGACGGCACCAACATCCGCGACTACATCCACGTCGTGGACCTGGCCAAGGCCCACATCGCGGCCGTGCAGCGCCTGCTCGACCGCACGGCCCCCGAGGTGGTCGAAACCTTCAACGTGGGCACCGGCCACGGC
This sequence comes from Hymenobacter sp., assembly GCA_025353745.1. GTDB lineage: Bacteria > Bacteroidota > Bacteroidia > Cytophagales > Hymenobacteraceae > Hymenobacter. The sequence goes on from JANXOE010000169.1 coordinate 3,112, forward strand.
AATACCGTGCTGGAAGTGGTGCAGACCTTTGAGCGCGCCACCGGCCAAAAGGTCAACTACAGCATCGGCCCGCGCCGCCCCGGCGACGTGCCCGCCATCTACGCCGACGCCACCAAGGTCGCCGAGGTGCTGGGCTTCAAAACCGAAACGTCGCTGGCCGACTCGCTCGCCAGCGCCTGGAAATGGCAATTATCCTTGGCGAAGTAGTATGAGGCAGTGAAAGGGTGCGCTTGACGCTCAATTGCTTCACCGTTTCATTCGCTCGTTCTCCCACCAACCTCTTAACTCACCTTCCATGAAACTCATCATCACCGGCGGGGCCGGCTTCATCGGCTCGCACGTGGTGCGGCTGTTCGTCACGAAGTACCCCGAGTACCAGATCCTTAACCTCGACGCGCTGACCTACGCCGGCAACCTGGAAAACCTGCGCGACGTCGAGCAGGCCCCCAACTACCGCTTCGTGAAGGGCGACATCACCGACCAGGCGTTCGTCGACGAGCTGTTTGCCCGCGAAGAGCCCGACGCGGTGATTCACCTCGCCGCCGAAAGCCACGTCGACCGCTCCATCACCGACCCGCTGGCCTTCGTGAAAACCAACGTGCTGGGCACGGTGCACCTGCTGAACGCGGCCAAAAACCTGTGGCAGCCGGGCGGCTACGCGGGCCACACCTTCTACCACGTGAGCACCGACGAAGTGTACGGCTCGCTGGACTTCGGCCCCGAGCTGTTCACCGAAGCCACCGCCTACGACCCGCGCTCGCCCTACTCGGCCTCAAAGGCGTCGTCGGACCACTTCGTGCGGGCCTGGCACCACACCTACGGCCTGCCCGTGAAGCTGAGCAACTGCTCGAACAACTACGGCCCCAACCACTTCCCCGAGAAGCTCATCCCGCTGGCCATCCACCGCCTGCGCACCGGCCAGCCGGTGCCGGTGTACGGCAAGGGCGAGAACGTGCGCGACTGGCTCTTCGTGAAAGACCACGCCACGGCCATCGACGCCGTGTTTCACAAGGGCAAGCTGGGCGATACCTACAACATCGGCGGCGTGAACGAGTGGGCCAACCTAAAGCTCATCGAGCTGCTCTGCGACGTGGTGGACCAAAAAACCGGCCAGGCCGCCGGCACCTCGCGCCGGCTCATCAAGTTCGTGACCGACCGCGCCGGCCACGACATGCGCTACGCCATCGACTCGGGCAAAATCATGCACGAGCTGGGCTGGCAGCCGTCCGTCACCTTCGAGCAGGGCCTGGCCCAAACCGTGGACTGGTACCTCGCCAACGAAGCCTGGCTGACCAACGTAACGAGCGGCGCTTACCAGGAATACAACACCCAGCAGTACGCGGGGCGGTAGCGCGACGCTTCAATGCGCAATTATCAGGGGGCGGTGAACCGCGTCGTTCACCGGACCTCTGAATAATTGCGCGTTGCTCATTGATAATTGCTCATTAAGTTAACATGTACGATACTCCTTTCCACGACCGGCCGCTGTCGGACACTTCCTTTCTCGTTACCGGCGGGGCCGGCTTCATCGGCTCCAACCTCGTCGAATATTTGCTGAAGTACGGGGCCAAAAAAGTGCGCACCCTAGACAACTACTCCAACGGCTTCCGCAAAAACCTGGCATTGTTCGCCGGCGACCCGGCCCTGGAAATCGTGGACGGCGACATCCGCAACGCCGACACCTGCGCCGCGGCCTGCGCGGGCATCGACGTGGTGCTGCACCAGGCGGCCCTGGGCTCGGTGCCGCGCTCCATTAAAGACCCGGTGCTGACCAACGACGTGAACGTGGGCGGCTTCGTGCAGGTGCTGACGGCCGCCAAAAACGCGGGCGTGCGGCGCTTCGTGTACGCGGCCTCGTCGAGCACCTACGGCGACCACCCCGGCCTGCCCAAGGTGGAAGACCGCATTGGCAAGCCGCTCTCGCCCTACGCCGTCACGAAGTACGCCAACGAGCTGTACGCCGACGTGTTTGCCCGCACTTACGGGATGGAAATCATCGGCCTGCGCTACTTTAACATCTTCGGGCCCCGGCAAGACCCCGGCGGGGCCTACGCGGCCGTGATTCCGCTGTTCATCGACGCCATTCTGCAAAACCAGCCGCCCACGCTCAACGGCGACGGCGGCCAGACCCGCGACTTCACGTTCGTGGAAAACTGCGTGCAGGCCAACATCCGCGTCGCGCTGACGACCAACCCGGGGGCCCTCAACCAAGTGTACAACATCGCCGTGGGCGACCGCACCTCGCTGGTGCAGATGTACGACATCCTGCGCGAGGAAGCCGGCTCGGCGCTGGCCCCTCATTTCGGCCCCGACCGCGCCGGCGACATCCGCGACTCGCTGGCCGACATTTCCAAGGCCAGCACCTTGCTCGGCTACGCGCCGCAGGTGCGCATCCGCGAAGGGCTGCGCCAGACGCTGGACTGGTTCAAAGCCAACCAGGCGTTTATTCAGGAACGCAATTGAGCGCAAGGTTTCGCGAGGCTAAGCAAGGTCTCGCGAAGCCTGCCAGTTGCAAGCCCCAACCCCTTGCAAAACCTCTTTTAACCTCGCGCAACCTTGCGCTAGAAACCCTCGTGTTATGAAAGGAATTATCCTCGCCGGCGGCTCCGGCACCCGCCTGCACCCGCTGACGCTGGCCGTGAGCAAGCAGCTCATGCCGGTCTACGACAAGCCGATGATTTACTACCCGCTGAGCATTCTGCTGATGGCCGGTATTCGGGAAGTACTGATTATCACCACGCCCCACGACCAGGCGCAGTTCCAGAAGCTGCTCGGTGACGGCCGGAGCCTGGGCTGCGACTTCCAATACGTGGTGCAGGAAGTGCCCAACGGGCTGGCGCAGGCTTTCGTGCTGGGGGCCGACTTCATCGGCCAGGATTCGGTGGCCCTGGTGCTGGGCGACAACATTTTCTACGGCGCGGGCCTGGAAGACTTGTTGAAATCAAACAGCGCCCCCGACGGCGGCGTGGTGTACGCCTACCACGTACACGACCCCGAGCGCTACGGCGTGGTGGAATTTGACGCCAATAAGCAGGCCCTGAGCATCGAGGAGAAGCCGGCCAAGCCCAAGAGCAACTACGCCGTGCCGGGCCTTTATTTCTACGACAACGAAGTGGTGGAAATTGCCCGCAACCTGAAAATCAGCCCGCGCGGCGAGTACGAAATCACGGACGTGAACCAGGAATACCTGCGCCGTGGCAAGCTGAAGGTGGGCATCCTGGGCCGGGGCACGGCCTGGCTCGACACGGGCACGTTTGAGAGCCTGATGGAAGCCGGCGAGTTCGTGCGCGTGATCGAGCAGCGCCAGGGCCTGAAGGTGGGGGCCATCGAAGAAGTGGCGTACCGCCAGGGCTTTATCTCCGCCGACGAGCTGCGCGCACTGGCCCTGCCCTTGCGCAAAAGCGGCTACGGCGACTACCTGCTGAACCTGCCCGAGCAGCTGGTGCTGGGCGAGTAGCCGCCATTATATGCAGCGCGGCATCCGAAGCGGGGGCTGCGGCCGTATAGCCGGGCTTAAGGGCGATGCTTGGGGCAGTGAGAACGCAGTTTTTATTTGGCTTAGCAGTAAAAATCTGCGTCCTATACTCTATACACGTGCCATTTGCGTGTTTTTCTCCAAGCAGCGGCAAGGCCCGCTGAACAGCTATGAAGATTTTTATTTTTTCTCTCACCCTAACGGCCGCCGCGGCGCTGGCGGGCCCCGCGGCGCAGGCCCAGCACGCGCTCTGGGCCAGCAAGGTGGTGGCGGTGTCGTCGCAGAAAGGCGCGGGCAAAGAAGCGTACTCGCCCGAGCAGGCGCTGGGGGCCCCCAACGCGCTGCCGCTGGGCCAAATCAACGACAAGGCCTGGATTCCGAAACGAGAAGGCCGCGACGAGTTCATTGAAGTGCGCTTTGCCCGCTCGGTGCTGGTGCAACAGGTGACGGTGGTGGAAAACTTCAACCCCGGCTCGGTGACAAAAATTGAGCTGGTCGACACCCACGGCGTTCACCACGAAGTATACCTGAACGACAACCCCGGCCCGCTGCCCGACGCCTACCGCACCCTGGAGGTGAAGGTGGCCCCGGCCACGCCGGCCTACCGCACCGTGGGGGCCGTGGTGCACATGAACACGGCCAAGGTGGAGGGCGTGAACCAGCTCGACGCCATCGGCGTGGCCGACGTGGCCCAGACGATGGTGAAAAAGGATTTCAAGGCCGCCGACGCGGGCGCGGAGGGCGTGGCCCGCTTCGACTCGTCGCTCGTGAACCTGGGGCCCAACGTGAACAGCCCCGCCGTGGACACCCACCCGGTGGTTTCGCCCGACGGGCGCACCCTGTACTTCGCCCGCCAGAACCACCCCGGCAACATCGGCGGCCGGAACGACCCGCAGGACGTGTGGTACTCGACGCTGCAAAGCGCCAGCGCCAAGGCCTGGGGCCCGGCCAAAAACATCGGGGGCCCCATCAACACGGCCGGCTTTCCAAACGGGTTGGCGTCGGTGTCGGCCAACGGTCAGCGCCTGCTGCTGCTGGGCCATTACACCGCTGAAGGCCTGGTGCCCAAGGGCCCCAGCATTTCGGAGCACCGCCCCGGCGGCTGGTCGCCGCCGGCCGACGTGGACATCGAGGACTTTTACAACAACGACGACGAGCACGCCGACTACTTCCTCTCCACCTCCGGCAAGGCCCTGCTCATGGCCGTGGAGCGCACCGACGGCCTCGGCTCGCAGGACTTGTACGTGAGCTTTCCCAAGCCCACGGCCCCCGGCCAACCCATGACGTGGACGCGCCCACGCAACCTGGGCCCCAACGTGAACACCAAAAAGGCCGACTTCGCCCCTTTCCTGGCCGCCGACGAGAAGACGCTGTACTTCGCCAGCGAGGGCCGCGGCGGCTACGGCAAGTCGGATATTTTTTATTCAAAGCGCCTCGACGACACTTGGACGAACTGGAGCCCGCCCCGCAACCTGGGCAGCGCCGTGAACTCGCCCGATTTTGACGCCTACTACACCATGTCGGCGGCCGGCGACGACGCCTATTTGGTTTCGACGCGCAACGGCATCAACAACTCAAAGGACATTTTCCGCATCGCCCTCTCCCCGGCCTTCAAGCCGGAGGCCGTGACGCTGGTGCGCGGCCAGGTGCTCGACGCCGCCACCAAAAAACCCATCAAGGCCATCATCCACTACGAAAACCTGCTGACGGGCGAAGAAATCGGCACCACCGAAACCGACCCCACCGACGGCTCCTACACCATCGTGTTGCCCAGCGGCGTGCAGTACGGCTACCGCGCCGAGGCCCCCAACTACATCGCCGAAAACGCCAGCCTCGACGTGACGGCCCGCGACAAGTACTCCGAGCAGAGCCAGGACCTGTATCTGGTGCCCTTCGCGGTGGGCCAGACGGTGAAACTCAACAACATCTTCTTCCAGCAGAGCAAGTACTACCTGCGCACCAGCTCCTACCCCGAGCTCTCGCGCCTCATCCGCATCATGCGCGACTACCCAACGGTGGAAATCAAGCTCGGGGGCCATACCGACAACCAGGGCGACCCCGCCCTCAACCTCAAGCTAAGCCTCGACCGCGTGAACGAAGTTCGTAAATACCTCATCAGCAAAGGTATTACCCCTTCGCGCATCACCACCGAAGGCTACGGCGGGACCCGGCCCGTGGCCAGCAACGACCAGGAAGAAACCCGTGCCCTCAACCGGCGGGTCGAGTTCACGATCACGAAGAAGTAACCCGGGGCCCTACTGCAGCCTACGCAAAACGGCCCGCTACTCGTTGCAGCGGGCCGTTTTGCGTAGGCAATGGCGCGGATTTATTTGTGGCCTTTCATCAGGTTTTTGCCCAGGTCTTCCACTTTTTTGAGGAAGTCGTCGGTATCGGTGTCGGCGTACACGCCGTAGGCCGAGGCCAGGGTGCCCTTCACGCCGTCGTGGGCCTCGATGGCGTAGAGAATGGACGTGTCGTCGGGGTTGCTTTCGCCTTCGAAGCGGTAGAAATCCACAATGGTCACTTCCTCAGGAGCGTAGGTTTTGGTCGTGACCGGGTCCATGGTGTGCAGGCGGCCGTCGGCCACGCTAAAATCTTGGGTGAAGCCGTCCTTGGTCAGCTTGTTTTCAACGTTGACGAGCGAGCGTTCTTCTTCTTTGTCTTGCATGGCATGGGGGCGTGTAGGGGGTGAAAGAAGGGCCCCGCCGGGGGCAGGCGCCTGGCAGCTATACGGGCACCGGTGGGCCGCAGGTTGCCCCGCAGGCCACTAAAGACGCGCCCCGGGCCGCGTCAGTGCCCGGCGCGCGCTTCGATGGTGCGCTGGAGGCCTTCGGCGTCGAAGGCGCTGCACGCCCCGCAGCCCTTGGCGCAGCCGGCCGGGTTTTTCGAGAAAAACGCCTGCCAGGCCCGGCGCCCCAGGAAAAACAGGGCCCCCAGCAGCAGCGCAACGGTGAGGATGGTTTGGATCAGCATAACGATTGGACAACGCCCGGCCCCCGGCAAAAGTTTGCGGGCCTGCCAAAGCCCGGGGCACCGCCATAAAGCTTGCCGGGCCAACAGGCCGGCTGCTTATAGATATGGCATTTTTTGACTATAAATAATTTCTATAGCGGCGGTTTTTGAAACATAATATTGGTAGTTATACATTTTCTTAAAAACTGAATTATTCCATCATATTGACGAGTTGTTTTTTCAGCTATTTCGCTTCAAACAGCCCTTTTGCTCGGTAGCTTTGTCGGGTCTATCAATATTTTTTTCCACAAATATGAAGAAGCTGTCCCTGTTTCTGTTCGTTGCCGTAACGCTCGGCGCGTGCAAAAAAGATAACGAAAACACCCCCACGCCCCCCTCGCGTACCGAATTGCTGACGGCCAAAAACTGGCGCATCTCGGGCCATACAAGCACAACCGTCAGCAACGGCACGACGATCAAAAAGGACGAGTACGCCGCTTCGCCGGCCTGCGAACGCGACGACTTCACAAAATTCAACGCCAGCAAAGTAGTTGTCTACGACCAGGGAGCCAGCAAGTGCGATGCGAGCGACCCACAGACGGAAAACGGCGCCTGGGACATCAACAAGGATGAAACCAAGCTCACGGTTGCCTCGCCCGCGCTCGCGAGCCTGGCCCTTCCCTGCGACATCGTGGAGCTGACGGCTACTACGCTGCACATTCGCTTCGTCATACCCATACCCGGTGGCACCGCCACGGACTCGGAAACGGACGACGTTACTTTCACCGCTTTTTAGCTTTTTAAGCTAAACAATGGCCCAGGGTTTTTTTGAGAAAAGGGCCCCGATCCTCTGCCAGGCTTTCGCCGGAGGATTGGGGCCCTGCTCTTAAAAAAGCCTTGCCTGCCAGGGCCGGCGCCGGGCCACCGGGCGCACGCTGCCCTTCGCATCGGGCCGCCAGCGCTACGCCCAGAATTCGCGGATGATGGCCTGCATCTCGGCGTGCAGGTGGCCGTTGCTGGCCACCACTTCGCGGCCAAAAATCGGGTCGCCGTCTTCCAGAAACTGCGTGACGCGGCCGCCGGCTTCCGTCACCAGCAGCAGGCCCGCGGCCACGTCGTAGGAATTGATGTTGAATTCGAAGTAGGCGTCGAAGCGGCCGGCGGCCACGTAGGCCAGGTCGGTGGCCGCCGAGCCCAGGCGGCGCAGGCCCTGGGTGCGCTGCATGAAGCCGCTCAGGATTTGCAGGTAATTGTCGAGCTTGGCAAACTTACTGAACGGAAACCCGGTGGCGATGAGCGACTTGCTCAGCACGGGCGCGGCCGTCACGTGCAGGCGCTGCTCGTTGCAGAAGGCCCCGTGGCCCTTGGCGGCCCGGAAGCTCTCGTCGCGGTTGGCCTCGTGCACCACGCCCACCACCAGCTCGGGGCCGTGCAGCAGGGCCACGCTCACGGCAAACACGGGCAGCGAATGCACGAAGTTGGTGGTGCCGTCGAGCGGGTCGATGATCCAGGTGAACTCCTGGTTTTCGGCCGGGGGGCCGGCGGTGCCTTCCTCGGTGATGAAGCCGGCCCGGGGCAGGATTTCGCGCAGCCCGGCCACCAGCCGGCGCTCCGACTCTTCGTCGACGTAGCTCACCATGTCGTGCAGGCCCTTCAGCTCTATCTTGCTGGCATCAAAGGTTTTGGCTTCGTGCAGAATAAACTGCGCCGTGGTGCGGCACAGGGCGGCAACCTGGTGCGAGAGGGCAAGGTAATCGGTCATTTCAGGAATTTGGAACGTGGAAATCGGCGGTTGACACAAATTAATTGGGCCGTGCTGCTGCACGCAAGGAAGCAGCACGGACTGGCGGTTTTCCATTCGCCCGCGCGAAGGCCCGGATGATCGTCCACCCGAGCAGCAGCAGGGCCAGCGCCTGGGCGCCGCGGCCGATCCACTCGCCGACGCGGGTGTAAAAGGTCAGCTTATCGTTCAGGTGCACCGTGGCGCGGCTGGCAGCGGGCACCCAGGCGGGGGCCAGCTGCGTGAGGGTACCCTTTTGGTCGATGAAGCCGGTGAAGCCGGTGTTGGCGGCGCGGGCCATGTCGCGGCGGGTTTCGATGGCGCGCAGGGCCCCCAGGCGCAGCAATTGCCGGTAGCCGGGCGAGTCGTGCCACCAGGCGTCGTTCGTGACCAGGCCCAGCAGCGTGGCGCCGCCGCGCACGTACTCGGCCACGAAGTCGCCGTAGATGGATTCGTAGCAGATCACCGGCCGCACCGTCAGGCCGGGGGCCCCGGGCACGGCCAGCAGCTTGGCTTCGGGCGTGGTGCCGTAGCTGCCCACGGTGCCGCCCAGGTCGATGTGGGCGATGAGGGAGGTGAGCAGCGGCGGGATTTTCTCCACGCCCGGCACCAGCCGCTCCTTGTGGTAAAACTGCACCGGGGCCGTGGCGCTGGCAAAGTAGGCGGCCGCGTTGAAGACGTCGTAGTAGCCGGCGTCGTCGCGGTAGCGGGCTGTTTCGCTGGCCGCCTCCTTGCTCGGGTAGGTGGCCACGCTGGTGATGCCCGTGAGCAGCGCCACGCCCGGGTGCCGCCCCAGCCACTGCCGGATGCGCTGGATTTTGGGGTTGGCGTCGACGGTTTTTTCCCAGTAATACTCTTCCAGGCTGGTTTCGGGCCAGAGCACGAGCCGGGTGCGGGGTGTGAGCTGCTGCTCGCTGAGGGCCAGCATCCGCGTCAGCTGCGCATCAAACGGAATAAAATGGGGCGCGCCCTGGAATTTTTCGGTGTAGGGGTCGATGTTGGGCTGCACGACCACGACCTCCGCCGGGGGCCCCTGCTCGCGGTACGCGGCCCCGATGAGGTACGAGCCGCCGAGCGGCAGGACAATGAGCAGCAAACAGCCGGCAATGAGCGACCAGCGGCTGACCCGCCGGCCGAATACCGTCGATTGCTCCCCGCCGGTTACTGCGTAAAAAACGGCCAGGCTCACCGCCCACACCCACACCGAGCCGCCCAGAAAACCCGTGTACTCGTACCACTGCACCCACTGCGGCACCGCCGCGAAGCCGTTGCCCAGCGTGAGCCAGGGCCAGGTAAGGTCCCAGCGCAGGTGCAGCTGCTCGAAAGCAATCCAGTAGAGGGGCAGCGCGAGGTAGCCGATGCGGGCCCCCAGGCGCTTCTTGGTTTGGCGAAAAGCCATGAGCGGCAGGCACATCATCAAGGCGTTCAGCACCACGGCGGCGATGCCGGCGGCCAGGTCGGCGTAGCTTACCCACCAGACGGTAAGGGCGTTCCAGAGCACCAGGAACAGGTAGGTGCTGGCAAATACGCGGCGCTTGCGGGCCCCTTGTTGGGTGAGGCGCCGCTCCAGCAGCAGGTACGGCACCCAGCCCACGAACAGCCCGACGGGCCAGAGCGTGGCGCTCGGCGACCAGCCGGTGGCCAGCAACAGGGCCCCCAGCACGGCCAGCGCGGCGGGGTGCTGCCAGGGGCTAGTCTTCCCCAAATTCGTCGGACTCACGGTCTCCGTTTTCAGCATCTTCTTCTTCTTGAGCGTAGCGGTTGGCGCGGCCCTCGCGGGCGGGCGGGGCGGGATTGCCGGCCACCACCAGCACAATTTCGCCCTTGATGGCCGCCCGGGCCCCAAAGTCGGCCCCGAGGCTGCCGAGCGTGCCGGTCACGGTTTCTTCGAATAATTTGGTCAGCTCGCGGCTGACGGACGCCGGGCGTTCGGCCCCGAACACGTCGGCCAGCTGGGCCAGGGTTTTCACCAGCCGGTGCGGCGACTCGTAGAAAATCATCGTGCGGGGCTCGGCGGCCAGCTCGCGCAGGCGGGTCTGGCGGCCTTTCTTGACGGGCAGAAACCCTTCAAACGTGAACCGCTCGGCCCCGAACCCCGACTTGAGCAACGCTGGCACCAGGGCCGTGGGCCCCGGCAGGCACTCCACGGCCAGGCCCCGCGCCAGGCACTCGCGCACCAGCAGAAACCCGGGGTCGGAGATGCCCGGCGTGCCGGCGTCGGACACGAGGGCCATTTTTTCGCCCTTGGCGAGGCGCTCCAGCAGGCGCGGCACCTGCTGGTGCTCGTTGTGGAGGTGGTAGCTGAGGAGCGGCTTTTTCAGGCCCAGGTGCTGGAGCAGGCGGCCGCTCACGCGGGTGTCTTCGGCCAGCACGAGGTCGGCCTCGCCCAGCACGCGGATGGCCCGCAGGGTGATGTCCTCCAGGTTGCCGATGGGCGTGGGCACGAGGGTGAGGGCGGGGGCGTCGGGCATGCGGCAAAGGTACGGGCGGGTTTAGTGAGCAGGGAGCAACTTCGGGGCCCTGCGCCAATTGTTCATTGCTCATTGTAGCGCGCGGCCACGGCGTCGATGGCGGCGGCCAGGCGGTGGTCGCGCGGCGTCACGGTGTGGCCCGCGTCGTGGGTGCGCAGGCGAAATTCTACGGTGTTATATTCGTTGCTGAACCACGGGTGATGGTCGAGCCGCTCGGCCGCGGCCGCCACATCGGTGAGGAAGGCGAAGGCAGTTTTGAAATCCGCGAAGCGGAAGGAGCGGCGCAGGCTGTTGTCGGTTTCGGTCCACATGGCGTAAAACATCGAAGCACAAGTACTGAAATGGGGACGGTTTTGGGCGGCAAAACCCAAACCCCCAAACCAAAGTACACCCTTATCCAGTCACCCTCAACACCCATCACAATGCCCGTCGACCCCAACAACCGCCCCATTCGCGTCATCAACGACGACACCACCCGCGAGGAAATGGAGGCCGGCCACTACATTCCTCACGCCGACCCGCCCAAGAACGAAGCCGCCCGCGGCGGTTTCGGCAACCGCGACGGCAAGCAGGGCTTCGGCTCCGACACGGCGGGCGGCGAAACGGCCCTCGGCGTGAACGAAGACGCCGACGCCATGGCCCCGCCGCCCGACAACATGCGCTCCGACGACGAGGGCCGCGCCGGCCTGGCCAACCAGGACCTGCCCGCCCGCAGCACCTACGACGACGACCCCGAGCTGGTAGCCCTCCACGCCCCCTCGGGGCCCCTGGACGAGCTCGACGCCGACGACCGCCGCACCGGCCCCGACGAGATGCTCAACCCCAACTCGCGCGTTGGCATGGGCGAAATGGCCCCCAGGGCCCTCAAACCCATCACGGGCACCGACACCAACGCCGAGCTAACCGACTTCGACGCCACCGACACGGCCATCGACCAATAACCCCGGCGGCGCCCCGCTGCCAACGCCAAGTTGTTTTTTCCCACTCAAACTTGCTTGCCATGCCCAGCCACCACAACAACCAGAAAGACAGCGAGAACCCGGACAAGCGCAACCTCGAAGGCCGCCCCAAAGCCGACGCCCTGCCCGCCGGCAACCTCGACGAAGCCGCCGAAGACCAGCTGGAACAGGACGCCCTGGACGCCGGCCAGCGCCACCCCAACCGGGGCCACGACAAGCCCAGCATCGACAAGCCGGCCTACGATTAAATGCTGTCCTTTGCCATTCCGAACGCAGTGAGGAATCTGGGTTAATCTTGTTCAAGGGGTTAATCCAGATTCCTCACTGCGTTCGGAATGACAAAGCGCGGCGGGACAATTCTTTATCAGCCAATGAGTTCGGCCACGATTTTGGCCGAGAGCAGGCACAGCGGGATGCCGCCGCCGGGGTGCACCGAGCCGCCGCAGAAGTACAGCCCGTCGAGCCGCCCCGAGAAGTTGGGGTGCCGCAGAAACGCCGCCAGCGGGTTGTTGCTGGAGCTGCCGTAGAGGGCCCCGCCGAACGACGAGGTGTCGGCGGCAATGCCGGGCGGCGTCCAGGTTTTTTCGGCTCGGATGAGGGGTTCGAGGTCCGCGCCCAGGGCCCTGCGGAGCCGGGCGAGCACGGCGCGGCGGGTTTTGCGGGTTAATTCTTCCCAGTCCTGGCCTTCGTCGTGGGGCACGTTCACCATCACGAACCAATTTTCGTGGCCCGCCGGGGCGTCGGCGGGCGTCTTTTTGGCGGTGATGTTGACGTACACGGTCACGTCGTCGGCCACGGTTTTGTCCTCGAAAATGGCGCGGAATTCCTGCCGGTAATCGGCCGAGAAAAAGATGTTGTGCAGGTCGAGCTCGGGGAATTCGCGGGCGATGCCCCAGTAAAAAATCAGCGCCGACGACGAGCGCGGCTGGGCCAGCGTGCGCTCGGGGGCCGGCTGGGCGGGCAGCAGGCGGCGGTAGGTGGGCACCACGTCCATGTTGCTCACCACCAGGCCGAAATCGTAGATATCCAGGGCCGTGCGCAGGCCCGTGACGTGCCGGCCGGCCACCAAAATCTCCTCCACCGGCTCGTCAAACCGGAACGTTACCCCGAACTCCCCGGCCAGCCGGTGCAGGCTGGCGGCAATGGCGTGGATGCCGCCCGCGGGGTAAAACGCGCCGATGCCGTGCTCCAGGTGCGGAATCATGCTCAGCGTGGCCGGGGCCTGGTACGGGTCGGAGCCGTTGTAGGTGGCGTAGCGGTCAAACAGTTGCACCAGGCGCGGGTCGGCAAACGCCTTGGCGTGGCGCTGGTGCATGGTGCCGAGCAGGCCCAGGCCGGGCAGGGCGGCGAGGGCCCCCAGCACGTCGGGGCTGAGGTAAGTGCCGATTTTGTGCAGCGACTTGTGCAAAAACGTGCCCGCCGTGGCGTCGTAGGCCCGGCCGCTGCGCGCCAGAAACCGCGTGACGGCCGCGGCGGGGGCCCCCAGCTTGGCCTGCACTTCGGCGGCAAACCTGTCGGCGTCGGCCCAGGCCGAGAGCCGGGCGCCGTCGGCAAAGAAGTAGTTGGTAATCGGGTCGAGGCGCTCGTAGCGGAAATAATCGGCCGGCGTGCGGTGGGCGAGGCGGAAAATGTCGTCCACCAGCTGCGGCAGCGTGAACAGCGAGGGCCCCGCATCGAAGCGGTAGCCGCCGGGCAGGCTGAACTGGTGCATCTTTCCCCCAAACGAGGGCCCCGCCTCGAACACCGTGACCGGGTGCCCCGCCACGGCCAGCCGCACGGCGGCGGCCAGCCCCGCCACCCCCGCGCCGATGACGGCCACGGGCAGGCGAGCGGGGGGAAATTTCGGTCGTTTTGCAAACACTGTGCTGCTAACCGCGCTACCAGGGCCAAAGGTTTGTCCGGCCCCGGCAAAACGGCAGTCGAGGGTGAAAAACAGGATTCGTGATCAGCAAAACACTAGCCGGCGCTGCTGAAACACCACCCGGCAGGGGCAAAACACTACCCGGCAGGGGCAAAACAGGCTTTGGGTATGATAAAACAGCCGCCGGACAGGACAAAACATGGGCCGGCGATCCTAAAACAAGGTTCGGGAGCGGTGAAACAGGGCTCGGCAGCAACGAAACAGGGCCCGGATGCAATAAAACAGGGGACCGGCCAACCAAAACAGGGCGCGGGGCTGACTAATCCGGGCCCGGGGCCTATTCCACGGCCAGCACGAGGCCCTTCAGATACGCGCCTTCGGGGTGAAACAAGCTCACCGGGTGGTCGGCGGGCTGGGTGAGGCGGTGCAGGATGCGGGCGGGGCGGCCGGCTTCGATGGCGGCGGCCAGCACGGCCCCTTCAAACAGCTCCGGGCTAACCACTTGCGAGCACGAGAAGGTGAACAGCAGCCCGCCCGGGGCCAGGTGCGCGATGCCGGCCGCGTTGAGGCGCTTGTAGCCCATAAGGGCGGCGTGGCGGGCCCCCATGTGCTTGGCGAAGGCGGGCGGGTCGAGCACGAGCAGGTCGTATTCGGCGGGGTGGTTTTTGAGGAAGCCGAGCACGTCGTCGGCGTAGGCGGCGTGGCGGTCGGCGTGGGGGGCCAGGGCGGCGTTGCGCTCGGTGAGGGCAATGGCCTTCTTGCTCGAATCGACGGAGTGCACCACCTCGGCCCCGGCGGCCAGCGCGTACACCGAAAAGCCGCCCGTGTAGGCGAACGTGTTCAGCACGCGGCGGCCGGCGGCGTAGCGGGCCAGCAGGGCGCGGTTGTCGCGCTGGTCGATGAAGAAGCCGGTTTTCTGGCCCGTTTCCCAGTCGATGGCGAATTGGTGGCCGTTTTCGGTCACGAGGTGCTCGGGGCCGGCGCTTTCGCCGAAGAGGTAGCCGTTTTTGGCGTCGGGCACGGCGTTGCCGGGCACGGTTTCGGCGCTCTTATCGTAGATGGCCCGCAGCTTGTCGCCGAACACGGCGCGCAGGGCCCCCGCAATTTCGGGGCGGGCGCGGTACATGCCCACGCTGTGGGCCTGCACCACGGCCACGTCGCCGTACACGTCGATGACGAGGCCCGGCAGGCCGTCGCCCTCGGCGTGCACCAGGCGGAACACGTTGGTGTCGGCCGCGCCCGTCAGCACCAGGCGCTGGCGCAGCTGGTAAGCATTTTGCAGCTTTTTCACCCAGAACTCGGGCGTCGGCAGGGCGGCGTCGGGCCCGAAATCGAGCATCCGCACGGCGATGGAGCCGCCGCCCGAGAAGTGGCCCACGCCCAGCAATTCGCCGTCGGCGGCCTGCACGCGCACGGCGTCGCCCTCGTTGGCTTCGCCCTGGAGGCGGGCAATGGCCCCCGAAAACACCCAGGGGTGGCGGCGGCGCAGGGAGTGGTCTTTTCCGTTTTTGAGGACGAGGGTGGCGGGCGAAGTCGGGAGGCTCATAAGCTGCAAAGGTACGCCTCAGCGAAACCAGCGCCGGTAGATGGGCTTGCGCCAGGCAAACTGCGCCCACATGGCCGGGTACAGCAGCGCGTCGAGGGCCCGGAAAGCGGTGCGGTACTCCAGGTTGTCCACGATGACGCTGCCGCCGCGGGGGCCCGGCTCCACGAGGTGGCGGTGGCGCCAGTAGCGCAGCGGCGGCGGCAGGCGCTGGCCTTCGTCCACGAAGTAATGCGTGCCGTCGGGCAGCACCCCGTCGGCGGTGATGAGCGACGTCCAGGGCAGCTTTTTCACCAGCGTGTTCAGCTCAATTTCCACCACGTCGCCGGTGCGGCTGCCGTCGTAGCGCAGCAGCTTCAGCCGGGGAAAGGGCGGGGCCAGGGCCAGAAACAGCTCGCGGGTGAAGCCGGCCATCACCTGGGCCGGCGCCTGGGCCACGGCGGTGCGAAGAATGACGCGCATGGCCCTGCTTACGCCCGGGCCGGCGTTTGGTTGGCCGGGCCCCCAACAGACGGCCCCGGCCCTCGTTGCTCACCACAAAAAAATGGCCGCCCCAAACGCTGGAGCGGCCATTTTTTGCCTTAAATCTTCCGGTTTGCAGCGCAAACCGAGGACTTACTTAACGGCGAGTTTCTGGGCGATTTCGGCCGTGTGGCGGCCCTGGAAGCGGGCGCCTTCGAGCTCGTTTTCGCTGGGCTGGCGCTCGCCCTGGCCGCCGGTCACGGTGCTGGCGCCGTAGGGCGTGCCGCCGGTCACTTCGCCGTGGCCCATCTGGCCCTGCCAGGCGTAGGGCAGGCCCACGATCACGAAGCCGTGGTGCAGCAGCTCGGTGTGGAAGCTGCGGATGGTGGTTTCCTGGCCGCCGTGCTGGGTGGCGGTGCCCACGAAGGCGCCGCCCACTTTGCCAACGAGCGCGCCCTTGGCCCACAGGCCGCCGGTGCTGTCGAGGTAGGCCTGCATCTGGCCGCACACGTTGCCGTAGCGGGTGGGCGTGCCGAAGATGATGGCGTCGTACTCGGTCAGCTCGCCGGGGGTGGCCACGGGCACGTGGGCAAAGGCTTGCTGCGCGCCGGTGGCGCCGGTGGCGTCCAGAACCTCTTTCGACAGGGTTTCGGGCACGCGCTTAACCACCACTTCGTTGCCAGCTACCTGGCGGGCGCCCTCGGCTACGGCTTCCGCCATTTTCCAGAGGTGGCCGTACGTCGAATAAAACAAAACCAGCGTTTTCATGGGCTTGGGGGTTGGGGTTGGGGTTGAAATTGGATTGGGTTGGGGATCAGAAGAAGGCTTGGCGGAGAAAAGGGCGCGCAGAGTTCTCACAGCGTAGGGGCTCAGGTGATGAAAAATCGGGTTCAGTGGCAGCAGGGGTGCTATTCCCCGCGGCATCTATTACAAATGTACATACATTTAATGTATAAACATGATTCCAATAAATTTTTTTACCCTCTATTTTAATCTATATAGCTTTATTTTCACAATGATTGCAATTTTTAGCTTGGCATGCAACCGTTTGGAGCGCCGGGGCCCTCTTCTGCCTACCACCGGCCCGACTGCCGGGGCCGGCGCCTACCCTCGTTGCTGCTTTATGCCCGATTTCGACCTCTTTACCGTTAGCGCAGCGCGGGCCCCGACGGGCCCCCGGGCCGGGCTGCTGCCCCGGCAGCGCGCGTGAGCACCGCCGTGTGGCCGGCCGGCGGGGCCGACGAAGCCGCCGCCCCGCGCCTGACGGTGAGCCGCGCCGCCCGCGCCGTGCCCACCGAAGACGAGTTGATTGCCGGCTGCCTGCAAGGCCGGCAGCTGGCCCAAAAGCAGCTCTACGACCAATACGCGGCCCGCATGATGGCCGTGTGCCTGCGCTACGCCCAAACCACTTTCGAGGCCGAGGACGTGCTCCAGGAAGGCTTTTTGACGGTTTTTCGTACGCTGGGCAGCTTCCGGCGCGAGTGCCCGCTCGAGTACTGGATCCGGCGGGTGATGGTGAACGCGGCCCTGCGCCAGCACCGCCGCAACGCTCCGCTGGTGGCGGTGAGCGACGCCGAGTACCCGCCGGCGCTGGCCAGCCCCGAGTTCACGCTCAGCAACTACGGCTTTCAGGAGCTGCTGGAGCTGGTGCAGGAGCTGGCCCCGCGCTACCGCATGGTGTTCAACCTCTACGCGTTGGAGGGCTACAACCACCGCGAAATCGGCGAGCTGATGGGCATCAGCGAGGGCACCAGCAAGTCGCAGTACTCGCGGGCCCGTGCCATTCTTCAAACCAAACTGGAGCGCCTGAGCGCCCCGCCCCGCCATGATACCCGATAAGTTTTCTCCGCCCGCCCACGACGACGGGCCGCCCCAGGGCAGCCTGGAAGACCTGTTTCGCCACCACTTGGCCGAAGCCAAGGTGGTCCCACGCCCGCTGGTGTGGGAGCAACTCGACAACGCGCTGCTCGTGCGCCAGAACGAGGCCTACCGCCGCCGCCTCGTGGCCACGCGCTGGGTGGCCGCCGCCAGCCTGCTGCTGGCCACCCTGGCCGGGGCCGACTGGTGGGCGCGCCATTCGGCCCCAACGGCCCCGGCAGTGGCGCTGGGCCGGCCAGCCAGCACCGCCCGCACCGATGGGGCCCGCCGCACCAACGGGGCCGATGCCCGGAGCCCCGCCCAGCCCGGGGCCGTCGGCCAGGCCGGCAACGGCCCCCACCCGGCTTCGATGGGCCGCCCGGCCGCACCGGCCGCCGGCAACCAAAATACCGCGCCGCTGCTGGCCGCTGCTGAAACGGAAGCTTCTGCCGGCCCCGGCGGTTTTGGGGCCCCGACGGCGGCACCGGCTTCCGCGCTGCTGGCTGCAGCTGCCCAAGCCGACGCGCCGGGGGCCCTGCCCCCTGGTGCTACGAATTTCCACGGAGGGCCCTGGCGCGGCGCGGGGGCCCTGGCTTCGAACCTGGCGGCGTGGCGCTCCAGCGCTCGCACTTATGCTTATAGTAAAGGGGCTTACGCCTATAATGACAACTACAATGACAATATTATTACCAACAGCACCGCGCCGGTAGCCGCATCAGCCGGGGCCCTCGGCGCGCCAAGTGAGGCGTGGGGCCGGCTCGCGCTGCGGCCCACGGCGCTGGCCGGCTCGCCGCCCGCGCGCCCGCTGCCCGCCAGCCTGGCGGCCGTGGCGGCGGTGCCCAGCGCGGCGGCGGCCCCGTTGCGGCGCTGGCAGTTTGGGGCCAGCTACGCGGCGGGCGCGTTTCATCCAAACGCGGATTTTGCGCAGGAAAGCGGGCCCGTCCTGACGGCTGCCCCTCATTATTATTATTCCAATTACCCCGGGGCTTACCCTCCGTCGGGCCCCAGCTCCCTGGCCCTCGCCAACCGGTCGGCCGCCGAGTACCGCGAGAATTTGCGGGGCGGGCTCGACCAGCGCCTGTCGCTGCGCGCCACCCGGCTGCTGGGCGGGCGCTGGGCCCTGAGCACCGGGCTCGAGTTGGGGCAGCACGAGGCGCAATCGGCCACCAGCAGCGGGTTCGTGGGCGAGCAGCTGGCGGTTTATCTTCCCCCCGCCCCCGCCCTGCGCACCACCTCGTTTCGCTACCGCACGGCGGGCGTGCCCGTAGAGCTGCGCCGTGCCAACCCCGTGAAGCGCGGTTGGAGCCCCTACGGCCGCGTCGGGGCCGTGGTGAGCGCGCTGCTGAGCGTGCGCTCGGAAGTAGAGGGCGCGCCCGAAGCCACCAAAACCTACTCGCTGGCCGCCGCTGGCTCGCCCTACCGCCGCCTGCTCACCACCCTGCGGGGCGGGGCCGGCGTGCAATACCGCTCCGAGGCCGGCCGCTGGACCCTCTCGGCGGGCCCCACGGCCGAGCTGGGCGTGCTGTCGCTCAACGCCCGGCCGGCCCAGGATTTCGTTCACCAGCACCGGCCCTACAGCGTGGGGCTGGAAGCTTCCGTCGATTTCGGGGGCACCGTGCGGATGCCGTAAAATCGTCGGCAAACCAGCTTTTCCCACCAATCCCGGGCGTATGAAGCGTTCTGTACTATCGGCTGCTTTCGGTGATGCTTTTGGTTGATAGCACTGGGCCGGCTGAGCACGCGGCTGCGCCAATTGTCGTTCCAAGCGCAGCGAGGAACCCGGGCTGCTCCACTGCGAGGGGCCCCAGATTCTTCGCTTCGCCCGGAATGACAGCTGGCCCGGCGGCCGCCGGCCGCTGCCCTTCTTTTTTTCCGCAGAAACCTAAGCGGCTGATTTGGGGTTAGCTTAGCTGGCCTTTTTCGGCCCGCTTTCCCCTCTGCATGGACTATCAGCTTACCTCCGAATTCCAGCCCACCGGCGACCAGCCCACCGCCATCGCCAAGCTGGTGGAAGGCGTGAACAACGGCGAGCACGCCCAGGTGCTGCTCGGGGCCACCGGCACCGGCAAAACCTTCACGATGGCCAACGTCATCGCCCAAACCGGCCGGCCGGCCCTCGTGCTCTGCCACAACAAAACCCTGGCCGCCCAGCTCTACGGCGAGTTCAAGGCGTTTTTTCCGCAGAACGCGGTCGAGTACTACATCAGCTACTACGACTACTACCAGCCGGAAGCCTACATGGCCAGCACCGATGTGTTCATCGAGAAAGACCTGGCCATCAACGAGGAAATCGAGAAGCTGCGGCTGCACTGCACCTCCACGCTGCTCAGCGGCCGGCGCGACGTGATTGTGGTGGCCTCCGTGTCGTGCATCTACGGCATCGGCAACCCCGAGGAATTCGCCAAAAACGTCATTTTTCTGGAGCCGGGCCAGCGCTACACGCGCAACAACCTGCTCTACCAGTTCGTCCAGATCCTGTATTCGCGCACCGAGGTGGAGTTCACGCGCGGCACGTTTCGGGTGAAGGGCGACACGGTGGACGTGTTTCCGGCCTACGCCGACTACGCCTACCGCATCTATTTCTACGGCGACGAGATTGAGTCGGTGCAAAAAATAGACCCGGTGAGCGGCAAGAAGCTGAGCGAGGAAAAATCGGCCACGCTCTACCCCGCCAACCTGTTCGTGACCGGCAAGGAGACGCTGCAAACCGCCATCCACCAGATCCAGGACGACATGGTGGCCCAGCACGCCTACTTCGAGAAGGAAGGCCGCGACGTGGAGGCCAAGCGCATCCAGGAGCGCACCGAGTTCGATCTGGAGATGATCCGGGAGCTGGGCTACTGCTCGGGCATCGAAAACTACTCGCGCTACTTCGACCAGCGCACGCCCGGCTCGCGGCCGTTTTGCCTGCTCGACTACTTCCCCAAAGACTACCTGCTGGTGGTGGACGAAAGCCACGCCACCATGCCCCAGATCCGGGCCATGTGGGGCGGCGACCGCAGCCGCAAGACGGCCCTGATCGAGTACGGCTTCCGCCTGCCGTCGGCCCTCGACAACCGGCCCCTGACCTTCAACGAGTTTGAGAGCATGTACCAGCAGGCCGTGTACGTGAGCGCCACGCCGGCCGACTACGAGCTGGCCCAGGCCGATGGCGTGGTGGTGGAGCAGGTCATCCGCCCCACGGGCCTGCTCGACCCCGAAATTGACCTGCGCCCCAGCTCCAACCAGATCGACGACCTGCTCGACGAGGTGGACAACCGCGTGAAGCTGGGCGACCGGGTGCTGGTGACGACCCTCACCAAGCGCATGGCCGAGGAGCTGAGCAAGTACATGGACCGCCTCGGCATCAAGGTGGAATACGTGCACTCCGACGTGAAAACGCTCGACCGCGTGGAGATCCTGCGCAAGCTGCGGCTGGGCGAAATCGACGTGCTCATCGGCGTGAACCTGCTGCGCGAGGGCCTGGATTTGCCCGAAGTGAGCCTGGTGGCCATTCTGGACGCCGACAAGGAAGGCTTTCTGCGCGACCAGCGCAGCCTGATCCAGACCATGGGCCGCGCGGCGCGCAACGACCGGGGCAAGGTCATCCTCTACGCCGACCGCATGACGGGCTCGATGCAGCGCGCCATCGACGAAACCAACCGCCGCCGCGCCACTCAGGCCGCCTACAACGAGCTGCACGGCATCACGCCGCGCACCGTGCGCAAAAGCCACGCCCAGATCATGGGCCAAACCGACCTGGCCGACTACCGCACCGTGGAGCCCCAGGCCGCCCCCGTGGGCTACGGCGACGCCGGGGCCGCCCTGGCCCTGGCCGCCGAGCCCGTGGTGGCCATGATGACCCGCCTCGAGCTGGAAAAGCTCGTCAAACAGACTGAAAAACAGATGGAAGCCGCCGCCAAGGAATTGGATTTTCTGCAAGCGGCCAAGCTGCGCGATGAACTGGCCGCTCTAAAAAGTGTGCTGAAAACCAAGCGCGACTAATTTTTTAGCGCAGCGCTTTGACGGCCCGGGCCCCGCGATTTGCGCGGGGCCCGGGCTTTTTTGCATCGGCCCGGCGCGAGCTACGCGCAAACAACAGGCTCACCACAACAAGCAAACCCTCAGTACTTTAATTTTTATTTTGCTGAAAATCAGGTGGTTAATTCTTTTTATTAACCAAACATTAACCTATTGATAACCCACGGATGATGGATATACAGAATGCCGTGCGCTGGGGCCGTCCGCGGGGCCATGAAATTCTTGTTAGCCGGATTGGCCTTTTTAAAGATTGAGCGAAACGATGGGTGGAATGCCATTTGATCATTTTTCACTAGATTGCTGACTCACTACCACATACAATCATCGGATTTTGGACTTTTTTACAACCTTTTCATTTCACTCACCAAACCAACCAACCACATGCAAAGAGTTCTACTATTGTTCGTGCTGCTGTTCGGCGGCCTGCTGCAGCAGGCCTGGGCGCAGGACCGGACCATTTCGGGTAAGATAACCGACCGGGCAACCAGCCAGGGCCTGCCCGGGGTAACGGTTATTGTGAAGGGGCGCCCCACCATCGGCACTTCCACCAACGCCGACGGCACGTACGTGCTGAGCGGCGTACCGGCTGATGCCACGACGCTGGTGTTCAGCTTTATCGGCTATGCTGCCCAAGAGCTGCCCATCACGGGCAGCAGCACCATCAACCTGACCCTGGCCACCGACACCAAGCAG
>JANXOE010000174.1 GCA_025353745.1 Hymenobacter sp.
ATGGCGGTTTTGAACGCCTCGGCCAGCTTGGTCTGGTCGTCCTCGCTGAGCACGCTCTCGGTGGTGCCTTCCTTCTCGATGAGCTGGCCGATGGTGTCGGCGTCCACGCGCTTGAAGCTGGTTTTTTCCAACTTCTGCTCCAGCTGGCCGATGAAGTGCGAGTCGAGCACCTGGTCGAGGTTCAGCACGTCGTAGCCGCGCTCCTCGGCGGCGGCCACGTAGCCGTGCTGGGCCTCGGCGTCGTTGGTGTACAGCACCACCGTGTTGCCGTCCTTGTCCTGCTGGTTGGCTTGGATGTGCTCGGTGTACTCGGTGAGGGTGAAGAGCTTGCCGCCCACGTTCTTGAGCAGCACGAAGTCCTTGGCGCGGTCGTAGAACTTCTCGTCCGACAGCATCCCGTACTTCACGAACATGCCGATGTCGGCCCACTTCTCCTCGTAGCCGGCGCGGTCTTTCTTGAACAGCTCGCCGAGCTTGTCGGCCACCTTGCGCGTCACGTAGGTATTGATTTTGCGCACCGCCGCATCGGCCTGCAAAAAGCTACGCGACACGTTGAGCGGAATGTCGGGCGAGTCGAGCACGCCGTGCAGCAGCATCAGGAACTCGGGCACCACGTCCTTCACCTCGTCGGTGATAAACACCTGGCGCGAGTACAATTGAATCTTGTTGCGCTGGAATTGCAGCTCGTCCTTCACCTTCGGGAAGTACAAAATGCCCGTCAGGTTGAACGGGTAGTCCACGTTGAGGTGGATCCAGAACAGGGGCGCGTCCATCGACATCGGGTACAGCTCCTGGTAAAACTTCAGGTAGTCCGCGTCGGTCAGCTCGCTGGGCTGCTTGGTCCAGATGGGCGTCGTGTCGTTGATCAGCTGGCCTTCCAGCTCGATGGGCACGGGCAGGAACCGGCAGTACTTGGTGAGGATGGTGCGCAGCCGCTCCACTTCCAGGAACTCGTCCGAGTCATCGGCCACGTGCAGCACCACGTCGGTGCCGCGCTCGGCCTTGGCGTGCTCGCCGGTGGGCTCGTCGAGGGTGAACTGCGTGCTGCCGTCGCAAATCCAGTGGGCCGTCAGCTGGTCTTCCTTGTACGATTTCGACCAAATCTCCACTTCCTTGGCCACCATGAAGGCCGAATAAAAGCCCAGGCCAAACTGCCCGATGATCTGGTCTTTGGCCGTGGCGTCGGTTTCCTTGTACTTCTCTACAAACTCGGTGGCCCCGGAGAAGGCAATCTGGTTGATGTACTTCTTGATCTCCTCGGCGCTCATGCCCAGGCCGTGGTCCGAAACCGTGATTTTGCGGGATTCCTTGTCCACGGTCACGCGCACTTTCAGCTCGCCCAGCTCGCCCTTGAATTCGCCCTGCCGGGCCAGGCTCTGCAATTTTTGGGTCGCGTCGACGGCGTTCGAGACCAGCTCACGCAGAAAAATTTCGTGGTCAGAGTACAAGAACTTCTTGATGATCGGGAAGATGTTCTCGGTGTGGATGGAGATGGAGCCGGTTTCCTGCATGGCAGCCTGAATTGAGTGGATGACGGAATGAAATTTTGGCCGGGCGCGCCGGGGCGCACCGCCTCGGGGGCCGCTTCAAAGGGTGTTCCAAGCCGGTGTAAGCTGCCAGGTTGGCAGCGTGGGGCCCTAGCCCTAGGCCGGGCGCGAGCCGTAGTAGGCGCGGGGCTCGGCTACCCCGCTGGGGGCCGGCGTGCCGGGCCCAAAGGCGGCGCTCCACTCGGCCAGCAGCTCGGGCAAAAGCGGCGAGTAGTCGCTGAGCCAGCGCAGGCCGGGCACCGGCTGGGAAAAAAACTGCACGTCGAACCGGATCAATGGCCGCGCGATCAGCAGCAAGTCTTCGATGACTTGGTGATTGTAGACGCGTCGGGGCGAAAGCACGATGACCACCTGGCGCAGCGGCAGGCCGAGGGCCCGGGGCAGCCATTGCGTGGCCAGCCACGTCTGGTCGTAGACCGAGATGTCGGGCAAAGCATCCATTTCCAGCAACAATTGGTTTATGTTCAAGCGCTTGGCCAGGGCTTGCGCTTGGTTGAACGCGTTGCGGAACTGGCTCATGTCGCGGCCGGCGCCCCAGCTCACGCGCAGCAAGCCCAACGGTTCGCTGTGTTGAATCAATAGCTCGCTGACTTCCTTAATAATCATGATACCTAAGAATAAAAATACCGGAAGCTGGTGCCGGCCGGTAACCCACGATAGTACGCTGGAATAATAGTAAAATTGCGTGTTGCGGCCAAGATAGTATACTTACTAACAAACTCGCCCTTTAGATTGGCCTCCTGCTACCTTTCGGCACCGGTTACGGGTGGTATTGTTGACTGTAAGCGTAGAAAAGGCGTTTCGGTTCAGCAAAGGCCCCACATTTATTAACAAATCCTTAACAATCTACAAGTAATCAAATAGATATAAATTGGATGTTTCCGCGATTTCGCTGGAAAGATAGGCCTCAGGAAAGGTCCTGGCAAAGCTGGCAGGTACCCGAAAGGAGGTAGTCGCGTCGCTCGGCGCGGAAGCCGCCGGGCAGGGCCACGGCCGGAATGGCCACTTGGCTCAGGCAATAAGTGTGGGCACAAACGCCGCATTTGAAGTGAACGTGGTTGTCGAAATGCGCCTCGGCCGTGCACTCGATGGAGCAAGCGGCGTAGCGCAGCACGTCCGAATCGTCGATGACCCGGTGGATGAGGCCGCTCTGCTCGAAGCTTTTGAGGGTGCGGTAGAGGGTAATTCGGTCGGTGCCGGGCCCGGTTGCCTGCTCAATCTCGGCCCCGGTGAGGGCGTAGCCCTTGCCAGCGAGGGCCCCCAGAACGGCACGGCGCACGGGCGTCTGGCGCAAGCCGTGGCGAACGATGGTTTGGGCAAGGCGGTCGGGAGCAGGAGCAGGAGCGGTGGACATGGGTCAAAAATAGGGGATAACAGGAGCCGCAAAGGCAAGCCCAGCGCGGGCTGGTGCGCCACGAAGCGGCCCGGATGGGCTGCTCCAGCACCAGCGGTCGCCGGCCGTGCCGGGGTTTTGGCCCCCGATAACGTTTTGCCGCCTCGTATAGGTGCCCGCCTCGGTGCGGGGCGGTTGGCCCAAGCGGCTTTGCTCGTAGTGATAAAGGCCGTTAGGTGGAAAAATCAACTATTTGGTGCAAGGTATTGCGCCGCGCTCAGCCCGATGACGGACGCAGGGCGCACAAACACAAAAAATAACGGGCTGGTATAAAGATAGAAATCAAAGGCAACAGATTGATTAATAAATGCAGCCTAGTTGCAAATAAAAATATTTTTATTCCGGCTCTTTAAGGCATATTATTGTGGGCAGCAGTCAAAGAACTGTTTGTATTGGTTTTATGGCAACAAAAATCATTTATCTTATTGTTAGCTTACGCAATTGTGCTGCATTAGTGTACCTTTGAAGCCCCGGGCAACCTCCGGCGAGCCGCTTTCGTAAGCCGCCGCGTTGCCCGTCAATTCCGTTGACCGTGTTGTTGCGCCGCCAAATCCTTGCCGCCTTCCTGCTGCTCTGCTTCGCGCGGGTGTTGCTGCCGGAGGCGTGGGTACTGGCCCTGCACCCGCACCGGCACACCACCGCCGAGCCAGCTCAGCGGGCGGGCTTCGGCACCGCCAGGGGCAAGGCGCTGCTGAGCGGCCAGCACAAGCACTGCCACGAAGAGTCGCTCTACGACGCCGCGTTTCAGCCGGCCGCGCCGGTGGCGGTGCCCGCGCCGACCCGCTCGGCTGCGGTAGGGCTGCGTACTGCTTTCGCGGCCTCGGTGTGGGCCGAGGCCCTGGCGGCGCAGCGCTGCCTGCGGGGCCCCCCAGCGGTTTCGAACCGTTTTTTGGGATGATTCCGGGGCCGGTTTCGGCCCGCGGGGCCGGTGCTTACGGCTCCCCCCTTTATTGGATATATTAAAAAACCGGGCTGCGGAGTGCCGCAGCCGCTGGTATTCGCCTGTTGGCTTTAGAGAAAAACCGCGGGAGGGCCCCAGGCCCCGGCGTGCGTTTTTCCGCGCTTCTGGCGATGCCTTGCTTTTCTAACAGCTGCTGCTTGGGCAGCCTTGATCCTTGCGTTATGCGCCAACTGCTTATTTTTTCCTTGCTGCTTAATCTCAGCGCGGTGGCCGGCCCGGCCACTGCCCAATCTTTGGCCTCCGCGCCGCGCACGTGGCTGGTGGCCGTGCCGGCCTTCACCGGGCGCGTCACCGATGCCATTACCGGTGAGGCCGTGCCGGGGGCCACCGTGCTCTTCACCGACCTTAAACAAGGGGCCGCCGCGGACGCGACGGGGAATTTCAGCTTTTCGAACCTGCCCCGGGGGCGATTTGCGGTGCAAATTCGCTCGCTGGGCTACAACACCGTCAGCCTGACGGTGGACACGGGCAGCGGCCAAGCCCTGAACGTGAAGCTGAGTCCGGCGGCCACCGAAATCGGCCAAGTCGTGGTTACGGGCGTGTCGGCGGCCACGGAGGTGCGGCGCTCGCCGGTGCCCACCGCCGTCGTCGACCACGCCCGCCTCAACCAAACGTCCAGCACCAACATTATCGACGCCTTGGCCCACACGCCGGGCGTGAGCCAGATCACCACCGGGGCCGCCATCAGCAAGCCGGTGGTGCGCGGGCTGGGCTACAACCGCGTGACGACCCTGAACAACGGCGCCAAGCAGGAAGGCCAGCAGTGGGGCGACGAGCACGGCATCGAAATCGACGAGTTCAGCGTGGACCGCGCCGAAATTATCAAGGGCCCCGGCTCACTGCTCTACGGCTCCGACGCCATGGCCGGCGTCATCAACCTGCTGGCCCCCGAGCCCATCGCCGAAGGCCACGTCACCGGCTCGGCCACGGCCAACTACCAGACCAACAACCGCCAGCAGGGCTACTCACTCGAAAATGCCGGCAATATCAACGGCCTCAACTGGCTGGTGCGCGGCACCCGCAAGGTGGCCGGCGACTACCAAAACCGCTACGACGGCCGGGTTTTCAACTCCGGATTCAACGAGTGGGACGCCAACGGCTACGTCGGCGTGAACAAAAGCTGGGGCTATTCGCACCTCAACTTCAGCACGTTCAACCAAAAGCTGGGGCTGGTGGACGGCGGCCGCGACTCGCTCACGGGCCACTTTCTGCGCGATTACGCGGTGGGCCAGGCCGTGGAGTCGCGGGCGGTGCCCAACGACGGCTTTAGCGGCTACGGGCTGGCCGTGCCGCGCCAGCAAATCAACCACTTGCGCTTTGGCACCGACAACAGCTTCATCCTGGGCGAGCGCGGGGCCCGGCTGGGCTTGCAGGTGAACTACCAGCAGAACTTGCGCCGCGAGTTCGGCAACGTGCTCGATCCCGCCGAAACCAACCTTTACTTCCAGCTGCGCACCGTGGACTACGCCCTGCGCTACTTCCTGCCCGAAATCAACGGCTGGAACGTGACCCTGGGCACCAGCGGCCTGCACCAGCAAAACCGTAACCTGGGCCAGGAATTCCTCATCCCGGCCTACGTGCTGAACGAAGCCGGCGCGTTTGGGGTGGTGAAGCGCACGTTTGGCAACCTTGACCTGAGCGGCGGCTTGCGCTACGACGTGCGCCGCATCGGGGCGGACGCGCTGTTTCTGAACGCCGACGGCCGCCCCACCGACGCCGCCGACGCCGGGGCCGAAACCAAGTTCGGGGGCTTCCGCAGCACCTTCAAAAACTACAGCGGCAGCATCGGCGGGGCGTATAATTTACACGACCGGCTCACGCTGAAAGCCAAC
>JANXOE010000191.1 GCA_025353745.1 Hymenobacter sp.
CTCGTCGGCTTGGCCTTTTTGGCTATCTGGCTGGGCCTCGACCCTTGGCTGCGCCGCACCCTGGAAAAGCAGGTGGCCAAGCAAACGCACGGGCAGTACCGGCTCACGGTGCGCAGCCTGCGCACCCGGCTGCTGGCGCGCACGCTGCACCTGCGGGGCCTCGACCTGCGCCCCGCCACGACGGCCCTGGCCGACACCCTGCCGCGCCTGCGCCTGCGCCTGGCGCGCCTCGACCTCAGCGGCGTGGGGCTGCTGGCGCTGCTGCGGGGCCGTACGGTGCCCATCGACAGCCTTGCGCTCGACTCGCTCCAACTGAACGTGGAGGCGCTGGCCCGGCGGCCGGCGCCCCACCGCGCCGCGCCGCTCTACCAGCGCCGGCCCCTACGGCTGGGCTACCTGGCGCTGCGGCACGCGAGCGGCAGCTTCGGCCCGGCGGGGGCCCCCGTGGGGAGGCTACCCGGGGCCGACGTCAGCGCCCGCGACGTGCTGTTCACCGCGGCCGGCGCGGCCGATGCGCAGCGGCTGGGGTTTGCCGCCGCCTGGCAGGCCGAGCTGCACGGGCCCGAAGGCACACTGGGCGGGCACCGGCTGGCGGCCCGGCTCGTCAGTTTTTCCAGTGAAAAGCAATTTTTCAGCCTCGATTCGCTGCGCATCGCGCCGCCCGCGCCGGGGCAGGGCAAGCCGGGGGCCGTGCGGGTGGCGCTGCTGCTGCCCCGGCTGGTGGTGCGCGGCGTGCAGGCGGCCACCTGGCAGCACCAGCACCGCTTCGTGGCCGATTCGGTGCGGCTGCGCGGGCCGCGGCTCACCTTCCGGCCCCCGGCCCAGGCCCCGCCGCCGCTGTGGCGGCTGCTGGCCCCGCTGTTCCGCCGCGCCGACCTCGGGCGCTTGGTGGTGGACGACGGCTACCTGGCCGTGGCCGGCGTGCCGGAGCGGCCGGTGGTGCGGCACGTATTTGCCGCCGCCAGGGCCCTGCGCGTCGATTCGGCGGCGGGGCAGGCCGGGGCCCGGCGCGTCGTGTACGCCCGCGCCTGGGCCGGGCACACTGGCCGGCTGTCCGCCATTTTCGACGCGCCGGTGTACCCGGTCAGCGCCGAGCACTTGGCACTCGACACCGATGCCAGAACGCTGGACATCAGCCAATTGGCGCTGCGGCCCACGCTTACGCCGGCCCAGCTCAACCTGCGCAGCGGCTACCAGGTATCGCAGATTGGGGCCCGCATGGCCGCGCTCCGGGCCCGGGCCGTCGATTTTTATGGCCTCTCCGACCGCAGCCGGGTGCGCATCGGCCGGCTGGTGGCCGAGCAGCCCCGGGTGCGGCTGGGCAGCGACGGCCGGGGGCCCCTCAACCCGCACTTTTCCGTCATGACGCCCGAGGCCGTGCGCCAACTGCCCCTGCGGGTGGACGTGCAGCGGCTCGAGCTGCGCGGCGGCACCCTTTCGACGTACTACCGCAGCCCGCGCACGCCGCTGGTGGGCACGCTGCGCATCACGCGCTTCAACGCCACGCTGCACAACTTCAGCAACGACCCGCGCCAGCAGTCGGCGCGGCACCCGCTCACGGGCTCGGCCACGGCTTATTTGCAAGACAGCTGCCTGATGCGGGTGAATTTATCGGCCGCGCTGCTCGACCCCCAGGGCCGCCACCACCTGTGGGGCAGCTTTGGGCCGGCCCCGTTCGGCATCATCAACCCGATGACCACGCCCACGCGCCTGCTCACGTTCAAAAGCGGCGACGTGCACCGCATTCGCTTCGATTTGCGCGCCGACCGCCGGCAGGCCACCGGCCAGATGTGGGCCGAATACCGCGGGCTGAAATTTTCCTTTCCGGGCTACAAAGACGGCCAGCTCAAGAAAACACTCCTGAGCCGCGTCAAAAACGGCTTGGTCAACGGGCTGATTATCCGCGACAACAACCCCCGCCCCAGCGGCCGCCTGGTGGTCGGCGACATGACGTCGCGCCGCGAACCGCGGTTTTCGGTGTTCACGCTCTGGCGGCAGGGCCTCGTCAGCGGCCTGCTCAACAGCGCCGGCGTGCCCGGCAAGCTGGCCCAAAAACTCAGCCAGCAGCCCGACAAGGGCCCCCTGCCCGGCCGGCCCTGACGGCCCCGGGGGCCGTCTTAAAACTCGACGTGCACCCGCAGCCCCACGATGTGCACGGGCCCCGGCAGGCGGCTGGTGTTGTAACCGGGGTTGAACACGATCTGATAGTCGGGGCTCAGCGAGGCATGGTAGCGCGGCAAATCGATGCTGTAGTACACCTCGCCGATGTATTCGAGGCCGTAGTCCAGCCGGCCGTCGCCGAGGATGAAGCCCGAGCCGCCGGCCGCCAGGTAGGCGCGGTGGTCGCCGGAAAGGCCGTTGGCCACCACGGCCGCGCCGAGGCGGTCGGTGGGCCGGTGCCAGCGCGCACCGGTGCTGACGGCCCCCAGGCTCAGGCTGCGGTCGATTTCGGTGAAGGCCCAGGTTTCGTTGTGCCCGTCGTTGTAGCTCAACTGGCCGAACACGCCGATTTCTTTGTTGATTTCCTGCTCGGCGTTCACCACGAAGCCGCACTTGGTGCGGCGGTCGGCGCGGGCGGCCGTCACGTCGGGGGCGTCCGGGCCGGCGTCGCGCACGGCCAGCGCGTAGCTGCCCATGGCGGCCTGGTTGCGGAAGCCCAGCAGGCGCACCGTGCCGGTGTGGCCGTGCACGGCGTACGATTTGGTCAGCTCCGCCGTCAGGGAGTTGGCCTTGCCGTAGTGGCGGTCGAGGTAGGGCCCGTTGGCGTCGGAGGGCATGGCCGTGGAGGCCAGGCGCAGGGCCAGGCCGGGCTGCACGTACTCCAGCACGGCCCCGGCGGTGTAGCCGCGCACGTTGGCCGGGTAGTCCCAGCCGCCGGCGCTCATCAGGCTCCAGTTGAAAAACTGCGTGCGCGGATCGTGCGAGTAGCTGTTCTGGTCGAAGTAATCGGCAATGCTAAACTTGCCCAGGTTCAGGGCCAGGTAGCGGGCGGGGCGCTTGCCTTTCAGTTGGTTGAGGTCGTCCTCGTCGTCTTCCTGCGCGCTGCCCAGGGCCCACACCTGGCGCAGGTAGAGGCGGGCCAGGTACACCTGCGGCGAGGGGTCGCCGATGCGGAAGGTTTCGCCGTTGGGGGCCCCGGCGATGCCGGTGGCGCCGCTCAGGCCGCTGCCGCCGGCCACTTCGGGGTTAAAAAAAACCGCTGCCCCCTTCCACAGCCGCCGCCCCAGGAAGAGGGTGGTGGTAAGCGAGAGCTTGGCATTTTCGCGGGGGGCCAGGCTGTGGTCGCCGGCGTAGCGCGGCCGCAGGTCGTTGTGCCACTGCTGGATAACCGTCTGCTGGAAGTGCAGGCTCCAGTTTTCTGCGGGGCCCTCCGCGCGGTGGCTGGGTTCCTGGGCCGAAGTGGCGGGCACCTGGCCGGGGGCCGGGGTGGCAGAAGCGGGGGGCGTCACCTGGCCCTGGGCCAGGGCCCGGCCGGCCAGCAGCAGCGCAGCGGCAGCCAGCCCCAGGGGGCGCAAAGAGTAGCGTAGCATCAATTACAAGAAGAGCATGGGAAGTGCACAAGGCCGGCAAAGGTACGCCCAGCCCGTACGCCCAGCCCGTACGCAACCAGTTCGCGGGCTGGCAGCGGGCCGTTTTAGCCCGTGCGGCGGGGCGGGTGTAGCGGTTCGCCCAGGGCCGTCGGTTGGTTACTCAAATCGGACCGAGAGCGTATGGCGGCTCGCCTCGGCGGCAAACGTATACCGAACACTGAACCCGTAGTAAGCGCAAATATGCTGCACAATGCTCAGGCCCAAGCCGGGCGAGTCGGACCCCGCCTGGTGCTTGCGAAACCGCTCAAAAAACCGGGCCGGGTCGCCCGTAACGGCCGGCCCGGTGTTGCAGATTTCCAGCGAATCGCTGTTCAGCACTATGTCAATCGAACCACCAGGGCGGTTGTGCTTCAACGCATTTTGCAGCAGGTTTTGAATCAGTGAATCGGCCAGCCCCGGGTGCATGATTCGGGCCGGGACGGCCCCGGCAATGTGCACCCGGAGCCGAAGCTGGCGGGCTTGCAGCAAGGGCTCTACCAGCGCTACCCGGTCGCGTACCACTTGGTCAAGGTGGACGGGCACGGCCTGCGCCGGCGCAAACTGGTGGTTTTCGAGCCGGTTGAGCAAGGTCAGCGCCTGGTGCAGGCGCGAAAGGCGCTGCGTGGCGGTCAGCAGGTCGCCGACCAGGCGGGCCGTGGCTTCGTCTTCCAGCAGCGCGGGGGCCTGCAACAGCTGTTCCAACTGGGCCTGCATGATGGCCAGCGGCGTTTGGGTTTCGTGGGCCGCGTTTTCGGTAAACTGGCGCAGGTTTTCGTAGTCGGCCACGAGGCGCTCGCTCAGGTGGTTGAGGGCCTGGTTCAGCTCGGCGAACTCGGCAATGTCGGGGGTGGGCAGGGCCAGCGGCCGGTGCCGGAGCAGGTCGTAGGTGCGCAGCGCGGCCAGCGTGGACTGAAAAGGGCCCCAGATGCGCCCGGCCAGCCAGCGGTTGAGCCCGACCACGCCGGCCAGCAGCAGCAGCAGCACGCCCAGCATCACGGCCAACACCACGCCCAGCAATTCTTCGGTTTCGACGAGGGACTTGCGCAGCGTCACCTGCTGCGGGGCCCCGGCCGGGCCCGCCGGCAGCCAGAAGGTCAGCTCCCGGTAGGGCACCATTTCCCGCTCCAGCGGGTCGGGCAGCAGGGTGTCGGCGAAGCCCACCGGGCGCCGGCGCCGGCTCAAATCGAACTGGTAGGCAAAGAGCGTATCGGGCAGCGGCTGCCCCCGGGCCACGAGCTGCGTCACGTACAGCCGCCGGTCGAGCAGCTCTTCTTCTACTTCGCTGCGCAAAGCCCAGTTCACCCCGCCGTACAGCAGGCCGCTGGCCAGCGCAAACAGGCCGGCGGCCAGCAGCAGGTAGTAGCGGGTGGTCGCCGTGAGCAGCTTCATGCCAGCAAAATCTATTCGGTGCTCAGCTTATAGCCCACGCCGTAAAGGGTGCGGATGTAGTTGGTGCCGCCCTTTTCCTGCAGCTTGCGGCGGAGGTTTTTGAGGTGGGTGTAGATGAAGTCGAAAGAGTCCGCGGCGTCCACGTGGTCGCCCCACAGGTGCTCGGCAATGGCCTCCTTGGTCAGCACCCGGCCCGGATTGGCCAGAAAATACAGGAGCATGTCGTATTCCTTGCGGGTGAGGGCCAGCGGCTCGCCATGCACGAGCACCTCGGCTTGGTCGGGCCACACCAGCAGGTCGCGAAAAACGATTTGGTGCTGCCCCTGGAACTGCCGGCGCCGCAGGATGGCGCGGAGGCGGGCGTTCAGCTCCGAGAGGTGGAAGGGCTTGGGCAAATAGTCGTCGGCCCCCAGGTCCAGGCCCCGCACCCGGTCGTCGAGGCCGTCGCGGGCGGTGATGACCAGCACGCCGGCCTGCGAGCCGTCCGACTTCAACGCCCGCACCAAATCCAGGCCGTCGCCGTCGGGCAGGGTCAGGTCCACCAGCACGCAGTCGTATTGGTAGAGCTTGATTTTCTCGTAAGCCTGGGCAAAATTGGGCGCCACTTCCACGACGTAGCCCCCCTGGCGCAGCGTATCCACCAAGGTGCGGCGCAGGGTGGCCTCGTCTTCGACCAGGAGCAGCTTCATAGG
Source organism: Hymenobacter sp. (assembly GCA_025353745.1). GTDB lineage: Bacteria > Bacteroidota > Bacteroidia > Cytophagales > Hymenobacteraceae > Hymenobacter. The sequence goes on from JANXOE010000191.1 coordinate 5,651, forward strand.
CAAGGGCAAAGGCACGCTTGTAAGTTAAGCACGAAGTAAGCCCCCAATTTTGAAGGAATCTTGGCCAGCAGCTGGGCGCTGCCGAACCAAGGCCAACGATTTCAGGAAGTTATTTTCCGTATTCCAGCACCCGAAAGGTGCCCGGCACGATGCTCGGGCGCGGATGGGCGTTCTCGGCCGTGGGGGCCGGTGCGGGGCCGTAGTCGGCGGTGCAGGTAAAAAGGTGGTGGGTTTTGGGGTCCAGGGCGATGGTGCGGGCCCCGCGGGCGGTGGGCACGTTGGCCACCACCCGGAACTTGGCCGGCGAGTCTTCGTGGATGACGGTGAACGTGCCCGACCCGTTCGAGGTAACGATGTTCCTGGTCGCGGGGTCAAAAACGGCGCCGTCGGCACCCTTGCCGATGGGCAGCACGGCCACTTGCTTGCCGGTTTTGCTGTCGGTCACCACCAGCTTCTCGTTGGCGCAGGCACTGAACAGGCGGCCGGTTTTCCGGTCGTAGCCCAGGCCCGTGGGCTCTTCGCCGGGGGCCAGGCGGTGGCGGTGGCGCACGGCCAGGGTTTTGGCATCGAATTCAATCACTTCGCTCTTGTTCTCGATGTTGACGAAGATGCCGCCGTGGCCGTCGGTGGCCGGTGCTTCTACGTCGCCGCCCAGCTCGGCGGTGCCCACCACGGCGCCCGTTTTGGCATCGAGCACGGTGGTTTTGCCGCCGTCGTTGCTAAACAAAAACACGCGCCCAGAAAACGAATCGTACAGCAGCGCGTCGGGCTTGGGGCCCGTGGGAACGGTGGCGATGGGCCGCAGGGTCGTCAGGTCGAACACCACGCACGTGTTGTTGCGGCCGCAGGTGATGTAGCCGCGGTTGGCGGCCGGCACCACGTCGATGCCGTGCACCCCCGGCGTGTTGGGCACGGTGCCGATTATTTTGCGGGTTTTCAAATCCAGCACTTCCACTTGCGCGCCGTGCGATAGATAGAGGCGCTCGCCGGCCGGGTCCACGTTCAGGTAGTCCCAACCGCCCTCGCCGCCAATGGCAATGGTGTTGAGCAAATGGTAGGGCCCCGGGGCGGTTTGGGCCAGGGCCGTGTGGCCGGCGAGCGAGCTCGCCAGGAATGCGAGAAACAAATTTTTCATGAATTGGACGAACAGCAAGCAGTAGAAAAATGAGTGCCCGTTGCGGGGCAAAGAGCTGGTTTTATTTTGAGGCCGCGGCGGGTGGACGGTTGGGTGGAACGACTTGGGCGCCGGCTACCGCCGAACCGCACCGCTGGGCGCGTTGCCTTCGGCCGCCAAGGGGAGCTGTTTGGTGCGCCACGACGTGTAGACGATCAGCGCGAGCAGGATGGCGAAAAGAAACAGCGAAGAGCCGGTGGTGCCGAAGCCCAGCCCGTGCTTTTCGGGCGTCTTGGTCAGCAAGTCGCCGAAGGTGGCCCCAAACGGCCGGGTAAGCACAAACGCTACCCAGAACAAAAGCACCGACGAGAGGCGGGTGAAGTAGTGCGCCAGCACCACCAGCGCCAGCAGCGTGCCAATCAGCAGGGCCCCGCCGCCAAAGCCCAGCCCGGAGTCGTCGGCCAGGAAATCGCCCAGGGCCGTGCCCAGCGTGTTGGAAAACAGGATGGCCGTCCAGTAAAACAATTCGCCCCGGCGGGTGGTGATATCGCTCACCGACAGCGACTTTTCGCTCATTCGCCACACCCCCAGCACCACCACCAGGATGGTGACCAGCAGGGCCGCCCCGGTGGCATAGCCCAGCCCCAGGGTCCGGTCCATGTAGTCGGACATGGTGGTGCCGGCCGTACTCGTGGCCAGAATTACGGCCCAGTACAGCACGGGAATGTAGCGGTCGACGGCCAGCTGCGCCAGCAAGGTGACCAGAAAGATGCCGATGAGAATCAGCGAGCTGGTGCCGTAGCCCACGTTCATGGTTTGGGCCAGCAGGTCACCGGCCGTTTCGCCCAGCGTGGTGGCGCAGATTTTCATCACCCAAAAAAGCAGGGTGACGGCGGGGATTTTTTTCATGAACAGGCCATTGGAATTCCAGGCAACGAAGCGTCTTTTTTTCCTGACGCCGCCGTGAGCCGCGTTTCAACGGGGCCGGCGGGGCCGGGCAAATAATCTCGTTCAGCAGGGCCCTGGAACAAATTCAGGCCAAGGCCCGGCCAGGCAAACCTAGCGCCGGAATCTGGCGAAAATCTGAGTATGGGGCACCCCGCCGGGGCCCTCTTTTTACCGCGTCTTGCCTCACCAGATCTTCACCCGGGCCGAGTCGGGCCGGTAGAGCTTCTGGCCCGGCTTCACACCAAAGGCTTCGTAGAAAGCCGGGATGTCGGCCACGGGGCCGTTCACGCGGTACTGGGCCGGCGAGTGCACGTCGGTGAGGATCTGCGAGGCCAGGGCTTCGTCGCGCTGGTGGTCTTGCCAGCCCAGGGCGTAGCCCAAAAAGTAGCGTTGGGCGGGCGTCAGGCCCCCGATTTTCTGGCCGTCCCGGAACTGCTTGGTTTTCTTGAACGCATCGAAGGCAATGACGAGGCCGCCCAAATCGGCGATGTTCTCGCCGGCCGTGGCCTTGCCGTTGAGGCGCAGCGAGTCGAGGGCCGTGTAGCCGCCAAACTGCCGCACGATGCCCGCCACGCGCTGGTTGAAGCGCCGCCGGTCGCCCTTCGTCCACCACTCGTGCAGGTTGCCCTCGGCATCGAACTGGCTGCCTTCGTCGTCGAAGCCGTGGGTCAGCTCGTGGCCGATGGTGCTGGCCCCCGCGTAGCCGTACACCACGGCGTCGTCCACGTCGGCGTCGAGCAGGCCGGGGATGGCGAAGATGGCCGCCGGCAGCACAATCTCGTTGTTCGAGGGGTTGTAGTAGGCGTTGTAGGTCTGGGGCGTCATGCCCCACAGCGTGCGGTCGACGGGCTTGCCCAGCTTGGCCAGCTCGTAGCGGTAGGCCCACAGGTTGGCGCGCTGCACGTTCTCGGCCAGCGAGCTGCGGCCGACTTGCAGGGCCGCGTAGTCCTTCCACTTGTCGGGGTAGCCCACCTTGCGGCTGATTTTCTGGAGCTTGGCTTCGGCCGTGCGCTTGGTGGTGTCGCTCATCCAATCGGTGCGCCGGATGTGGTCGGCAAACGCGGCCACCACGTTGCCCACCAGGGCCTGGTAGCGCGCCTTGGCTTCGGGCTTGAAGTAGTCGTTCACGAAGAGCTTGCCCAGGTCGTCGCCCAGGGCCCGCTCCTGCATGTCGAGCACGCGCTTCCAGCGGGGCCGCTGGGCGGTGGCCCCGCGCAACACCGTGCCGTAGAAATGAAAGTTCTCCTGGTCGAACGCCTGGCTCAGCGTGGAGGCAAACGTGTGGGCGAGCTGCCAGCGCAGGTAGGCTTGCCAGTCGGCCAGCGGTGCGGTTTTCAGCAGCCGGCCCACGGTTTGGTAAAACTCGGGCTGGCCCACAATCACGGTGTCGGCTTTGCGCAGCTCCATTTCGCCCAGCCAGGTTTTCCAATCGAGGCC
>JANXOE010000235.1 GCA_025353745.1 Hymenobacter sp.
TGCTGCACCTCATCAACCAGCTGCTCGACCTGAGCCGCCTCGAAGCCGGCCAGCAGGCCCTGCACCCGGCCCCCGGCGATGCCGTGGCCTTCGTGCGCGGGCTGGTGGGCGGGTTCGAGTCGCTGGCCCAGCAGCGCGGCATCGGCTATTCGTTTGAAACCGACCGGCTCACGCTATCCGCCGCTTTCGACGCCGACAAGCTGGAGAAAGTGGTAGTCAACCTGCTCTCCAATGCGTTCAAGTTCACGCCCAGCGCGGGCGCGGTGGCGGTGGGCCTGCGCGTGGCCCAGGCCGGGGCCCCTGGGGCCCCGGCCTGGCTGGAGCTGACGGTGCGCGACACCGGGCGCGGCATCGCGGCGGCGCAGCTGCCGCACGTGTTCGACCGCTTCTACCAGGCCGACGCCTCCGACACCCGCGAGCACGAAGGCACCGGTATCGGCCTGGCCCTGACCAAGGAGCTGGTGGAGCTGCACGGCGGCACCATTGCCCTGGCCAGCGAGCCGGGCCGCGGCACCACCGCCACCGTGCGCCTGCCGCTGCTGCCCGTCGCCGAAGCCGCGCCGCGGCACCAGTTCCTTGGTGAGGGCCGGGCGGCGGCGGTGCCGGTCGTGGTGGCCGGGTTGGACGCGGACGCCGGCCCCCCCGGCCCGGAACCGGCACTGGCGGCGGACGCGCCGCTGGTGCTCGTCGTGGAAGACAACGCCGACGTGCGGGCCTACCTGCGCAGCGTACTGGCCCCCGCCTACCAGCTGCTCGAAGCGCCGGACGGCGAGGCCGGCGTGGCCCTGGCCCGCGAGCACCTGCCCGACCTCGTGCTCACCGACGCCATGATGCCCCGCCTCGACGGCTACGGCGTGTGCCAGGCCCTGAAGCACGACGAGCGCACCAGCCACATCCCCATCGTCATGCTCACGGCCAAGGCCGACCTGCCCGGCAAGCTCCAGGGCCTCGACGCCGGGGCCGACGCCTACCTCACCAAGCCCTTCCGGCGCGAGGAGCTGCTGGCCCAGCTGCGCAACCTGGTGCAGGGCCGCCAGCAACTCCAGGAAGCGTACCGCCGGGGCCCGGCCGAAGCGCCCCCCTCCGGACCGCCCACGATGGAGGAAGCGTTTTTGGCGCGGGTGCGGGCCGCCGTGGAGGGGGCCCTGGACGACGAAGCCCTCGACGTGGAAACCCTGGCCCGCGCCCTGGCCCTGAGCCGCACCCAGCTGCACCGCAAGCTCAAGGCCCTCACCGGCCAGGGCCCCGGCGACTTCATCCGCCTCGTGCGCCTCACCCGGGCCCACGCGCTGCTGGCCGGCGGCGCGGCCACCGTGGCCGAAGCGGCCTACCAAGTGGGCTACGGCAACCCCGCCAACTTCTCCACCAGCTTCTCGCGCCACTTCGGCTACGCCCCCAGCGAGGCCCGCCGCCGGGCCGCGGTAAGTAGCTAACGGTGAGCAGCGGGTGCCCTGACGCCGAAACCGCGCCAACCGCTCATTGCCTAAAAGGCCAGCAGCTCGGCCAGGGCCGCGGCTACTTTGGCGGCGCTGGGCAGCATTTGCTTTTCCAGCGCCGCGTTGAGCGGGATGGCGGGCAGGTTGGCGGCCCCCAGGGTGAACACCGGCGCGTCGAGGGCCCCGAAGCAGTGGCGCTGGATGCGCCCGGCCAGGCTTTCGGCGAAGGAGTTCAGCAGCGGCTCCTCGGTAAGCACCAGCACCTTGCCGTGGCGGCCCACGGCGGCCTGCACCGCCTCGAAGTCGAGCGGGTTGAGCGTGCGCAGGTCCAGGACCTCGATTTGGCCGGGGAAGTCGCGGCTGGCCGCTTTGGCCCAGTGCACGCCCATGCCGTAGGCCACCACCAGGGCCGTGCCGCCCCGGCGCAGCTGTTCGGGGTCGGCGGCCTGGGCCACGGCGGCCTGGCCCAGGGGAATGACGTAGCCGGCGGCGGGCTCCACGGTTTTGGCGTCTTCGGTGCCCGGCACTTTGCTCCAGTACAAGCCTTTGTGCTCGAGCATGACGACCGGGTTGGGGTCGAGAAAAGCGGCCCGCATCAGCCCTTTCATGTCGGCCGCGTTGCTGGGGTACACCACCTTGATGCCCCGGATGGTGAGCAGCGTGCTCTCAATCGAGCCCGAATGGTAGGGGCCGCCCCCGCCGTAGGCCCCCACCGGCACCCGGATCAGCGCCGGCACCGGAAACTTGCCCATGCTCAGGTAGCACGACTTTGAAAGCTCTTCCACCAGCTGGTTGAGCGCCGGCCAGATGTAGTCGGCAAACTGAATTTCGACGATGGGCCGGGCCCCCACCGCCGCCATGCCGGCCGTGCTGCCCACGATGTACGCCTCCTGGATGGGCGTGTTGAACACGCGCTGGTCGCCGTATTTTTTGGCCAGCAGGGCCGCTTCGCGGAACACGCCGCCCAGCTCCCCGCCCACGTCCTGCCCGTAAAACAGGGCCCCGGGGAATTCGGCCAGGATGTCGTCCACGGCGTGCAGGGCGGCGTCCACCATCAGCACCTTTTCGGCCCCGGCGGGGGCCCGCTCGCCGGCTTCCGCGGTCACGGCGGGCGGGGCAAACTCGTGGTCGGCGAAGGTGGCGGGGTCGGGGTCGGGCGCGGCCAGGGCCTCGGCCCAGTCGGCGGCCACGGTGGCCCGGGCCTGCGCGGCCAGGCCGGCCAGCTCGGCCTCGGAGGCCCCGGCGGCCAGCAGGCGGCGGTGCAGGCGGGGCAGCGGGTCGTGGGCCTGGTGGGCGGCCAGGTCGTCGCCGCGGTACCACTCGCGGCGCACGCCGCTGGTGTGGTGGCCCAGCAGCGGGCACTTGGCGTGCACCAGCACCGGCCCGCGCCGCTGGCGCACGTGGGCAAAGGCTTCGGCCAGCCCTTTGTACGACGAAATCAGGTCGGCCCCGTCCACCCGCAGGCGGTGCAGGCCGGGGAAGCCGGCGGCCAGCTCGTAGGCGTCCATGGCCCGCATTTCGCGGCCGGTGGCCGAAATGCCCCAGTCGTTGTCCTGCACCAGGTACACGATGGGCAGGCGGTGCAGCACGGCCATTTGCAGGGCCTCGCTCACCTCGCCTTCGGTCATGGCCCCGTCGCCGATGGAGCAGAGCACCAGCGGCGGCAGCGGCGCGGGGGCGTCGTCGGGGTCGGCGCGGGTGCCCAGCAGCGGGCGCAGGGCCTCTTGCAGCCAGGCGCTGCCCGGGGCCCCGGGGGCCCCGGCGGCCGTCGGGGCGGGGGCCAGGCCCTGCCCTTCGAGGTAGGCCAGGGCGTGGGCCATGCCGGTGGCCGGAATGGCCTGCATGCCGGTGGCCGAGCTTTGGTGCGGGATGACGGGCACCCCCGGCCGCCGCAGCGAGGGGTGCGCGTAGTAGGTGCGGCCCCCGCTGAAGGGGTCGTCGGCCTTGGCCAGCAATTGCAGCATCAGCTCGTAGGGGCGCAGGCCCAGGCCCAGCAGCAGGGCGTCGTCGCGGTAGTACGGGGCGGCGTAATCGGTTTCGGCCAGCAAAAAGGCGGCCGCCAGCTGCACCGCCTCGTGGCCGCGCGCCGTGGCGTGCACGTAGCGGGCGGCGGTGGCTTTCTGGTCTTCGTAGAGGGCCGCCATGGCGGCCGCGGTGTGCATCAAAGCGTAGGCGCGGCGCAGCATTGCGGGGGTAAGGTCCTCGGCAGCGGCGGCGGCCGTTGGGGTCGGGTGGGAAAGCATACGGGGCAAGAAGGTGCCCCCCAAAGGTACGGCGGGCGGGGCCGGGCCGGATGTAGCCGTACTTTTGGGGCCCCACCTGCCCGGCCCCGCGCCGGTACCGCCCGTGCCCACCTCCCCCACCGTTCGCCCCGAAATCGAAGCCTGGCTGGCCGATTTCCAGCTCCGCCTCTGCGCCCTCCTCGAAGCCGCCGACGGGGGCCCCGCCCGCTTCGGCACCGACGCCTGGGAGCGCCCCGGCGGCGGCGGCGGCCGCAGCAAAGTGCTCGAAGACGGGGCCGTGCTCGAAAAAGGCGGCGTGGGCTTCTCGGCCGTGTGGGGCGCCATGGGCGAAGCCGCCGCCCGCCAGCTGCACATGCCCGACCCCGCCTTTTACGCCACCGGCGTGAGCGTGGTGCTGCACCCGCGCAGCCCCCGCGTGCCCATCATCCACATGAACGTGCGCTACTTCGAGGCCGGCAACGGCGAGGCGTGGTTCGGCGGCGGCATCGACCTGACGCCCATCTACGTGGACGAGGCCCAGGCCCGGCGCTTCCACCGCCGCCTCAAGGCCCTGCTCGACGCCCACGACCCCGCCTACTACCCGCGCTTCACGCGCTGGGCCGACGACTACTTTTACCTGCCCCACCGCCAGGAAACCCGCGGCGTGGGCGGCATCTTCTTCGACCGCCTCACGGTGGGCCCCGACGGCACCGCCGAGGAATTGTTTCAGCTCATACAAGACGTGGCCGGGCTCTTCGGGCCCTTCTACGCCGAGCTGATGGCCGAAAACCGCGCCCTGCCCTTCGGCCCCGCCGAAGAAGCCTGGCAAACCCGCCGCCGCGCCCGCTACGCCGAGTTCAACCTGGCCTTCGACCGCGGCACCCGCTTCGGCCTCGAAACCGGGGGCCGCACCGAGAGCATCCTCATGAGCCTGCCCCCGCGCACCGGCTGGGCCTACCACCCCGCCCCGCCGGCCCCCGGCACCCCCGAAGCCGCCACCCAGGCCTGGCTGCGCAAGGGCGTGGCCTGGGCCTAGCGCCGGGCCGGAACGTAAGTCAACCCAACAGGCGGCCCTGGGCTTCCTTTCCGCACCTGCTTCTTCCCATGCTTTTCTCGCCCCGCCCCGCCCTGCCCGCCGCGCACTACTCGCTGGACGACCGCCTGCTGCTGGCCGTGAACCACGCCCGGGGCCCCCTGCTCGACGCGGCGATGCGCTTCGCCTCCAACCGCCTGGTGTGGTTCCCCTTTTACCTGGTGCTGCTGGGCTGGCTGGCCTGGTATTTTCGGCGGCGGGCGGCGCTGCTGCTGCCCTTGCTGCTGGCGGCCGTGGCCCTGGCCGACAGCGTCACGAGCCGCTTGTTCAAGCCGTTTTTCGGCCGCCTGCGCCCCTGCCACAACCCGCTGCTCGAAGCCCAGCTCTACCTGCCCGACGGCTGCGGCGGGCAGTTCGGCTTCCTCTCGTCGCACGCGGCCAACTCGTTTGCGCTGGCCGTTTTTTTGTGGCGGGTGCTGCCCGCCGGGCGCTTTCGGGGGCTGAAAACCGGGGTGTTTCTGTGGGCCGGCTGGCTCTCGTACAGCCGCGTTTACCTGGGGGCCCACTTTCCTACCGACGTGCTGGGCGGGGCCCTCGTCGGGGCCCTGCTGGGCTGGGGGGCCGCCGCCCTCTTTGCCCGGCTGGAGGCCCGCCGCCGCCCGGCGGCCGGCTTCCCCGGGGGGGGCCGGTAGCCCCGGCCGCCCCCGCCGGGTGGTTTTCGGGGCCGGCCGCGTGGTTTTTATGCCCCGCCGGGTGAAATGCTCCCGGGCGGCCCTAAAATTCACCCGGCCGGCCGGGAAATTCCCGGTCGGCGGGGTGAATTCCGAGGCCCGCCGGGTGTTTTTTATGCCTGATTGCGTGAAATGCAGGGCCGGCCGGATGAATTTCACGGCCGGTTGCGTGAATTTCATGGGCGGCCGGATGAATTTCACGGCCCGCCGCATGAATTTTATGCCCCGCCGGGCAAAACAAGGGGGAGGGGGGACTTCCGAAGTCCCCCCTCCCCCTTGTTTTGCCC
>JANXOE010000256.1 GCA_025353745.1 Hymenobacter sp.
TCTTGCACCTGGCTCTCGTTCAACACGGGAGTTACGATGAAGACCGTCTCGTAATTTCTTACTTCCATTACGACGGGGTGAAAATTGGTGAAAAAAATTTGATTGGGGGCGCAAAGGTACTTGTTTTCTAACGGCTTGCCAAGCCGCCGCTACTCTTTCCCTAAAAGTTAGTGTTTCTTGGGAGAAATCACAAACAAATTACTCGGTTTTCTTGTCCAATTAATACCGTGCAGCCGGGGTGACGAATGGTCAAAAAGGCCGGTTTGGCTAATGCAATGAGCGGACGGATGGTATCGGAATAAGAGGATTTTGCTTATTTAGTTAGATTCCAAATAGTGTGCTGCGGCCCGTTCAGGGCCCATAAAACCCCTTCCAGCTTTTGCCGCCCACGAATCGTACCTTACCTTTGTGCCCCTGAAATGCCCTCGCGTTTCGTTATTTCTGCTTGTTTTTGTATGAATAGCAACCGACTACGTTCGTTACCTCACCTGTTGCTGGCGCTGTTGCTCACGTTTGCCGGAGCCCAGCAGGCCTCGGCGCAAGACGCGAGTGCCGCCACCGTGAGCAAAGCTGGCGTGACCCCCGGCGCTACCGCCGCGGCCACCCCAGCCACCGCTGCCGCCCCGGCTGCCGGGGGCGGCGATGCCGCCGCCGTCCAGGCGGGCGATGCCTTGTTCAAAGCCAACTGTGCCCAGTGCCACGCCGTGAACGAGCAGGTGGTGGGCCCGGCCTTGGCAGGCATCTCCAAGCGCCGCCCCATTACTTGGATCATTCCGTGGGTGCATAACTCGGCCAAGGTAGTGGCCAGCGGCGACGAATACGCCGTGGCGCTGTACAACAAGTTTCAGAAGCAGCAGATGCCCAGCTTCGCGCTGTCGGATAAAGAGATTACCTCGATTGTTGCCTACATCACTTCGGAGGAAGGCAAATCAGCCACTGCGACCACCGGTGGGGTTACGGCACAAAACGCCGGTTCGGCCGACGGCCAAGCTTCCGCCGGGACCGACGCCGGGACCCCCAGCAAAGCCGTTGACATCCTGCTCATCGCCCTCGTCGTGGTGCTGATCGTGATGGTGGTGACCCTTGTCATCATCGGCAACCTGATGAAAGACGTGCTGCGGGGCCGTAAGGACCTCGACGGCCGTGATACCGAAATCCTGGAGCAACGCTTCGACTGGGGTAAGTTCTATCGTTCGCCCGTGCTACGCGGCATTGTGGGCACGGTGGTCGCGCTGGTGCTGCTCTACGAAGGCGTGCAAAGCGTGATGGCCGTGGGCCTGACCCAAGGCTACCAGCCCACCCAGCCGATTGCCTTCTCGCACAAGCTGCACGCCGGCGAGCACCAAATCAACTGCGCCTACTGCCACACGTCGGTGTACAAAGGCAAATCGGCCAACATTCCTTCGGCCAACATTTGCATGAACTGCCACTCGCAGATCAAAACCGAGTCGCCGGAAATCAAGAAGATCTACCGCGCCATCGAGCGTAAGCAGCCGGTGCAGTGGGTGCGCGTGCACAACCTGCCCGACCTGGCTTACTTCAATCACTCGCAGCACACGCAAGTGGCTGGCCTCCAGTGCCAGACCTGCCACGGCCCCATCCAAAACATGGAAGTGGTGTACCAGTATTCGGCCCTGACCATGGGTTGGTGCATCAACTGCCACCGCGAAACGCCCCTCAACACCAAGGGCAACGCGTACTACGACAAGCTCGTGAAGCTGCACGACACCAAGAACGCCAGCGCGCCTTTCACCGTGTCGTCGAACGGCGGTACCGAGTGCTCGAAGTGCCACTACTAATAATTAGTTGAAAAAGGACCTGGGGCCCTGCATTTAAGGCCCCAAGGTTTCCCTTCCTCCAACGCAACACACTTCCGCTTTATAAATCAAGTACCTCAGGCCATTTGGGCATTGCACTGCCAGCGCCCGAAGCCACTGAGTCCCTATAGTCCCCTAAAATGAAGTACTGGAAAGGAATTGAGGAACTGGAAAGCACTCCGGAATTCATGAGCACGGCATTCGCCGAGTTCTTGCCGGTGAAGGAGAGCTACGAAAGCAAGGACGCCACGTCGGCCCCGCGCCGCGACTTTCTAAAGCTGATGGGCTTCGGGGTAGCCGCTGCCACGCTGGCTTCGTGCGAGGCTCCGGTGCATAAAGCCATTCCTTACCTGAACAAGCCGGAAGAAGTGGATCCTACGATCTCCAACTTCTACGCTTCGACTTATTTCACGGGCTCCGATTATAATGCTGTCCTGGTCAAGACCCGCGACGGTCGGCCGATCAAGCTTGAAGGCAATCCGGAGTCGCCGATTACCCGGGGCGGGCTTTCGGCCCGCGCCCAGGCCGCCGTGCTCGACCTGTACGACACGGCCCGGCTCCAGCATTTTGCCATCAAAGGCCAGCCTGCCGAAGTAGCGGAGGTGGACCGGCAGATCCGGGCCAAACTGGCGGCCACGACGGGCAAAATTGCCATCGTATCGCCGACCATCATCAGCCCCAGCACCAAGAAGGCCATCGCCGCCTTCACCGCCCGCTACGGCAGCACCGAGCACGTGATGTACGACGCGCAGTCGGCCAGCGGCCTGCTGCAAGCCAACAACGGCGTGCTGCCGAGCTACGATTTCAGCCGCGCCAACGTCATCGTGAGCCTCGGGGCCGATTTCCTCGGGACCTGGATCTCGCCGGTCGAATTCGCCAAGCAGTACGTTAAGAACCGCAAGGTGAGCAGCGACAAGCGCACCATGTCGCGCCACTTCCAATTCGAGACGGCCATGTCGCTCACCGGCTCCAACGCCGACGTGCGCGAAGCGGTGAAGCCTTCGGAGCTGGGGGCCGTAGCCTTGGCCTTATACAACGCCGTGGTGGGCGGTGGCGCTACGCCGTCGTTCAGCAACCCGCGCGTGGCCCCGCAACTGGCCAAAGCCGCCGCCGAATTGAAAGCCAACCGGGGCGCCAGCCTCGTGGTATCGGGCTCGAACGACCCGGCCGTGCAAGCGCTGGTCACGGCCCTGAACCAAAGCCTCGGCAACGTGGGCACCACGGTAGACCTGACGGCCCCCAGCAATGTGCGCCAGGGCGACGACGCCCGCCTGGCCGCGCTGGTAAAGGAAATGAACGCCGGCACCGTAGGGGCCGTGATTTTCTACCACGCCAACCCAGTATACAACCACCCACTGGCGGCCCAGGTAAGATCGGGCATCGCCAAGGTTCCCTTGAGCATTTCGTTCAACGACCGCCTGGACGAAACCGGTGTGCTTTGCCAGTACGCCACTCCTGACCACCACTGGTTGGAATCGTGGAACGACTTCGAGCCCAAGCGCGGCTTTCTGAGCCTGTCGCAGCCGGCCATTACCCCGATTTTTGCTACCCGTCAAGCGCAGGAGAGCCTGTTGCGCTGGGCCGGCAACAACGAAACGTACTACAACTTCCTGCGCAATAACTGGCGCGGGGTGCTCGGCAGCGGCAATTTCAATGCTGCCTGGGACAAGGCCGTGCACGACGGTGTAGCTACTGGCACGGGTTTGCCAGCGGCCCCGGCCATGCTTACGCCTGCCCTGAGTGCTAGCGAGGCAGTTGCCCGTATCGGCAGCGCTCCCAAGCCGGCAGCTGATGCGGTAGAGGTATCACTATACGAAAAGGTGGCCCTGCCAGCCAGCGGCTCGGGGTCGAACAACCCTTTCCTTCAGGAATTGCCCGACCCGGTTTCGAAAGCTACCTGGGGCAATTACCTCGCCGTACCTAGGGCGATGGCCGTTGCCAACAAGTGGGAGCAGGGCGACGTAATTAAAATCACGGCCCCCAATGTGGCTCCGATTGAGTTGCCGGTGCTCGTACAGCCCGGTCAGGCCGCGGGCACGGCCAGCATTGCCTTGGGCTACGGCCGTACCATGAGCGGCAAAGCCGGTGATGGGGTAGGGGCCAACGTTGCCCCGTTGCTGATAGCCACACCGGCCGGCGGCATCCTGTACGCCACAACGGTGACGCTGGAAAAAACGTCGGCCAAGTCGCCCATTGCCCAGACCCAGACCCACCACACCATCATGGACCGCCGCTCGGTGGTGCAGGAAAACACGCTGGCTAAGTACAAGGAAAACCCGAAAGAGGTGACCGAGTACGAGAAAGTCGCCACGCCCGACGGCATGGAGAAACCCAACAAGGTATCGCTGTGGCAAGACTACCAGTACAACAACCACCACTGGGGCATGGCCATCGACCTCAACTCGTGCATCGGCTGCGGCTCGTGCGTGTTGGGCTGCCAAACCGAGAACAACATTGCCGTGGTGGGCAAGCAGCAGGTCATCAACCGCCGCGAGATGCACTGGATGCGTATCGACCGCTACTACTCGTCAGATCACCACGAGAGCGAGTTTGACACGACTGGCAAAGTTGGTACTTACAAGGCCATGGAAGATCCTTCGGACAACCCGCAGGTAATCTTCCAGCCCATGATGTGCCAGCACTGCAACCATGCTCCCTGCGAAACGGTGTGCCCCGTGCTAGCCACCACCCACAGCTCGGAAGGTCTGAACCAGATGACCTACAACCGTTGCGTGGGCACCCGCTACTGCGCGAACAACTGTCCTTACAAAGTGCGTCGTTTCAACTGGTTCTCCTATTACTCGAACGAGAAGTTTGAAACCGTGAACAGCCACATGTTCACCGACCTCGGCCGCATGGTGCTGAACCCGGACGTGACCGTACGAGCCCGCGGGGTGATGGAGAAATGCTCGTTCTGCATCCAGCGCATTCAACTGGGCAAGCTGGAAGCTAAGAAGCAAAAGCGTCGCCCCAAAGACGGCGAGATTGTGTCGGCCTGTGCCCAGTCGTGCCCCACCGATGCCATTATATTCGGTGATATGCGCGACCCCACCAGCCGCCTCAGCCAGCTTTTGCGCCGCGAAGACGGCGAGCGGGCTTTCCACTCGCTCGATTCCATCAACGTGCAGCCCAACGTGACGTACCTGACCAAGATTCGCAACTCGGCGTCGGAAATGTTCGGCCCGGAGGAAAAAGCTTAACCGCGCCGGAAGACCCCATGTTTCTAAGCACCTAAGCCCCCAATATCCATTATGCAACACGTATCAGCCATTCGTGAGCCGCTCGTCACTGGGGGCAAAACGTTACACGACGTGACCCAGGATATTTGCTACCAAGTGGAAGCCAAGCCCAACATCCGTTGGATTGGTGCCATGAGCGTAGCCCTGTTCTTCCTGGGCATCTTCTTCTATTCGGTTTA
>JANXOE010000267.1 GCA_025353745.1 Hymenobacter sp.
CGCGACCCTTCGCGTCTCAATCGCTGCGGGCAATCAAAATCGTGCAGCGATGGAGACGCGAAGGGTCGCGTCTCTACCCCCGTTCTGGGGGGCGCACGAAACCGTGCAGCGATTGAGACGCGAAGGGTCGCGTCTCCACAGGTGCCCACAAAAAAGCCGTTTCGGGCCCGAAACGGCTTTTTTGTGGCCGCCAAACGGGCGGCGCGGCGGGCGGGGGCCCCGGCGGCGGCTAGTGCGCGGCGGCCGTGGCGCTGGCGATGACGGCTTCGGCGTCGCGCAGGATTTCGTGGCCCATCTTGTCGCGCTTGGTGGCGAGGTAGGTGGCGTTGTGGGGGTTGGCGGCGATTTCGATGGGCACGGTTTCGACCACTTCGAGGCCGTAGGCGGCCAGGCCGGTGCGCTTCTTGGGGTTGTTGGTGAGCAGGCGCATGCGCCGGATGCCGAGGTCGCGCAGGATGGCGGCGCCCACGCCGTAGTCGCGCTCGTCGCCCTTGAAGCCCAGGTCTTCGTTGGCCTGCACCGTGTCGCGGCCCTGCTCCTGGAGCTTGTAGGCCCGGAGCTTGTTGAGCAGGCCGATGCCGCGGCCCTCCTGGTTCATGTAAATGACCAGGCCGCGGCCTTCGCGCTCGATTTGCTGCATGGCCTGGTGCAGCTGGGGGCCGCAGTCGCAGCGGCACGAGCCGAAGATGTCGCCCGTGATGCACGAGCTGTGCACCCGGGTGAGCATGGGGGCCGGGTCGTTCAAATCGCCCTTCACCAGGGCCAGGTGCTGCTCGCCGGTGGAGCGCTGGGTGAAGGCGTAGAGGTCGAAGTCGCCCCAGGCGGTGGGCATTTTCACCGAAATCTCGCGCTGGATGAGGCTTTCCTGGGCCAGGCGGTACTTGATGAGGTCCTGCACCGAAATCAGCTTCAGGCCCCACTGCCGGGCCACGATTTCGAGGTCGGGCAGGCGGGCCATCTCGCCGTCTTCTTTCAGGATTTCGACCAGCACGCCGGCCGGCGCGAAGCCGGCGAGGCGGGCCAGGTCCACGGCGGCCTCGGTGTGGCCGGCGCGGCGCAGCACGCCTTCCCTGCGGGCCTTGAGGGGGAAGATGTGGCCGGGCTTGCCGAGGTCTTCGGGCTTGGTGGCGGGGTCGACGAGGGCCCGAATGGTTTTGCTGCGGTCGGAGGCCGAGATGCCGGTGGTCACGCCGTTGGTGAGCAAATCGACGGACACGGTGAAGGGCGTGGCGTGCAGGGCCGTGTTGCGGCCCACCATCAGGTCGAGGCCCAGCTCTTCGCAGCGGGCTTCGGTGAGCGGGGCGCACACCAGGCCGCGGCCGTGGGTGGCCATGAAGTTGATGATTTCGGGCGTGGCGGCCTGGGCGGCGCAAATGAAGTCGCCCTCGTTTTCGCGGTCCTCGTCGTCCACAACGATAACGACCTTGCCGGCGCGCAGGTCCTGGATGGCGGATTCGATGGAGTCAAGCATGGAATGAGTGGGGTAAGGGTTGGGTGGCGCAGGGCCGGGGGCCGGCCAGCAACGGATGCAAGGAATGGAAAAGCCGGCGGCCGGCGCTTGCATAAGATAGAAAAACGCGGCCAACAACCGGGCCTTCGTTTTCAATTAATTTGCAAAGAGCCCTCTCAACCGCCGAAGCCGGCCCGAAGTTACGGCCGCCCCGACGGAGCCCGCTGAAACCGCTGCGTGGGGCGCCACACGGCCGAGGGCGCCCCGCGCAGGTAGCGGCCGGCCCCCAGCAGCAGGGCCGCGTTCATGCTGTAGAAATGGGTGACGAACCGCAGCCCGCGCCAGTGGCGGCCCCGGCGGCGCAGGGCCGCGTCGAGCAGCAGCAGCGCCGGCCCGGCGAGCTGGCCGGCCAGCGCCGCCCGGTACACCCAGCCCGCGCCCAGCGCCACCAGCCCGGCCGTGGCCGCCAGCAGGCCCAGCAGCAGCCCCGGCGTGAGCCAGCGCAGCACCTTGTGCGACCAGAACGCGAACGCCACCCCGCGCCACGGCGGCCAGAGCAGGGCGCGGAATTCCTTTAAATTCTGAAAATTGCCGGCCGCGATGCGCGCCTTGCGGCGGAACTCCTCGGGCAGGTGGTCCGACACGTCTTCGTAGCACACGGCTTCCAGCTCGTGGACGGCGCGGTAGCCGGCGCGCAGCGCGGCGAGCGACACGTAAAAGTCGTCGACCAGAAACGCCGCCGGGGCCGCGTGGTAGGCCGCCCGGCGCACGGCAAAGCAGCCGCCGAAGGCCCCCATGGCGGCGCCCCACACCAAGCCTTCTTGGTACTTAATCACGTTTTCGCGCGCCAGGTACGCCTTTTCCTGGCCCGAGATGCCGGCCGCCCGGTGCTCGGGGTTGAGGATGTGGCCGCCCACCACGCCGATGGCCGGCTGGCGGAAGTGCTTGACGAGCTGGTAGAGCGTGTCGGGGGCGAAAAACACGTTGGCGTCGGTGAGCACCAGCACCGGGGCGGTGGCTTGCCGGGCGAGGGCCCCCACCACGGCCGGCTTGCCCTGGCGCTGCGCGGGGGCCGTGACGTGGAGCTGCGGGTGGCGGCGGGCCAGGCGTTCGAGCAGGGCGTTGGTGGCGTCGGTGGAGGCGTCGGAGCCCACCAGCAGCCGCAGCCGGTCGAGCGGGTAGGTGGTGGCGAAGGTGGAGCGGATTTTCTCCTCGATGACGGCCTCCTCGTTGTGGGCGGCGAGCAGGATGTCGACGGCGGGCAGCTCGTCGGCGTCGGGGGCCCACACGTCGGCGTTTTGGCGGCGGCCGCGCGCCCAGCGCCCCAGCAGCCACGGAAACAGCACGTAGGTGTGCGCCACCAGCAGCAGGCTCAGCCAGAACACGACGGCCAGCGCCACGGCCAGCGGCGTCATGGCGCGGCCGGCGCGGGCACGGGCCGGGCCAGCTGCGCGTACAAAGCTTCGAAGCGGGCGGTGACGCGGCGGTTGTCGTACACGTCGGCCGCGGTGCGGGCGGCGGCGGCCCCGAGGGCCCCCACCGGCAGGCGGCCGTGGTAGTAGTCGCGCAGGGCGGCCTGCCAGGCGGGGGCCCCGTCGCGCAGCACCGCGTCGTGGCCGTCGCGCACGGCGATGCCCTCCGCCCCAAGGCCGGTGCTGAGAATGGCTTTGCCCAGGGCCATGCCTTCGATGATTTTGACGCGCATGCCGCCGCCGCTCAGCAGCGGCACCAGCATCAGGTCGTAGGCTTGCATGAAAGCGGCGGCCGAGTCCACGAAGCCGTGGACGAACACGTTGTCGGTGCGCGGGGCCAGCAGGTGGGGCGGCGGGGCGGTGCCGGCCACGTGCAGCTCCAAATCGGGCAGCTCGGCGTGCACGGCGGGCCACACCTCGCGCAGCAGCCATTCGAGGCCCTCCAGGTTGGGCAGCCAGTTCAGCGAGCCGATCATGAACACGGTGCGCGGCTTGGGCCGGATGGCCGGGTCGGGGCGGAACGCGCCCAG
>JANXOE010000320.1 GCA_025353745.1 Hymenobacter sp.
AACCATTCGGCGTAGTAGTCGTCCTCGGCCCCGTGGAAGTTGAACACGTTCTCGCCGATGAGGATGAACTTGCGGATGCCCTCGGCCACGAGCGGGTCCACGATGTTGCGCTTGAGCAGCATCACGTCGTTTTCGATGGCGTCGTTCCACTCGCCGATGAACTCGAGCACCGCTACTTGGTCGTCGTAGTCGGCGAAGAGAATTTTGAGGAACAGCGTGTCCGACTCCATGCTATCCCACTGCGGATGAATGAGGTAGCCGTAGATGTTGTTGGTGAAAAGCTCCAGGCTGTTCTCGGCCCCGAAGAGCGGCGAGCGCGGGTCTTCAGAAGCCGAATACTGTTCAATCCAGTTATAATAAGGTTCGATGGTGTGCATAGCGGCGCGGGTAGGGGCAAAGTAGAAACGCGCCACGGCGCATTCGGTTTGGCCGGGGCAGCCAAAACAGGGCCCCGGCCTTTCCCCAACGCCGCCGGGGCGGCCCCGCGTTCCGGCGGTCGGCGCCTACGCTTGGCCGGGGCCCCCCAGGGCCGCCCGCACGCTGCCGTGCCGGGCCAGCAGCTCGGCGGCGGCGGGCTGCCCGATGCCCAGCTCGTCCATCAGCATGCGCTGGCCGCGCTCCACCAGCTTTTCGTTGGAGAGCTGCATGTCGACCATCTTGTTGCCCTTCACGCGGCCCAGGCGGATGAAGGTGGCCGTGGTGAGCATGTTCAGGGCCAGCTTTTGGGCGGTGCCGGCCTTGAGGCGGGTGCTGCCGGTGAGGAACTCGGGCCCGGTCACCACTTCCACCGGAAACTCGGCCGCCGCCGCCACCGCCGAGCCGGCGTTGCACACGATGCAGCCCGTGGCCACGCCCGCGGCGCGGGCCGCGGCGAGGCCCCCGATTACGTAGGGCGTGCGGCCCGAGGCGGCGAGGCCCACCAGCACGTCTTTGGCGCTGATGCCGTGGGCCTGCAAATCGGCCCAGGCCTGGGCGGCGTCGTCCTCGGCGCCTTCCACGGCTTGCCGGATGGCCCCGTCGCCGCCGGCGATGAGGCCGACCACCAAATCGGCCGGCACGCCGAACGTGGGCGGGCACTCCGACGCGTCGACCACGCCGAGCCGCCCGCTGGTGCCCGCCCCGATGTAGAACAGCCGGCCCCCGGCGCGCAGCCGCGCCACGGTGGCCTCCACGAGGGCCCCCAGCTGCGGCAGGGCCTGCTGCACGGCCAGCGGCACGGTTTGGTCGAGGCGGTTCATGCCGGCCAGCAGGGCGGCGGTGGGCAGGGTTTCGAGGTCGGTGAACTCGGAAGGTGCTTCGGTGGTCATCATCGTAAGGACGTAAGGAAAGCTATTTTAAAAGGCCGACGACGGGAAAGTTGTCGAACACGTTGGCGTTGTGGGGGGCGTCTTTGTCGAGCTCGGGCGTCAGGTCCTGGCCGGCCCAGTGCTCGTAGTGGTTGCCGCGCCGCCAGAGCCGCGAGCGGCCCACGTCGTAGATGCGGCCCCGGTAGGCCACCCAAATCTCGTCGCGGTCCTGGCCGTTGCGCAGCGCGAGCTGGTTTTTGGAATAGCTTACTAATTCGTCTGTCATGTTAAAAATAAAGCAGGCCGGTATCTGCTGCTTGTAGCAGATACCGGATTGATTATCAGCCCAACAGCGCCTGCAAGCGAATCCAGCGCTCGGGCAAGTCGCCTTGCGAGGCGTGGAGGTAGTCTTCGTACGAGCAGGGCACGACGCGCTTCACGGCGCTGTCGCCGAGGCTTTCGACCTCCATCCACCACTTTTCGGCGCGGCGCGACTTGTAAAATACCAGCTTGTCGGGGTTGCCGGGCAGCACCACCGTGTAGGTAAGGAAGCGGAACGTGCCGAAGCCGGTTTCGGGCCGGCGGTGGTAGAAGCCCTCCACGAAGTACCAGAGCATGGTGGCCAGCGTGGCAGCGGCCAGGCCGTGGGCGTCGTGCTCGGGGCGGTAGCCGAACAGGCCCAGCGACGTGAGCTGCTCGCTGTGGCCGGCGTACCAGCACAGCTGGGTGGCGTCGTCGCTGCTGAGGCCGAAGGGGTTGGCCGGGGCGTAGCCGGGGGCGTCGGTCCAGCGCACGGCGGCCAGGTCGATGCTCAGAAAGTCGGCCTGGCGCACCAGCGGCTCGGCCAGCCGGCGGTCGGTGCGGATGGCCCCCACGCTCATCGTGTCGAAGTGCATCTTTTCGAGGGCGATGAGCACCTCGGGCGGCGTCAGGTACTGCTGGTGGCCGAGGTGGGCGAGGCTGAACACGAAGTTGGGCTCGTGCACCAGCAGGCGGCGCAGGTGGCTGGCTTCGGGCGGGGTGCCGGGGCCGGGCTCGGCCATGTCGGGGCGGGCGTCGACGACGGCGAAGCTCACCGGCCGCTCCTGGGTTTCGTAGGCCAGGAACTGGCCGTAGTCGAGGTCGTGCGAGCCGCCCAGCAGCACGGGCACGGTGTTGGCGTCGAGCAAAGCGGCCACGATTTCGCGCAGCCGCTGGTAGGTGTCGTCCAGGGTGAGGCCGGGGCGCAGGTTGCCCAGGTCGACGAGCCGCAGGGCCCCCGTGCCTTTTTGCAGCTGGTAAAACCGCTCGCGCACGCGGTTGGCCCCGTGGCAGCCGGCGGGCGGGGCCCCGGCGGCGCTGCCGCGCCACTCGTCGAGGCCGAGCAGGGCCAGGTCGGCCCCGCGCCAGTCGGGAAACGCTTCGGTGAAGCGCGTGGCGTAGGCGGCCAGCGCGGTGGGAGGGGCCGGCAGCTCGTCGTCGGCGAGCGGGTCAAAAAACAGGGCCAGGTTCATGGAAGCGCAAAAAGCCAGGGCCGTAAAATTACGCCGCCCGGGCACGGCGGCCGCGTTTTTCGGCCGCTTTGGCGCCGGCCGCCGCCGATAAAGCCCGGGTTCAGGGAAAAAGCTCGTTTATTTAACCACGATTTCACCCTGCCAAAGCCTTATCCCACCCGCTGATGGACGTTCGCCGCTCTTTCGATATTCTGCCCAACCAACTCGTTAATTTTCCCAAAACCGACGCGCTGACCGCCAAAATCGACGGCCGCTGGACGCCCACCAGCACCCAGCAAGCCCAGGAACAAACCGACCGGGTGAGCCTCGGCCTGGTGGCCCTGGGCCTGAAGCGCGGCGACAAAGCGGCCATCATCAGCATGAACCGGCCGGAGTGGCTGCTGGCCGACTTCGGCATTGCCCAGATCGGCGGCACCAGCGTGCCGATGTACCCCAACATCACGGTCGAAGACTACAAGTACATCTTCACCGATGCCGGGGTGCGGGCGGTGTTCGTGTCCGACGAAAAGCTCTACCACAAGGTGCAGGAGGCCATTGCCGGGCTCGACATCCCGGCCGAAAACGTGTTCACGTTCGACCGCGTGCCGGGCGCGCGCCACTTCGGCGAGCTGCTGGCCTTGGGCGCCGCGGGCAACCCCGCCGACCTGGAGCCCTTGAAAGCGGCCGTGCAGCCCGACGACCTGCTCACGCTCATCTACACCAGCGGCACCACCGGCCAGCCCAAAGGCGTGATGCTCAGCCACGACAATTTGCTGAGCAACTGCCGCAACTCGAAACGGTTCGTGCCAGTGGGGCCCCAGGACAAGGCCCTGAGCTTCTTGCCGTTGTGCCACATCTTCGAGCGCATGGTGACCTACCTCTACATGATGAGCGGCGTGAGCATCTACTACGCCGAGGGCATGGAAAGCATCGCCGAAAACCTGCGCGAGGTGAAGCCCGAGATTTTTACCACCGTGCCGCGCCTGCTCGAAAAAGTGTACGACCGCATCGTGGCCAAGGGCCACGAGCAAACCGGCATCAAGCACAAGCTCTTCTTCTGGGCCTTGGACCTGGGGCTGAAATACGACACCCAGAAAAACCAGGGCTTTGTGTACAACACCGAGCTGGCGCTGGCCAACAAGCTCATTTTCAATAAGTGGCGCGAGGCGCTGGGCGGCAACCTGCGCTGCATCGTGAGCGGTGGCGGGGCCTTGCAGCCGCGCCTGGCGCGGGTGTTCTGGGCGGCCGGAATTCGGGTGATGGAAGGCTACGGCCTCACCGAAACCTCGCCCGTC
>JANXOE010000330.1 GCA_025353745.1 Hymenobacter sp.
GGGGGCCCCGGGTCGGGCGCGGCGGGGGCCGGCGCGGGGGGCCGGGCCGCCGCGCGCAGGGCCCGCTGCACGGCGGCCGGCGGCACCAGCACGGTCTGGCGCTGCCAGAACGCCGAGTCGTAAGGCACGCTGTTTTCCAGAAATACGTCGCGGAACTGGGCCCGCACCGGGTAAGCCGGGCGCGGGGCCTGGGCCGTGTCGATGGCCGTGGTCAGGTACTCGCCCAGGTGGCGCACGAGCGGCCCCCGGCCGTCCTGAAAGCGGCCTTTGGTGCGGTACCAGACGCTTTTTAGGTGCCAGCGCCCGCCGTAGGGCTGGTAGTCGACGCGGTAGGCACGCTCCTCGGCCACCACGCCCGCCAAATGCTCGCGCCGGATGCCGGCCGGGGTGCGGTGCCACTCGGCCCGCAAAAAAGCGTAGCTGGTTTCCTCGACGTAGATTTTCCCCACAAAATCGGCCCGGTCGCCGTGCCCGGGCCGGGGCGCGAAGGCGATGACGTACACCGGACGGCCCCGAAACTCGGTTTGCGGCAGCAGGCGGTAGGCGTAGTCGCGGAAGCGGGCCGGGTTGATGAACGCCGTGCGCCGGTGCACGAAATCGAAGCGGTGCGCAATGAAGGGCCCCGCGTACCAGCCGTCGCCAGCCGCGGCGGGGGCCCGCAGGTCGAGCCGGCGCGACTCCCGGATCTGCACGTCGCCGTCGTCGCCGGGGTGCTGGTAGCCGGCTTTGCGCACGGCCAGCAGGCCTTCGGCAAAATACTGGTAGTCGGCGCTGTCGGCCAGCGCGTTATCGGCCTCACGGTAGAAGCCCGTGAGCTGCGTGGGCCGCGTCGGATAGTTGCGCGGAACGCGCGCCACCGCCTCCCGAACGATGCCCGTCACGGAGCCGCTCACCGTCACTTCGCCCAGCGCGGCGGGGCTGATTTGCAGGCGGATGCGCAGCTCGGGGCCCGGCAGCGGCGGCAGCGCCTGCGCGTACCGGCGGTAGCCCAGCAGGGCCACTTCCAGCTCCGCGCGCCGGTACGCCGCCGGAATGCTGAGCACGAACGCCCCGTCGGCGTTCGTGCTGGTGCCCAAGCGGTTGCCGGCCACGCCCACTTGCGCGTTGGGCACCGGCTGGCCCGTTTCGGCGTCGAGCACCCGGCCCCGCAGCACGGCCGCCTCCTGGGCCAGGGCCGGCCCGGCCAGCAGCGAGATACCGAAGACGAGCCCGCGCATAAGCTATGGTATCAAGCCAAAAGGCAGAATTTTGGCAACGGCAGCGCCGCCGCCCGGCCTTACGCGTTGCCCACCAATTTGTTAGCCACCAGGTATTCGGCGATTTGCACGGCGTTGGTGGCGGCGCCTTTGCGCAGGTTGTCGGCCACCACCCACAGGTTCAGGGTGCAGGGCTGGGTTTCGTCGCGGCGCAGGCGGCCCACCAGCACGGCGTCGCGGCCGTGGCTGTCCTTGGGCATGGGATACAGGTTCTGGGCCGGGTCGTCGACCAGCTCCACACCGGCGGTGTGGCGCAGGATGGCGCGCACTTCTTCCAAGGCAAACTCCTTGTTGAACTGCACGTTGATGGCTTCCGAGTGGCCGCCCATCACGGGAATGCGCACGCAGGTGGCCGTGACCTGAATGCCGCTGTCGCCCATGATTTTCTGGGTTTCGTTCACCATCTTCATCTCCTCCTTGGTGTAGCCGTTGGGCTCGAACACGTCGATGTGGGGCAGCACGTTCAGGTCGATGGGGTGCGGGTAAGCGGGGTTGGCCGCCACCCGGCCGGCGCGCTCTTCGAGGAGTTGGTCGACGGCTTTTTTGCCGGTGCCGGTCACGCTTTGGTAGGTGCTCACCACGATGCGGCGAATGCCGTAAGCCTTGTGCAACTCGTTCAGGGCCACCACCATTTGAATGGTCGAGCAGTTCGGGTTGGCGATGATCTTGTCGGCCCCCGTGAGGGTGTTGGCGTTGATTTCGGGCACGACGAGCTTTTTGCCGGGGTCCATGCGCCAGGCCGAGGAATTGTCGACCACGGTGGTGCCCGCGGCGGCGAAGCGCGGGGCGTGCTCCTTGCTCACGCCGCCCCCGGCCGAGAAAATGGCGATGTCGGGCCGGGCCGCGATGGCCTCGTCCATGCCCACCACCGGGTAGCTTTGGCCCTGAAAAGGAACCACCTGGCCCACCGATTTGGCCGAGGCCACGGGCAACAGCTCGGTGAGGGGAAACTGGCGCTCGGCCAGCACTTTCAGGAGTTCGGTGCCCACCAGGCCGGTGGCGCCCACAATGGCAAGTTTCATGGAGGTAGTCGGGGGAGGTTGAAGCGCGGCCGCCGGGGCCTGCACGGGGCAAAGGTCGCCAGGAAGCCGCGAATACCGCGCCCGCGCGGTTGGGCCCGGCGCCGCTCCACGCAAACCGGGCAACGATTGTGGGGCGCTGCCTCGCGGTAGCCCGGCACGGGGCCGCGCCCCGCACAATACAAATGATTTCAGCCCGAAATATAAAATTTCTGATAATCATGGGTTATTTCATAATTTGTATTTTTTCGATATAAAATCTACAATTAAACCAATTTTAAGTAATATTTTTTAAATTTTTCTATAACGATAAGTCGTATAGCTTTGCACTGCAAAGAATTAATGGTTATTTTTATGGAGCGCAAAATTATACTTTTCCTGTTTCTGCTTTTTTGGATGCCGGCTGCCCTTTTCGCCCGTACTTATTACTTGAGCAATGCCGGCAACGACGCCGAGGCGGGCACTTCGCCGGCGCATGCGTGGCGCACCACGGCCCGGGTGAACGCCGCCCGCCTGCTGCCCGGCGACCGGGTGCTGCTCGCCGGGGGCCAGGTGTTCACGGGGGGGCTGTGGCTGCGCGGCAGCAGCCAGGGCACGGCCGGCCAGCCCATTGTTTTCGGCTCGTACGGCCCTGGGCGGGCCACCATTCAGAGCGGCGACTCGTTCGGGTTTTACGCCCACAACGTGGCCGGCATCGAGCTGCGGGACTTGGCTTTTGTGGGTTCGGGCCGGCTCAGCAACCAGAATTCGGGGGTTGTCTTCTACCTCGACTCGGCCAATGCCCGCCTGCGGCACCTGCGGCTCGACAGCCTGGACGTGAGCGGCTACCGGTCGGCGGGCATCTCCGTCGGCAGCTGGAACGGCGGCAGCGGCTACGACGACGTGCGCATCACCAACTGCCAGGCCCACGCCAACGGGGAAGCAGGCATCAGCTCGTACGCGTTTTACCCCGCGGCGGCCCCGGCCCACCGCGACTGGTACGTGGGCGGCTGCGCGGCGTACGACAACGCGGGGCGGGCCGACGTCACGAGCACGCACACCGGCAGCGGCATCGTGCTTTCGGGCATCGACGGGGCCCTGATCGAAAACTCCACGGCCTACCGCAACGGGTGGCTGAACGCCGGCCCGGCGGGCGGGCCGGTCGGCATTTGGGGTTGGGCCTGCAACAACCTGGTGATTCAGCTTTGCGAATCGCACCACAACCGCTCGGGCACGGCCAAAGACGGGGGCGGCTTCGACCTGGACGGTGGCTGCACCCACTCGGTGCTGCAATACAATTACTCGCACGACAACCAGGGCCCCGGCTACCTGCTGGCCCAGTTTCCGGGCGCGCCGGCGATGCACGACCTGACCGTGCGCTACAACATCAGCCAAAACGACGCGCGCGGGTTCGGGCAGGGCGCCATCGAGCTGTGGTCGTCGGGGGCCAACGGCGGCATCGTGCGCGCCGACATCTACAACAACACCGTGTACCTGGGCCCGACCGCCGACGGCTCCGCGCCGAAAGCGGTGTACGTGAGCAGCGGCGGCATTGCGGGCGTGGCCCTGCGCAACAACATCCTGCAAACCAGCGCCGGCCTGCCCGTACTCGCCGCCTGCACGGCCGCCGGCCTGCGCCTGGAAGGCAACTGCTACTGGAGCCCCAACGGGGCGCTGGCCCTCGACTGGAACGGCACCCGCTACTGCTCACTGGAGAGCTGGCGGGCGGCCACGGGCCAGGAGCTGCTCGGCACCGGCACCCGCCCGACGGGCATCTGCGCCGACCCGCGCCTCGCCGCGGAGGCCGCGGGGGCCCCGCTGAGCGGCACACCGGACGGCTACAACCCCGGGCCCGCGTCGGGCCTGGTGGGGACCGGCCTCAGCCTGTCGGCCGAATTTGGCCTCGACCCCGGCCGCCGCGACTTTTTTGGCAACCCCGCGCCGGCAACCGGCGTCCGGGGCAACGTGGGGGCCTCGGAGGCGCGGGTAGCGCTGGGCACCAAAGCGGTTGGCAGCAACGGCCCCGGCGACCCGGCCTGGTGCCAGGTGTACCCCACGGTGGTTCGCAACGAAATTCACATACTCTCCGAATTAATTACCGCACAACAGGTTGAAATTCAACTGTTTGATTGTTCAGGCCGCCCGTGCCGCAGCTGGAGCCAGCCGGGGGCCCGGCTCCGGTACGGCCCCTTGGTGGTGCCGGTGGCGGGGCTGGCCGCCGGGCGCTACCAGCTTTGGGTGCAGTGCGGGCCTCATTTGCTGCGCCAGGCGCTGCTGGTGGGCCCCAAATAGGCGGCGGGAATCAGGGGGGGCTACTGGTACATGTGGATGCCCAGCTCGGGGTGGTCGGGCGTGCCCACGAAAAAGGGAAAGCTGTCGCCCGTGACGCTGCCCTTCCCGTCGTACACATCGACCAGCAGCCGGTAAGCGCCGCGCGCGGCCGGCGTGTGCACCAGGGCCGTGAGCCCGGCGGCCCGGCGGACGGTGCCGGCAATGGCTTCCGGGGCCGTCCGGTTTTGGGGCAGCGTGTGAAACTCGTCGACGTCGCGGGTGATCCGCCACTGCACCCGCAGCGAGTCGCCGTCCGGGTCAATCGCACTGACCGAGGCGGGGTAATCCGTATCGGGCGCCAACTCGGCTTTGGCCGAGCCGCTCTGGTCCAGGGGCCCTCCCCAGCCGGTCAGCGGCACTTCCCACCACCCCTGCCCCCCAAATTCGCCGATGACGTAGGGGCCCGTCCAACCGGCGTCGGCCAAGCGTTTGGGCAAGATGGCCAGCTTATAGAACACGTTGATGATGAGCAGGTTGATTTCCGGGCACAGCTTGGATATGGCCGGTACGAAGTAGATGCCGTCGGTGACCGAAGTGGTGATCGGGTGGTTGGGGTCCAGCTCGTGGATCATGCGCGCCGTTTCGTTCACGATCTGGTACACCTTGAAGTCGCGGGTGTGGTTGTCGAGCTCGTTGCCCAGGTTCCACATGAGCAGGGCCGGGTGGTTTTTGTAGCGCTGCACTTGCCGGTACACGGCCTGTTTTTGCTCTTCAATCGCCTTGGGGTCGTAGTAATCAAACTTTTCGTAGGGCGGCTTCATCCACAGGCCCAGCGTCACGGTGAGGCCCTGGCGCTGCGCTTCGTCGAGCAGGGCGTCGGCGTAGTTGGTGGTGTAGAGCCGGACCGAGTTGCCGCCTTTCTCGCGGATTAGGTCGAAATGCTGCACGCCGGCCGCCCCGCAGCGGCATTTCGGTGAGGCACCAGATGTCGTTGCGTGCAAACAAGCGCATAATCCCGCGGGTAACAAGCGACGACCCGATGGCAGTTTTCGCCCCCGCCGTTGCCGACGACAAGCCAGGCGCATCCATCTCGTTAGACAGTGTCGGATTTCCATCAAGGCGCGCCAGCGAATCGACCATGCACAACGCTAGGAACATAGTGCGAACATCGCAATATAAAATTGGAGCCTGATCAGGCGCGTCGGCGGATGCCCAACGGCGGGACGAGGTCGAGCAGCGCCGCACGCGCCGCGTGAAATTCGCGCCACAGTACCAGTGCAGCGGGCGCAGCGCTCGACCCGCGTGCATGGACCGCCAGGAGTGCGGCAAGGCCCGGCTCCATCATCGCCGCCAGGTCGTCGATGCCCTGTTCAGCCAGCGCCAGGCGCCAGCCGCCGACATCGCGCATGATTGCGGGGTAATTGCGCAGTTCGGGCGTGCGCGCCTCGGGCACGATCCCCGCCAATTTGCACACCAACCCTGCGGCGTCGTTGAGCGCGGCCCAGCGCATGCTGACAGCGCTCGATGCGGCCTGCCCGAATTCCGCGCGCCCCGATGCGGGAAAGCTGCCAGCCGAAGGAGGGTTTGACGTGATCATGATCCACCCGATTGCTAACATCGCATAGCCTACCAAATCGCTAAGGGCGGCTGGCTTTGCTGGAGGGCCCCAGAAAATCGCTGGCAAGGCGCGCACGGCGCTGCTACTTGGCCCGGCGCGCCGGCTCCCGTAGCTCAG
>JANXOE010000332.1 GCA_025353745.1 Hymenobacter sp.
CATTAGCGCCGCTTTACAAAGGCTGGACTGGCGGCTATAGAGACGCGACCCTTCGCGTCTCTACAGCCGCCCGGTTTTGATTACCCGCAACGATTGAGACGCGAAGGGTCGCGTCTCTACGGCCGGTCATCGTTTGGGAAGTGATGATAAGGAATAAGTTGAACAAGAATAATTTGGCTACAGCGCGCAGTCGAGCTTCAGCAGGAGGGTGCCGAAGCCGTCGTTGTGGTCGGGGTTGCCGCGCCGGCTGATGTCGTCGAGGTAGTCGGTGGTGGTGAAGTAGTAATTGCCTTCGAGGGTGAGGTTGAGGCGGTCGGTGAGGGGCACCGCCACGCCCGCGCCCACGGGCAGCACGCCCGCCAGGGCGGGGTAGTCGTTGCGCTCGGTGGCCAGGTAGGGGGTGGTGGCGGTGGGCGCCGCCGTGCCCACGTAGGCCCGCGGGTCGTAGAGCAGCAGCCCCAGCCCGGCCTGCACGAACGGCTGCACCCGCCGCGCCGGCCCCGGAAACGTGGCGTAAACCGATGGGTCGCCCAGCAAGTCGTAGCGGAGGAAGGCCGTGCCCAGCGCGTTGTGGCCGTAGAAAGCGAGGCCCCGGCTCGGTAGTTGGTCGCGGGCCCCCAGCGCCACGTAGCCCAGCTCGCCGCCCACGCGCCAGTGGGGCCCCAGGCCGTAGAGCAGCCCCAGGTTCAGGGCCGGGCCCAGGAAATCGTCGCCCAGGCTGTTGCCCAGGTCGCCGTCGTAAAAGGCTGTGCCCACCCCCGCGCTCACGCGCAGCGGGCCCAGGTAGTAGGGCCGTCCGCTGTGGTCGTGGTGCCGGCGCCGGGCCACGTGCTGGGCCCGGGCCGCCGGGCTGCCGGCCACCAGCAGGGCCCCCAAAAGGCCGATGGCCAGGATATTGCGCAAATCAAAAAGCATAAAGCAAGCGTGTGGTGAGCCAACGGCCGCCCGCCGCCCGGCCGGTGGCAGGCGTGTACGGCTGCGGCCGCAAAGCGATGCCGCTCGCCCCAACAACGGCCCCGGTCGGGTTTTCGCACCTGCCCGGGCCCGCTTCTGGCTTTTTAAAGCGAAGCGGAAGAGGCATTCCGCGCCCCCAAGCCGCTTTTCACTTGAAGGTGCCCTGCGGGTCGGGCTGCTTGGCGAGCAGGTCGCTCACGAGGCCGAAGTCGAGGCTGCCGGTGCTCAGGGCCTGGGTTTTGTGCACGGCCTCCCAGGCCAGGGCGTATTTTTCCTGGTAGTAATAGCCGCGGGCCAGCTGCTGCCAGGCCACGGCGTTGGTGGCGTCGGCGGCCACGGCGCGCTGGAGCAGCTCCTGGCCGGCGGTCAGGTCCTTCTTTTTGTGAGTTTTGTTGAAGCGGATGAGGTAGCTCGTACCCAGGTCGCTGAGCACAAGGGCGTTGTTGGGGGCCAGCGCCAAGGCTTGCAGCAGCAGGGCAATGGAGGCGTCGGGCGTCGGCTCCTGGCTGGCCACCACGCCCAGGCCCCGGAACGCGTCGGCGTTGCGGGGGTTGAGGAGCCAGGCCAGGTTGAAGCGGTACGTGGCCGTATCGGCCTGGTTTTCGGCCAGGTATTCGTAGCCTTTGGTCGAAAAGAACGCGCTGGCTTCCTCCCGCGAGGCGAAGCTTTTGGCGATGGCCTCCAGCTGGGCGGCCCCGAACGCCGCCGTGGCCTGGGCCGGGGTGAGGCCCCCGAACAGGGGCCGCAAGCGAGCCGGCCGCGCAGCCGGGGCAGCGGGTTGGCCGCCGGCGGCGGGCGGGCGCACTTCCTGGGCGCGGGCGGCGCGGGGGCCCCCGGCCAGCAGGGCCAGCGCAAGGCCGGCCGTCGTAACCAAACGAGTCATCGAAATCATAACCAAACCAGTGAAAAAAAGCGGCCGGAAGCGGAAACCGCAAATGTAGCCGCCGCCCGGGGCAAACTGTGCGGGCTGCCCCGGCGTAAGTGGGCGCGGTCGGGGCACCCCGCCGCTCACTTTGCTTCGTTCATGAGAATTTCCCGTTTGCTGCTGGCGCCGGTGGGGGCCCTGCTGGCGCTGGCCGCCGTGCTGGGCGCCACCGAATACGCCGCGGCCTACCCCAGCCACCGCACCGCCGATGTGCCCTACGTGGCCGCCACGGCCCCCGGCTTCGACGCCCACTACAACCTGCTCGACGTGTACGCGCCCAAAAAAGCCGGCCCGGCTGGGGGCTACCCGGTGGTGCTGTTCATCCACGGCGGCAGCTGGAACAGCGGCGACAAGAATTTTTATTCCTTCGTGGGGCGGCGCTTGGCCAAACAGGGCGTGGTGGGCGTGGTCGTCAGCTACCGGCTCGCGCCGAAGGTGCACGTGCCCGACCAAGCCGACGACTGTGCCAGCGCCCTGGCCTGGACCGTTGCCCACATCCGGGCCTACGGCGGCGATCCGGCCCGCGTGTTCGTGATGGGCCACTCGGCCGGCGGCGGCCTGGCCGCCCTGCTCGCCACCGACGACGCCCTGCTGGCCCGCCACGGCCTGGCCGTCAACCCCGTGCGCGGGGCCATCCTCGACGACCCCGCCGGGCTCGACATGTACGACTACCTGAAAAAAATGCAGTACCCCGGCGATGAAAAGTACCTCGTGCCCTTCACCCGCGACCCCGCGGTGTGGCGCGAAACCTCGGCCATCTACAAAATCCGGCCGGGCCTGCCGCCGTTCCTGTTCTTCATCGGCGGCGAAACCTACCCCAGCATCAGCAGCAGCGCCGGGCGCTTCCGCGACAAGCTGGGGGCCCTCGG
>JANXOE010000006.1 GCA_025353745.1 Hymenobacter sp.
CGCTACGTGGCCGTGACCGAGGGCGACAAGGTGGAGGCCGAAATCAAGTTCGGCTACGAGGTGAACACCTACGGCATCGGCGACCTGGCGGCGGCGGTGAACGCCGTGCCCGAGGCGCAGGTGGACGAGCTGGTGGCCGCTTACGAACAGGCGTACGAGCTGGCCGACGGCTTGCAGGCCGGGGGCCCCCGGCGCGAAAGCCTGCGCGACGCCGCCCGCATCGAGGCCGGCCTGCGCCGGTTCCTGGCCGATAAAAAAGCCAAGGGCTTCACCGACACGTTCGAGGACCTGCACGGGCTAAAGCAGCTGCCCGGCACGCCACGCAGCGCCTGATGGCCGACGGCTACGGCTTCGGCGGCGAGGGCGACTGGAAAACGGCGGCCCTGGTGCGCGCCCTGAAGGTGATGGGCGCCGGCCTGCCCGGCGGCAACTCGTTCATGGAGGACTACACCTACCATTTAGCGCCCGGCAACGAGCAGGTGCTGGGCGCGCACATGCTCGAAATCTGCCCCAGCATCGCCGCCGGCCGGGTGAGGTGCGAGGTGCACCCGCTGGGCATCGGCGGCAAGGAAGACCCCGTGCGGCTGGTGTTCGACGGCGCCGCCGGCCCGGCCCTGAACGCCACCCTCGTAGACCTGGGCCACCGCTTTCGCCTCATCGTGAGCGAGGTAGAAGCCGTGGCCCCCGTGCACGCCCTGCCCAAGCTGCCCGTGGCCCGCGTGCTCTGGCGGGTGAAGCCCGACCTGGCCACCGGCGCCGCCGCCTGGATCCTGGCCGGCGGGGCCCACCACACCGGCTTCAGCCAGAACCTGACGGCCGAGCACCTGGAGGATTTCGCCGAGATGGCCGGCATCGAGTTCGTGCTCATCGACGCCGACACCAAGCTGCGCACCTTTAAAAACGAGCTGCGCTACAACGACGTGGCCTTTCGGGATTAAGAATCAGAAGGTGCCCCAACCCGGGCTGATGGTGGGCGAATGATCGCGCCGCGTCGCTACTTGCCCGCCGCGCGCACGGCCTGCACCTCGGCCGTGCCCACGGCGCTGGCCTTGTTGCCGAACGAGTGGCGCACGTAGGTCAACAGGCTGGCAATCTGGGCGTCGGTGAGGAAATCGTGGGCCGGCATCACGTTGGTATAGGTTTCGCCTTTGATTTCCACGTTCTCCGAAAAGCCGTGCAGGATGATGCCGGCCAGCCGGGCCTTGTCGCCGAGCACGTAGGACGTCTGGCTCAGCGGCGGGTTCATGTTTTGCACGCCGCCGCCGTCGGCCTGGTGGCAGGTGAGGCAGTACTGGGTGTACACTTTTTTGCCCTGGGCCAGCAGCGCCGGGGCGGGGCCCCCCGCGGCTTGGGTGCGGGGCTTGGGCTTGGGCCGGGCCTGGGCGGTCCCGGGCCCGGCGTTCAGCAGCAGCAGCGCCGCGGCGAGCAGCGCGGCGGCGGGGAGGGGGTGGCGAAGCATGTTATTTCTGGTAAACGATGCGGTAGATGGTGCCCTTGTTGTCGTCGCTCACGTAGAGCGAGCCATCGGGGCCCTGGGCGAGGCCGCAGGGGCGGTGGTCGGCGCGCCCGGAAGCGGCCTTGGCGGCCGAGCCTGCGAAATTATCGGCAAAAATCTCCCAGGCCCCGCTGGGCTTGCCGTCTTTGAAGGGTTGAAAGGCCACGAAGTAGCCCATCTGGGGCTCGGGGGCCCGGTTCCAGGAGCCGTGGAAGGCGATGAAGGCCCCGTTGCGGTACCGGGCCGGGAACATGGCGCCGGTGTAAAAGAGCAGCGCGTTGGGGGCCATGTGGGCCGGGTAGGCGGCCACCGGGTCGAGGTACTGGCCGTCCACGGTTTTCTTGCCGTCGCCGCCGTACTCCGGGGCCAGCATTTTGTGGTGCTGCGCGGGGTCGTAGTAGGTGTAGGGCCAGCCGGCGTTGTCGCCTTTTTTGAGGGCGTACATGCACTCGGCCGGCAGCCGGGCCGACGATTTCTCGTCGTACAGCGCCGGGAAGATGTCGTGCAGCTGGTCGCGCCCGTGCTGCATCACGAAGAGCTGGTCGGCCTGCGCGTTCCAGTCGAGGCCCACCACGTTGCGCAGGCCGGTGGTGTAGCGCACGCCCTGCGGGTACGACTGCCGCTGGCCGTCGGCCCGGAACTGCCAGATGCCGCCGGCCGAGTCCAGCACCGGGCAGCTGGCGATGCCCATCGAGCCCTTCTCGCGGTCGAGCACCTGGCACGAGTTGGAGTAGGCCCCGATGTTGACGTACAGGTTGCCGGCGTTGTCGAGGGCGATGGACTTGGTTTCGTGCTCGCGGCCCATTTTCAGGCCCGTCACCACGGTTTCGGGCTGGGCGGGGCTCACGACGTTGCTTTGGGCGTCGAGCTTGTAGCGGAACACCTCCCGGTTGGAGGAAGCGTAGAGGTAGCCGTTTTTCTGAAAAATGCCCGTGCCGCCGTAGTTGCCGAAGCCGCCGGCCAGCGCGGCCTTGCCACCGGCCCCGGGCTTCAGCACCAAGATGCCCGCGCCTTTGGCCGTGGGCTTGGCCAGCTTCACGTAGAGCGTGCCCTCGGGCGTGACGACGAGGTGCCGGGCGTGGGCCCCGGTTTCGGCCACCACCAGGGCCCCGAAGCCGGCCGGCAGCTTCAGGCCGGCGTTGCCGGGTTCGGGGGCCACGCGGCCCGGGGCGGCCGTCAGGGAGTAGAGCGCGAAGCTGCCGGCCAGGGCGGCGGGCAGCACGGCGAAGCGGAGCACGGAAAGTTTCATAGCGAACGAAAAGGAGCAAACAACGGCCGCGGCCCGCGCCGTCCGGCCCAATGGGGGTGTACTCAAAATGCCGTGCGCGGGTTGGCCGCCTGATAAGTCGGCGCGGGGCCCCCAGGTTTTGGGGTTTTTGGGGCCCGGGGCCCGGCTTAGTAGGAGCGAATCAGCCAGAGGCCGGCCAGCAGCAGGCCCAGGCCCAGCAGCCGGGGCAGCGTGAGCACGTGCACCGGCAGGCCCAGCGCCCCGAAATGGTCGAGCACCACGGCCACGGCCAGCTGCCCCACCACTACCAAGGCCACCGTGAGGGCCGCGCCGAGGCGCGGCGTGAGGGCCACCACCGCGGCCACGTACACGGCCCCCAGCAGGCCCCCCACAAAGTAGCTGGGCGGGGCCGCGCGCAGGGCCGCCAAATGGCGGCCGGCGCCGCCCTGCCCCACCACCACCAGGCCCAGGGCCAGGCTGCCCACCACAAACGAGACGAAGGCCCCCACCAGGCCGTTGCCGGCCACTTGGCCCAGCCGGGCGTTGAGCACGGCCTGCACCGGCAGCACGGCGCCGGCCACGGCCGCCAGTAGCAGCATCAAAAACTTGATCATCAATGAAATAATAAATGCCCGGCGAGTGGGCGGCCGGCCCGAAACTTTGCGCCCCGCGGGGCGTTGTAGGAAGAGCCGCGCCCCGGTGCGGGTGCGGGCTACCTCAAAAACCTCCGCCCCGGCCATGCCGCCCGCCAAGCTCAAAAAAGGCTTACTGCCCACAAAAATATGCGCCACCTGCGGAAGGCCGTTCGAATACCGCAAAAAATGGAGAAATTGCTGGGCCGAGGTGAAGTATTGCGGGGAAAGGTGCCAGCGCGCCAAAAAGCCCGCCGCTACCGGCTGACCGGCCTTTGCCGGGCCGCTGAGCCGCCCGGCCGACGAATACATCGGGGCCTTCCGATTGATTTGGGGGCGGCCAGGCCGGTGGCCCGGGCCCTGGTTCCGGCCGCCGGTTTCCCGGCGCCGAATAGTTGCGGGCCGGGCCCCATCTTTGGGCCCCGGCAGGCCAATTGGCCGCGCCGCCTTTCCTGTTTTCAAACCTCCCCATGTTCCTCATTTTCCTCGGATTTATCGTCTTAATCGCCGGCCTGAACGCCGCCCGCATCTCGGACCGCTTCAGCCACTGGCGCGGCGGGCTCGTGTTTCTGGGCCTGGCGCTGCTGCTGCTGGGCGTGGCCGCGAGCACGGTGGCGCAGATCGGCGTGGGCCAGGTGGGCGTGCAAACGCTGTTTGGGCAGGTGCAGGCGCGGGTGCTCCAGCCCGGCCTGAACATCGTGAACCCGCTGGTGGACGTCACGCGCTTCGATACCCGCACGCAGAACTACACGATGTCGGCGGTGCGCAACGAGGGCCAGCAGGCCGGCGACGACGCCATCCGGGTGCTGTCGGCCGACGGCCTGGAGGTCGTCATCGACCTCACCGTGCTCTACCACGTGGTGCCGGCCCAGGCCCCGCACATCCTGGCCACCATCGGCGAGGATTACCAGGACAAAATTGTGCGGGCCATTTCGCGCACCCGCATCCGCGACAACGCCGTTTATTACGACGCCGTGGCCCTGTACTCCACGCGCCGCGAGGAGTTTCAGGCCCGCATCCTGGCCGCCATCGAGAAGGATTTCCGCGTCAACGGCCTCCAGCTCGACCAGCTGCTCATCCGCAACATCCAGCTGCCGCAGTCGGTGAAGGCCAGCATCGAGAGCAAGATCTCGGCCGAGCAGGACGCCCAGAAAATGCAGTTCGTGGTGCAAAAGGAGCGGCAGGAAGCCGACCGCAAGCGCGTGGAGGCCCAGGGCATCGCCGACTACCAGCGCATCGTGAACACCCAGCTCAGCGACAAGCTGTTGCAGTACGAGGCCATCAAAGCCCAGCAGGCCATCGCCACCTCGCCCAACGCCAAGGTCATCATCATGGGCAAAGGCGCCGGCTCCCAGGTGCTGATAGGAGACAAGTAGGGCCCCCGGGCCGCCGGCCGGCCGAGCGGTGCGGCTACGCCGCGGCCGGCTGCCCGGGGGCCCCCAGGCGCACCGGGGCCAGGCGGGGCGCGAAGCAGTGCATCACCAGCCACGCCACCAGGTAGGCGCTGCCGCAGAGCAGAAACACGACGTGGTAGCCGGCGCGGCAATCTGGTCGGCCGGCAGGTGGCAGTGGTAGTCGATGATGGGCATCGGCTTCGCAAACCCGTGGTAGAGCGTGCGGGCCGTGGCCGTGTGCAGCAGGAAGTCGTCGGAGAGAAAAGGCTTCATAAAATCAGTCGGCAGTGAGCGGTTGATAATCAGCAGGAACCAGTTGAGCAAACCTGCCAAAATTGTTCACTGCCAACGGTTGGTAAGAAACGCCGCGCTGCCACCGGATGGAACCGGTGTGGCCGGGGCACCCGGCGGCTACTTTTCCGTCGCTGGCCCCGCGAACGACGTCATCGCAAAGCCGTGCCCGCCCCGCAGGCCGGCCAATTTTCATGGGCTTTCTTGAGGCAGGAGGCAGGAACCCGGCTACTGCCCGACGACATCTTCTTTCGCTAAAAAAGCCGCCAGCGTGGCCGGCGCGCCTTCTTCCATCAACTGAACCGAATACTCAGTAACCGCGCTGGCGAAACCGGGCAGGCAGCTTAGGTCAGGGCCCCAGAGGGCGGCGTCGCGCAGCACGGCGGCGGTCAGCCCGGCCGGGGACAGACGGCCCCAGAGATCGGCAAAATAGCCGGCGTGCTCGTCCTGAACAGCGTAGAATTGACCGTTGGCCTCGCCTTGCCCCACGTCCGGCGCGGCGGCCGTATTGCGCATAAAGAGCAGGTACGCCGCGAAGCCCAGGGCCATGCCGTGCGGCACGGCGGCGTGCCGCTGGTAGTAGTGTTGCAGCGTGGGCACGTTGCGCAGCCGCATTTTGGCGGTGGCCTGCACGGCAATGGCCAGCCAGCGGTGCGCCAGGTAGGGGTTGCGGAACCGGTCGAGCACCTGCTGGCCGAAGCGCTGGCCCGTTTCCTCGTCCACCGCGTACGGGATGCCGGGCAGCAAATCGGCCAGCATCAGGCGGTGAACGAAGCGGGCGAGGTCCTCGTCGGCCATCGCCGCGCGCACGGTGGCGTGGCCCGCGAGGTGCGCCAGGGCAAAGCTGAGCGTGTGCGCGCCGTTGAGCAGGCGCAGCTTCAGTTCGCGGAACAGCGTGATGCCGGGCTGGACGACCACGCCCGGGGCCACGGCGTGAAACGACAGCACCCGGCGCACCCGCTCCCCGCCCTCGATGGCCCAGAGCGCGTACGCTTCGGCCATGATCAGCAGCTCGTCGGCGTAGCCGAGGGCGGCTTGCAGGCCGGCGTAGGCGGCCGGTTCGGGCCGGCCGGGCACGATGCGGTCGACCAGCGTATTGCAGAAGTCGTTGGCCGATTCGAGCCAGGCGAGGAAGTCGCTGCCGAGGTTGTTGCGGCGGGCCAGCTCCCGCACGACGGCCCCCAGCTGGCGGCCGTTGTCGGGCAACAGCTCGGTGGGCACGATCACCAGCCCCCGGCCCGCATCGCCGTTGAAGGCCCGGAAGCGGGCGTAGAGCACGGCCAGCAGCTTGCCCGGAAACGAGCGCGGCGGCTGGAGGCGAACGTCCTCGTCCACCAGCTGAATGCCCACTTCGGTGGTGTTGGAAATCACGACTTGCAGCGCGGGGCTAGCGGCAAAGCGCAGCACCTCGCCCCACTCGCTTTTGGCCGCCAGCACCCGGCTGATGCTGGCGCACACCACGTTTTCTTCCACGGGCCGGCCCCCGCGCAGGCCGCGCACGCACACCGTGTACAGGCCGTCCTGGCGCGCAAAGGCCCCCGGGTCGCCGCCGTCGGTGCTTTTCACCGCCACGATGCGCCCGTTGAACACGCCCTGCCGGTTGGCTTGGTCGATCATGAGATCGGGCAAGCCGCGCAGCAGCACGCCGGTACCGAATTGCAGCACTTTTTCGGGTAGGGCCAGCAGCGCCGGCGTGGGCCAGGCCACGGCCCCGTCCGTGCCGGGGGGGCTCAGCACCAGCTCTCTGGTTAATGAATTCATGGGGCGAAAGGTAGGTAATCGATGGTTTTTGCTTTGCCGGTGGCGGCCACCTACGTTTGCCGGGCCGGGCGTAGCTGGGGCCCCATGCGGTAGCGCAAAGCGGGCAATGGCAGGCGCCTTCCGGGGCGTCTGGCGGCAAGCTGGCTTGTGGGTGGCCCGGAAGCTGTGCGCTCCTAAAGCAAGGCGGGCGTGGATGTCAGGGCTGCATCCGGTGCCAAATTATGGGACAATTGCTTCGCGGGGGCGGGGCCGCCCGCACCGGTTTCCTGCGGCAAAGATTCGCGTCGCTTCTACTTGCCGGCGGCGTTGCCTACGGCCTGAAGCACCTGCGCGACCGCCGCACCAAGGCCTGACGCAGGGCTGCCGCTCGCAATGTGGGGCCTATGGGCGCGGCGCGGATTTACACGTTAAGCAATTATAAAGAATTGCTGGCCTTACTCATCCGTAGCGAGCAGGCTCAACGTATAAATTTGAGCCGTGCGCACAGGCCCCCGTTTCGTTCGCGAGGGCGGAGCGGTCGCCAAGCCCCGGGTTTTCTGGCCTACTGTTGATGCCCTTATGAACTTTGTGCTCCCCTCGCGCGGCCGTTCGCCCCGGCCCGCGCTCCGTTTCCTGCTCGCATTCGCTGGCCTCTACCTGCTGTGGGTGCTGGGCTACGACGGCCTGGCGGGCCCCGACGGCCGTCTGGACCACTTCCTGTCGGCCAACCTGGCGGCGACGTCGGGGGCCGTGCTGCGGCTCACCGGCTTCGCTGCCGGTACGGCCCCGGCCAACCCCCTGCTGGTGGTGCTCAACGGCCGGCCGTCCGTGGCGGTCGGCAACCCCTGCAACGGCTTGCTGCTGTACGCGTTGTTCGCGGGGTTTGTGGTAGCGTTTCCGGGGCCGGGGCGGCACAAGCTCTGGTTCGTGCCGCTGGGCATTTTCGTCATCTATGCCCTGAACGTGGGGCGCGTGGCCTTGCTGGCCCTCAACCACGTGTACTGGCACCCCACCGTTGATTTCAACCACCACTACACGTTCACGTGCATCGTGTACGGGGCCATCGCGGCCCTGTGGGCGGGTTGGGCGCGGCGCGGCGCGGGCGCTGTGGTACCGTCTTTGGCTGCCCGTGGCGCCCGGTAGCGCCGTTCGGCCGGGGCCGGCCGCGGGCCGTCTGCTCCTGATGGTGGTGCTGGGGGCCCTGCTGCTGGGCCTGGGCTGGGGCGAAGAAGCCGTGTTTGCTGCTCTCGGCAGCCTCTGGCGCCCCGGCGGCGGGGCCCCGGCGGCTGTGTCCGGCCTGGCCGGGCACGGCTGGCCCGTGGCCCTGAGCTACCGCCTGCTCTACGCGGCCTTGAACGTGGCGCTGCTGCACGTGCTGCTGCGGGGCCGCGCCACCAAAGTAGCCGTGGTGGGCTACGCGGCGGGCTACGCGGCCAGCGTGGGCTTGCTGTGGCTGGGCCAGCGCGCCGGCTGGCCGGTGGCGGCCGTTACCGGCCACCGCGTGCTCGATATGCTGTCTTCGCCGCTGCCCGCCATGTTGGCCTACCCGCTGGCGGCCCTGAGCCGGCCCCGGCTGGCCGGTCCGGCGTCTTAAGTCAATGCCCCGGCTCGCGCTGAAAGTTGCATCTTGAGCCAGAAAATTGTCCACCCATTTCGGGGCAAGGCGGCGCCATGCGGCTTCGGTTCGGGCTGGCTAGTATGCCGCCATTTCCCCCTTTCGATAGGCCCATTTTCCATCAACCAGCGTGCCTAAAACGGCTGAGGGGTCGGCGGTGTACACAATGGCGGCGAGCAGCTGCCGGGGCCCCGCCTGTGCCAGCAGCGGCTGGTCGGGGTCGTACACCACCGCGTCGAAGGGTTGGCCGAGGGCAAAATAATCGGTGGCTGTGCGCCCGGCGGCCTTTAGCCCCGCGAAGAAGGTTTTTTCGACCAGCACGGATGCGCCGTCGGCGAAAATGTTGCGCCGGCGGTGCACCAACCGCTGGCCGTAATCGAGCCAGCGCAAATCTTCCAGCGGGTTCAGGCTGATGTGGCTGTCGGTGCCAATCGACCACCGGCCGCCGGCTTCGGCGTAGTCCACCAAGGGGAAAATGCCGTCGCCCAGGTTGCCTTCGGTGCCGGGGCACAGCACCACGTGCGCGCCGGACCGGGCCAGGCGGGCCGTTTCGTCGGGGGCCATGTGGGTGCAGTGCACCAGGTGGAACCGGTCGTTGAGCGGCATATTTTCGAGCAGCCACTCCACCGGCCGGGCCCCCAGGTGGGCCTGGCAACGCTCCACCTCCAGCGTTTGCTCGGCGGCGTGGAGGTGAAACGGCAGGTCCGGGGGCCCCTGCGCGTAAGTGGCGAGCACGTCGGCGGCCTCCACGGCCCGCAGCGAATGCACCCCAAAGCCCAGCTGGGCCCCTTCGTAGTGCGCCACGGCTTGGCGGCTGCTGTCCAGCAGGCGCAAGTAGTCGTCGAGCGTGCGCGAGATGAACCGCCGCTGCCGGGGCTGGGGCGCGCGGCCAAAATCACCTTTCTGGTAAAACACCGGGACCAGGGTAATTTTGATGCCCGCCGTGCGCGCCGCGGCCACCAGGCGCTCGCCCATCTCGGCGGGGTTGGCGTAGGGCTGGCCCGTGGGGCCGTGGTGCAGGTAGTGAAACTCGACGACCGACGTGTAGCCGTTGCGCAGCAGGTGCCGGTACAAGGTGGTGGCCACCCGCTCGGTTTGCCCGGGGCTGAACGTTTCGGCGCAGGCGTACATGGCCTCCCGCCAGCTCCAAAAATCGTCGCGCGTGCCCACGGCGTGCTGCTCGGCCAGGCCCGCCATGCCGTACTGAAACGCGTGCGAATGTGCGTTTTGAAAGCCAGGCAAGGCGACGCCTTTCACGGCCTGCACGACCACGCCGGGCCCCATCGGCGGCTCCTGCGCCAGGTACTGAATCGTTCCCTGCGCATCAACCCCCACGCAGGCCGGGCTGAGCCAGCCGTCTTTCAGCAGCAGCGAGGAAAAGGCGTAATAAGTCATGGGCCGGTGGTGCCGTGCGGGCAAGGAGAACGGTGGATTAAAGCAGGCGGAGCGAGCCGTCCAGCGCCAGCAGCGTTTGGCGGAGCAGGGCCCTGATGTGGGCGGCCCGGGGGTGGTCGTAGGCCTGCTCGCGGTCGTCCAGGTACACGTCCTTGGCCATTTCCAGCTGAAGCGCGTGCTGCTGCGCGGCGGGCCGGCCGAAGTGCCGGGTGATGAAGCCGCCCTTAAACGGGGCGTTGTGGCCGAGGGAATACCCCCCGCTGCCGAGCTGTTGCAGCGCCTGTTCGATGAGCGCCGGCGAGGCCGAGGTCTGGTCGGCGCTGCCCAGAATCAAATCGGGGAAGGGCCCCGCGTGGATGGCCGGCACGTGGCGCCGGATGGAGTGGCAGTCCCAGAGCAGCACGTGGCCAAAACGGGCCTTGGTTTCGTCCAGCAGCTGTTGCAGGGCCCGGTGGTAGGGCTCGAAGTACAGTGCTTTGCGCCGCGCCACCTCCGCGGCGGCCACGTGGGGCCGCTCGTCGGCATAAATTGGCTCGCCCAGGAAAGTGGTGGCGGGGCACAGGCCCGTCAGCACCCGCCCGTCGCCGTACAGCGGGCTGCTGTCGGGGTTGCGGTTCAAATCAATTACCCAGCGGCTGTACCGGGCGCACAGCATCGGAATGCCCAGCGCGGGCGCAAAGTCGTAGAGCTGCTGCACGAGCCAGTCGGTGTCGTCGGGCGGCAGCAGCTCCGGCTTCAGCGCGGCGCGGACGTCGGCCGGAAAATCGGTGCCCGCGTGGGGCACGCTGATGACGATGGGGAGCAGCGGCGCGGCGGGCCGCGTAAGATCAAAGAGCGTCATGGCAAGGGCTTGGGTGGGGCCGGGTGCGCATTTTCCAGCGCATCCAACAGCGCATCATCGACCAGGTAAGGCAGCGTGACCTGGAGGTCTGGGCGGCGCTGCAGCTCCCGCTCGATGGCGAAGCGGGCCTCCGGGTTGCGCGCCCAGCTGCGGCGGGCAATGCCGTTGTTGACGTCGTAAAACAGCATGCTCTGGAGCTTGCCGTCCGCTTCGGCGGTGCCGTCGAGCACCAGGCCGAAGCCGCCGTTAATCACCTCGCCCCAGCCCACGCCCCCGCCGTTGTGGACGGACACCCAGGTGGCGCCCCGGAAACTGTCGCCAATCACGTTGTGGATGGCCATGTCGGCCGTGAAGCGGCTGCCGTCGTAAATGTTGCTGGTTTCGCGGAACGGTGAGTCCGTGCCGCTCACGTCGTGGTGGTCGCGGCCCAGCACGACAGGGCCCCGGAGCCGCCCCGCCCGCACGGCTTCGTTGAAGGCCGCCGCAATTTTCAGCCGCCCTTCGGCGTCGGCGTACAGGATGCGCGCCTGCGAGCCCACCACCAGCCGGTGCCGCGCCGCTTCCCGAATCCAGGTGATGTTGTCTTGCAGCTGCTGCTGAATTTCGGCGGGGGCCCCGGCGCGCATGGCGTCGAGCACGTCGTGGGCCAGCTGGTCGGTCAGGGCCAGGTCGGCGGGCTCGCCCGAGGTGCACACCCAGCGGAACGGCCCGAACCCGTAATCGAAGCACAGGGGCCCCAGAATGTCCTGCACGTAAGACGGATACCGGAAGTCGATGCCGTTTTCGGCCATCACCGGGGCCCCCGCCCGGCTGCACTCCAGCAGAAAGGCGTTGCCGTAATCGAAGAAATACGTGCCCCGGCCCGCGTGCCGGTTGACGGCCGCCGCGTGGCGGCGCAACGATTCCTGCACCTTGCTTTTGAACGCCTCGGGCGCGCTGGCCAGCAGCTCGTTGGCTGCTTCGTAAGAAAGCCCGGCCGGGTAATAGCCGCCCGACCAGGGGTTGTGCAGCGAGGTTTGGTCGGAGCCGATTTCCACGAAGATGTTTTCTTCGTAAAGGCGCTCCCACACCTCCACCACGTTGCCGAGGTAGGCCAGCGACACGACTTCGCGCCGCTGCTTGGCTTGCCGGATGCGGC
Source organism: Hymenobacter sp. (assembly GCA_025353745.1). GTDB lineage: Bacteria > Bacteroidota > Bacteroidia > Cytophagales > Hymenobacteraceae > Hymenobacter. The sequence goes on from JANXOE010000006.1 coordinate 11,770, forward strand.
CAATCAGCCCGTCCAAATCCTCCCACAGCTCATCGACCCAGCCCTGCGCGTGCCGCTTGCGGGCCGCGGCCGGGTTGACTTCGGCGCACACCGTGACGCAGCCGGCGATGTTGCCGGCCTTGGGCTGGGCCCCGCTCATGCCGCCCAGGCCCGCCGTCAGGAATAGTTTGCCCGCCGGCAACTGGCCGGGCCCCAGCGTTTTGCGGAAGGCGTTCATCACGGTGATGGTCGTGCCGTGCACGATGCCCTGGGGCCCGATGTACATGTACGAGCCGGCCGTCATTTGCCCGTACTGGGTGACGCCCAGCGCATTGTAGCGTTCCCAGTCGTCGGGCTTTGAATAATTGGGCACCATCATGCCGTTGGTGACGACCACCCGGGGCGCGGCCGCCGACGACGGAAACAAGCCCATCGGGTGGCCGCTGTACAGGTGCAGGGTTTGCGCGTCGGTCATCGTGGCCAGGAAGCGCATCGTGAGCCGGTACTGCGCCCAGTTCTGAAAAACGCTGCCGTTGCCGCCGTAGGTAATCAGCTCGTGCGGGTGCTGGGCCACGGCGGGGTCCAGGTTGTTCTGAATCATCAGCATGAGGCAGGCCGCGTGCTGGCAACGGGCGGGGTATTCGGCCAGGGGCCGGGCCCGCATGGCGTGCGCCGGCCGAAACCGGTACATATAAATCCGCCCGTAGGCCGCCAGCTCGGCCCAGAATTCCGGGGCCAGCTCGGCGTGCCATTCAGCGGGGAAATACCGCAGGGCGTTGCGCACGGCCAGCTTTTTTTCGTCCGCCGACAAGATGTCCTTGCGCCGCGGGGCGTGGCTCACGCCGGGGTCGAGCGGCTGGCGCGGGGGCAGCCGCGCCGGAATTCCCTGCTGTATTTCTTCCTGAAAAGTCATGCTGGCCGAGTTGATGAATGAACGCATTTGCCCCGCTTCCAGACTTGGGCCGGTTTCAGCTGCCCTTGCTGGTAGAGAATTTCCTGGTAGCTGCGGCCCGGAAAGAGCAGAAAATCGGCCAGCAGCCCGGGTTGCAGCCGGCCGCGGTCGGCGCAGCCCAGGGCCCCCGCGGCCCGGTACGTGATGCCGGCCAGCACTTCGGCCGCGGTGAGCTTTTCGAACGTGCCGAGGATGGCCGCCTGCGCCAGCAAATCGCCCATCGGGGCCGAGCCGGGGTTCCAGTCGCTGGCGATGGCCAGGCTCGCCCCGGCGTCGAGCAGCCGGCGGGCGGGCGCAAAAGCGCACCCCAGCCCCAGCGAAGCACCCGGCAGCGCCACCGGAACCACCGAACTACGCGCCAGCATTTGAATTTCCGCCGGACCGCTGGCTTCGAGATGGTCGGCGCTGAGGGCCCCGAACGCGACGGCCGCCCGGCTGCCGAACGGGTGAAACTGGTCGGCGTGCACCGTGAGCTGAAAGCCCAGGCGGTGGGCTTCGGCGAAATATGGGGCAATCTGCTCGGCCGAGAAGGCCCCCTGCTCCAAAAACGCATCGACCCGGTGGGCGAGCCCCTCCTCGCGGAGCACGGGCAGCAGCAGCTCCGCCATCTCGGCCAGGTACGCTTCGGGCGTTCCGCTATAATCGCGGGGGAGCGTGTGCGCCGCCAGGCAGGTGCCGATCAGGTCGGCGGCCACCTGCTGGCCGGCGGCTTTGATGGCACGCAGCTGCTTCAGCTCTTCGGCCACGGAAAGGCCGTAGCCGCTCTTTACTTCGATGGTGGTCACGCCGTTGCGCAGGTGGCGGTTGGCGCGTTGGATGGTGAGTTCGACCAATTCCTGCTGGGTGGCTTGGCGGGTTTGCTGCACCGAATCCCAGATGCCGCCGCCGGCCTGGGCGATTTCCAGGTAGGTTTGGCCGGCGTTGCGCAGGGCGTAGTCGCGGGCCCGCGACCCGGCAAAGCACAGGTGCGTGTGCGCGTCAACCCAGCCGGGCAGGGCCACGAAATCGTCGGTCAGCTCAACCACGCTGGCTGCCAGGGCCCTGGCCTCCTTCATCAGCTCGCCGAACGGGCCCGCGCGGTAAATCTGCTCGCCCCGCAGCAGCAGCCCGCCTTCCGGCAGCGGCCGCAGGGCCCCGTCGGAGATGGGGCCCCGGTCGGGGAGGTCGGCCAGCGACAGGAGCTGCCGAAACGGGCCAATCAGCAAAAAGGGACTTTCCGTCGGCATACCGGGGCGCTAAAAGGCGTCAAATTCCGCGGTCCACTCGGTCGCGAAGGGCACGTTTTCCTGCTGGGCCACCGAGCGGGCCAGCTCCGGAAGCTCGCCGCTCTGCACCAGGGCGATGGCCTCGTGCATCCAGTCGTACAAAATCTGGTCTTCTTCGATGTGCGGCAGGGCCCGGCGCACCCGGGCGTGAAGGGCCCCCAGGATTTTGCCGGGCTTGGTCGGGGCGTGGAAATCCAGGGCCTGCGCCGCGCACATCAGCTCGATGCCCAAAATTTTCTCCGAATTTTCGAGCACCTGCAACGCTTTCCGCCCGCTGATGGAGCCCATGCTGACGTGGTCTTCCTGCCCCAGCGAGGTCGGAATGCTGTCGGCACTGGCCGGAAAGCACAGCCCTTTGTTTTCGCTGGCCAGGGCCGCCGACGCGTATTGCAGAATCATGAAGCCCGAGTTCAGGCCCGTGTCGCGCAGCAGCAGCTTGGGCACGCCCGGCGCGGTGCCTTCGAGGGAAAGGTAGATGCGCCGGTCCGAGATGTTGCCGATTTCCGAGGCGGCCAGGCAGGCATAATCCAGGGGCAGCGCCAACAGCTCGCCGTGGAAATTGCCCCCGCTGATGGTCAGCTCGGGATTGATAATGACCGGGTTGTCGGTCACGGCGTTGATTTCCACCTCCACCAGCTCTTTCAAATGCCGCCAGGCGTTGCGGGCGGCCCCGTGCACCTGCGGCATGCAGCGCAGCGAATAGGGGTCCTGCACGCGCGCGCAGTTGGCGTGCGAGGCCACGATTTCCGATTCGTGCAGCAGGTTGTGAATGGTAGCCGCCACGTGCTGGCTGCCCCGGAACGGCCGCAGCCGGTGCAGCTCGGCCAGAAACGGCTTGCCCGAGCCCTTCAGCCCCTCCAGCATGAGGGCCCCGGTCAGGTCGGCGTTGGCCAGCAGGTTCTGAAAGCGCTCCACCAGCCGCACGGCGTGGGCCGCGATGAACTGCGTGCCGTTGATGAGCGCCAGCCCTTCTTTGGCCCCCAGCGCCAGCGGCGCCACGTTTTCCTGCTGGAGCGCGACGGCCGCCGGTACGGTTTTGCCTTGGTAAAAGACGTTGCCCAAGCCAATGAGGGGCAGAAACAGGTGGGAGAGGGGCGCCAAATCGCCGGAGGCCCCCACCGAGCCCTGGCTGGGCACCACCGGTATCACGTTGGCTTCCAGGTGCCACAGCATCCGGTCGAGCGTTTGCTCCTGAATGCCGGAGTAGCCCTGGGCCAGGGCCTGGATTTTCAGCACGAGCATGAGCCGGGCCAGCGATTCGGCAATGGGCGCGCCGAGGCCCACGGCGTGGCTTTTGAGCAGGTTTTCCTGCAATTTGCGGGTGTCGTCGGCCGAAATCCGGCTCGTGCACAGCGGCCCAAACCCCGTGTTGATGCCGTAAACCGTCTGGCCCGATTCCACAATTTGCCCCACGATGGCGCTGCTGCGCCGGATTTGTTCGCGGGCCTGGGCGCTGAGCTCGCCCTTGCGCCGCCCGTCGCTCAGGGCCAGGGCCGTCGAGACGCTGAGGAACTCCCGGCCGTATTGAAAGAAGTTGTTCATTGGAAGTCGCGTTGCGGTAGCTCGGACAAAGGGCGCGGCGCCAAGCGCGGCCACCGAAGCGGGAGGCAAAAGTACCGGCTACCTTTGATGCCTCTAAATACCAAATCCGTCATAAATTAATGCCCACCGGTTATCAGATTGAGCTGCGGCACCTGCGCTATTTCAGCGTGCTGGCCGAAGAGCTGCACTTCCGCAAGGCGGCCGAACGGCTGTGCATCTCGCAACCCGGCCTGAGCCGGCAGGTCAAGCAGATGGAGGGGCTGTACGGCACCGCGCTGCTCGTCCGCAACAAGCGGGTGGTGGAGCTGACGGCGGCCGGGCACTACCTGAAGCGCGAAATCGAGGCGCTCACCAACCACCTCGCCAGCATGGCCTCGCAGGTGAAGCTCCTCGGGCAGGGCCAAATGGGGGAGTTGCGCATCGGGTTTCTGGGCTCGGCCGCGCAGCAAGCCGTGCCCGACCTGTTGGAAAAGCTGGCGCACCGGCACCCGCTCATCAACACCACCCTGGAGGAAATCCCGAACCCGGTGCAGGTGGACTTGCTGCTTAAAAACACCCTCGACCTCGGTTTCGTGCGGCTGGCGAGGGCCCCCGGGGGGTTGCAGATGCGCTCGGTGTTCCGCGACACGTTTTCCCTGGTGCTGCCAAAAGCGCACGCCTTGGGCCCGGGCACCTTCGCGCGGATGGACCAGTTGCGGGAGGAGACGTTCATCCTGTTTTCCAGCGATTACAGTCCTTATTACTACGAGTTGGTCATGAGCATTTTCGAGGACGCCGGCTTTGCGCCCAAAGTGTCGCACAAGGCCGTCAGCGCCCTGGCCATCTACAAGCTGGTGGAGAAGGGGTTGGGCCTGGCCATCGTGCCGACTTCCCTCAAGCACGGCTACGACCTGGCGGTGAAATTCGTCGACCTGACCGACTTGCCCCAACGCACCGACTTGTCCGTGCTCTGGAACCCCGGCAACCGCAACCCCAGCCTGCCGCTGGCGCTCAATGCCCTGAGGGGCGCGTAAAAAAACCGCGCAATTAAAATATCAATAATAACTATTGGAATTTTTAAATACAAATCCTATTTTCCCGTAGCCTTTCCCTCCACGGCCTGCTGAATGCTACTGCCTTTGCAGGCGAGGGCCCCACGCCGACCCATCATTTTTCTGCTTGTCTGATGGCCGTTTCTACCCCAACGGCCCTGGTTGCGTCCGCGCCCACCCTGTTTCGGCAGGGGTTGCTGGCGTTGTTTCGCGAGCAGTGGCCCCAGCTGCTCCTCACCCTCACCGCCGACGCCAGCCAAGTGGCCGCGCTCGCGGCCCAGCGCCCTTTTGTGATGATCGTGCTCGACGGGTCGCTGCCGGGGCTGGCCCTGCCCGGTTTGCTGGCGTGGCTGCACCATGCCAGGCCCACGCAGCGCCTGCTGGTGCTGGCCAACCCGCGCCGGCCCGCGCTGCGCGGCGAGCCCTTGGCGTGGCCCAACACCCGCCTACTGGTGCCCAACCAGGTGTTGCCCCAGGCCTTGGCCGCGGCTTTGTCTCCCTGGTTGGACGCGCCGGCGGATGCCGGGCCCGCCCCCGCCTGCCGGGCCCCCAGGGGCCCGGCAACCGGTAGCTTCAGCCCCCGCGAGCTGGAGGTGCTTCGCCTGGTGGTGGACGACCACTGCAACGAGGAAATCGCCGATCAGCTGTGCCTGAGCGTGCGCACGGTGGAAAGCCACCGGCGCGCCCTGCTGCACAAGGCCGGTACCCGCACGCTCGTGGGCCTGGCCGCCCGGGCCGTGCGCGAAGGCTGGGTGGCCTGAGCTTTGATGACCGGCCCGCGCTTTGGTGCACGTTGGGTTGGTATTCAATTCGAGGCGGTGGGACATAATAAGATCGAGACCCGTGCAAAGCTCATGGCCTTTACGCCACCCGATTGCGCCAAGTGCGGCCAGTCGCGGGCAGCAAGTTCCTCGGTTTTGAGCCGGGACCAGTGGCTTTCGGCCTGGGCATTGGCGTAGCATTCGGCGCGTCGGCTGTAGGAGAGCCGGGCCTGAGCGTGGTGCAGCAAGGATTTGCAGGCCTTGCCCACGTACTGCCCGCCGCGGTCGGAATGGACAATCGGGCCGGGGGCGAGCCGCTGGGCCAGCAGGGCCCGCCGCAGGGCTTCGGCGCGGAAGGCCGCATCAGCGCGCGGTCGTTTGGAGAAGGGAGGTTTTTCCATGGGTTCGAAAAATCAACACCCAATTTTATCCTGTTTTACCCAGCCGCCCAACTCCAATACGTTGCTCATTAATGATTTACAACCAAATTACCAGAGAAAGGCAGTGCTTGGAGGCTGTTGGCCGAACGCTGCGCCCGGCCCCGGTGTTGGAATCCCGGCCATGCGCAGCAGTGCGCTTAAGGCCCGGTTTTAAGTGCTTGAGCAGTGATGATAGAGAGTTGGCGTACGCCTGCGTTTGACAATTTGGAGTTTGTACGGTCGCAGCAGGTAACGCACGGCCTGCCTACCCACACCCACGACACCTATTCGATTGGCATTGCCCTGCGCGGGGTGCAGCGCCTGGATTTTGCCGGGGAAACCTTGCTGGCGGCCCCCGGAGCCGTACTGCTGTCGATGCCGGGGCAGGTGGTGGCCCACGCGCCGCTGCCCGGCTCGGGCTGGGCGCACAAGATGCTGCACGTGAGCCCCGATTTTTTGCGGTACCTGCAGCGCCGGGGCTACATTCCGCGCCAGCGGCCCCTGGCCTTCGATGCCCCGCTGCGCTCCGATGCCGCGTGGGTGGCCCGCTACGACGCCCTCCACGGCTCGGAAACGCCGCCCGGCGAACAGGAGCTGGGGGCCCTGCTGGGGGCCTTGTTTGCGACCGCCGGGGCCGAGCCCGCCGGCCCCGACCCCCGGTTTCGGGGCGCCGTTGCCGATGTGCAGGCCTACTTGCAGGGCCACCGGCAGCAAAAGCTGGCCCTCGACGGGCTGGCCCGCCGCTTCGCCCTGAACAAGTTCCAGCTCGTCCGCCAGTTTCGGCGGCACGTGGGGGTAACGCCCAACAGCTACCTCACCATTTTGCGCGTCGAGCAGGCGAAAGAGCTGCTCACCCAAGGTTGCTCCCTGGTCGAAACCGCCCTGGAAGCCGGGTTCTACGACCAAAGCCATTTCTCCCGCTACTTCCTGCGCTACGGCGGCTTCACGCCAGGCGATTTCCAGCGGGCCCGCAATATTTTACAAGACTAGCCACGGGCGCGGTGGGGACCTTTGCACCTTCACTTACGCATTAGCAGATGAACAAGTCCTTTTGGCTTTTTGGAACCCACTTAACTATTTTAGCCAACAAAGCCGACACCGATGGCCGCTACGACCTGGTTGAGGGCAATTTTGCCCCCGGCGTCGAAACCCCCGTGCACCGCCACTTCACCTACGCCGAGCAGCTGTACGTGCTCTCGGGCGAGTTCACCGTGCGCACCGAGGCCGGCACGATGGTGCTGGGCCCCGGCCAAAGCTACTTCATTCCGCAGGGCATGGTCCACAGCGTAGCCGCCACCAGCGCCGACCCGGCGCGGGGCCTGGTAGTAGCTTCGCCCAGCGGCTTTGCTCATTTGATTGAAACCATCGGCACGGCTTCCGATGGCAGCGACACGCCGCCGGCCTCGCAGTCCGACATGGCCGCGTTCATGCGGGTTTCGGCCGAAATCGGCGAAGAGATTCTCGGCCCTCCCGGCGCGCCCATCGCCGCCACGCCGGCCAGCTAAGGCGACTCGGAAAGCGGCCGCCGGGTAGCCAGCATCACGCCCCAACTCCATCAATTGTGATGCTGCGCTTGCCTGCGGAATCGTGCAGCCGGAGCAGGAAGCATCCTTCCCAAGCTTGTCGAAAAATCTCCGGAAAGTTAATGTTCAATCACATAGCCGAGCCAAATCATGAAAAATGCCTCGTCAGCCGGTTTGCAGAGCTTTCACGGTCTCGGATATTGAGAAGACCATTCAGGGGCGGCGGTAGGTGAACGGTGTCGAATAGCGAAGCTTTAGGGGTGGCGCAAGAATAAGAACAGAAATTCCCGTTAGGGCCGTGGCGTCGGATTTTGGCGGGTGTGGGCTGTCTCACAATACGGGCGTTTTGTGGGATACTGGCAATGCGACTACCGCGGGCTGGTCGCCGGTAAAGGCCTACTTTACTTGCCGTAATAGCGGGGCCACGCGGGTACCAAGTAATTCGGTGGTTTGCAGCAATTTCTTGTGTGGCAGCGCGGCGGCGTCCATCTGGAACGTAACGCGGGAGATGCCCCCCAGCGCTTCGGCGTGCCGCAGCACTTTGGCGGCCACGTCTTCGAAGCTGCCGACCAGCAACGCTCCCGACGGGCCGGTCTGCGCTTCTACGTGGGCCCGCGTGGGGGCCAGGCCCCCACGTTCGACGATATTTTTGCCGAACACCTGCACGTAGCCCGGTACGAAATCGCGCAGCGCCTCTTCCGTGGTGGGGGCCACGTAGCCAAACGAATGCAGCCCCACCCGCAACTGCTCGAGGGCGAAGCCGGCCTGGCGGCCGGCCGCGCGGTAGAGGTCCACCAGCGGCCGGTAGCGGTGCGTTTCGCCGCCGATAACCGCCAGCATCAGGGGCAGGCCCAATGCGCCGGCCCGCACAAAAGAGGCCGGCGTACCACCCACCCCCAGCCAGATGGGCAGTTGGGCCTGGGCCGGCCGCGGGTACACGCCCTGCCCCGTGAGGGCCGGTCGGAACCGGCTGCGCCAGTGGGGATGCTCGGTG
>JANXOE010000020.1 GCA_025353745.1 Hymenobacter sp.
CCCGCTCTACGGCTTCCACGCCGCCGTGGCCCGGCAGGACGCCCGGAACCTTCCCGCCAACGGTTTTCAAATGGAAAACGCCCTCACCCGCCCCGAAGCCCTGCGCGGCATGACCACCTGGGCCGCCCACGCCGGCTTCGAGGAGAAACGCAAAGGCCAGATCAAGCCCGGCCTGCTGGCCGATTTTGTGGTGCTGAAAACCGATTTGCTGACGGCCCCCAAAGAGCAGCTGCGCACCGCCAAAGTGCAGCAGACGTGGATCGGCGGCAAACGGGTGTTTTCAATTAGAAACTGAAAACAAAAATATTCCGCTCATGCTCCCACCGGGAGTTGTTGAGCAGAACATTTTTCACCTTTAAAGCACCCCTAAAATACCCCGTACACCGCCGCCTCGTCGGCGCTGGGACCGTAGATGCCGGGCACCGGAATGTCGAGCAGGCGCAAGTACACCGTGAGCTGGCCGCGGTGGTGAATGCTGTGGTTGAGGCCCATGATGCGCATGGCCGCGCCTTTGGGCCGGTCCATTAGCACCTCCTCGCCGCGGCGGAGCTGGAAGCTATCCGTCAGCTTCTCGTCGCTGCTCTCGGCCAGGGCCCCGCGCAGGTCGGCGCTGAACTGGTCGAAGCGGCTGAGCAGCTCGGCGGTGGTCGTGGGCGAGGGCGGCGGCTTGGGCGCGTTCGGGTCGAGGAAATCGCGGTGGTCGGCTTCCACAAAAAGCTGCTTGAATTTCAGCAGGTTGACGATGTGCGAGGCCAGGGTGCCCAGCTTCATCGACTTGGGGTGGGGCTGGTAGTCGAACTTATCGTCGGGCACGCGTTCCAGCACTCGGCGGGTAACGGCCAGCTCGCGGTCCAGCTCGGCGAGGATGTTCTGTTGAATGGAGGAGGTATGCATGGCGCAAAGGTGGGCCGCGAAGAACGGACGCGCAATACGCCGGCCCGCTAAAGGGCCTGCGGACGGCCCATTTCGGCCGGGGCCGAGGCGGGCGGGGGCGGCAGGAAGCTCCCAGCGCTGGTGGGGTCTTCGCGCAGCTTCTTGCCGCGCAGGCCGAGCAGGAAAATCAGGCCCAGGATGAAGAACACGATCAGGGCCAGGATGCTGTAGCGCATCGAGCCCATGATCTGGTTGATGATGCCGAACGTGGCCGTACCGATGACGATGCTCAGCTTTTCAGTCACGTCGAAAAAGCTGAAAAATGACGCCGCGTTGGGCGTGTTTTCGGGAATAATCTTGGAATAGGTGCTGCGCGACAAGCTTTGGATGGCCCCCATGGTGAGGCCGATGAAGCCCGCCAGCACGAAGAAGCTCCAGCCCGCCTGCACAAAGTAGCCGGCAACGCAGATCAGCATCCAGATGAACACCGACCAGCTCAGGGCCCGCGTGTTGCCGATGCGCTCCGAGAGCTTGGCAAACAGCCAGGCCCCCGCAATGGCCACCACCTGCAGCAACAAGATGGTGATAATGAGCTGGCCTTCCGGCAAATGCAGCTCGTCGGTACCAAAAAGTGTGGCCACGTACATCACCGTTTGCACGCCCATGTTGTAGGTGAAGTAGGCCAGCAAAAACTGCTTGAGGTTGGGCAGCTGCTTGATCTGGTCCCACACCTTGCCCAGCTCGCGGAAGCCGTTGAGCAGCCAGCCGTCGGCGCTGGCCACGGCGTCGGCCGGGCGGCCCTTGTCGGGCGGCAGCGTGAAGAACGGAATTTGGGCGAAGCCCGCCCACCACAGGCCCGTGAGCAGGAACGAGAGCTGCGCCGCCCGGCCGGCCGTGATGCCCACCTTGTCGTGAAACTGGTTAATCACCAGGCAGATGATCAGCAAGATGACCGACCCCACGTAGCCCATCGAAAAGCCTTTGGCCGAGAGCGAGTCGAACTTTTCCTCCGAGCTGATTTCGGGCAGGTAGGAGTTGTAGAACACGATGCTGCCCGAAAAGCCCACCGTGGCGGCAATGAAAATGAAGGTGGAGAGCGTCAGGGTTTCGGTTGAAAAGAAAAACAGCCCCGCGCACGAAGCGGCCCCGAGGTAGCAGAACACCTGCAAAAACAGCTTCTTGCGGCCCGAATAGTCGGCCAGCGACGTCAGGAATGGGCTCACCAGCGCAATCAGCAAAAACGAGGCGGAGATGGCGTAGTTGAGCAGCGAGGAGCCGGGCACGCGCATCCCCAGGAAATCGACCGGGCTCTGGCCGCTGGTGGTGTGCGTGATCTGCTTGATGACGCTCGACCAGTAAATCGGGAAAATGCTGCTCGTAATCACGAGCGGGTACACCGAGTTGGCCCAGTCGTAGAACGTCCAGCCGGTGGTGATGCGCTTGTTATCTTTTTCGACGGGGGCCGCCGCGCGCGGAGCGGCCGGGGAAATTGCGGAGGACAAAGGCATGGGGTAGAAGGCTAAAGTCCGGGGAAAGATAAGGGCTTTTGGACGGCCGGGCGCCCGGGCCGGGCCGGGGCCCTATCGCCGGTTTGTTGAGGGCTTTTGACGCCCGTTTATCAGGACAATTGCTTTCACTAAATACCAAAAACCCTGCTCAAACAGGGCTTTTTTTAGCAAACAGCTCGGGCGGGGCGGCCTCGCTTGTCAACCAGCGCTCGGATGCATGTTCATTATCGGACAGTGTGTTCGTTTGTGGGCATGTTTTCAGCTATAATTTGTTTCATATCTGTCATTAAAACATTATTAATCATTTAGTTACATAAACGGCATATTGATTGAATGTAAAGGAGGAAACATTTACACTCCTGCACAAAAATGGACAGAGCCATTGCCACCGCAACCCAAAACCAACGGCAGCGCCGGCGCTGGCTGCTGGGGGCCGGCCTCGTAATCCTGCTTCTGGCCGGCGTGCTGGCTTTCCGGTCGGTCTTGAAACCGGGCCTGCGCCGCAGCGATATCCTCACGGCCACGGTAGAAACGGGCGATGTAGAAGCGGCGCTGACCGCGGCGGGCACCATCATTCCGGGCCGGGAGGCGGTGATTACCAGCCCCATTCAAAGCACCATCCGCCGCGTCGCACTCGCCGTGGGGGCCCGGGTGCAGCCGGGAGAAACCATTCTGGAGCTGGACAAGGAGCTGGCCCGTTCGGCGCTGGCCAAGCTCGACGACGAGCAGCTGCGCAACCAGAACAAGAACTCCCAGCTGCAACTGACCCTGGAGCGGAGCCTCAACGACTTGCGGGCCCAGGCCCAGGTGCAGGCCGTGAAGGTGCGCAGCCTGCAATCGGCGCTGCGAGACGAGCAACAGCTGCTGAAAATAGGGGGCGGCACCGCCGAAAACGTGCGGCAGGCTGAGCTGAACCTGACCGTGGCGCAGCTGGAAGCCGGCCGCCTGGCCCGCCAGATTCAGACGCAACGGCGCTCGAACGCGGCCGACGAGCGCGAATTGGGCTACACCGTGTCGATGCAGCAGCGCAGCATTGCGGAACTGGCCACCAAGCTGCAGCAGTCTAACATTAGCAGCCAGCGGCCCGGGGTGCTCACGTGGGTAAACGAGGAGCTCGGCACCACGGTGCAGGCCGGCGATGCCTTGGCGCGGGTGGCCGATTTGAGCAGCTTCCGGGTGCGGGCCACGATTTCGGATTCGTACGCGGATGCACTGCACCAGGGCGACTCGGTGGTGGTGCGCATCAACGGCACCGATCTGCGCGGCGCCGTGGCCAGCATCAGCCCGGCCGTGGACAAGGGCGTGGTGACTTTTTACGCCCGGCTCGACAATCCGCACCACCCGGCGCTGCGGGCCAACCTGCGGGCCGATGTGTTCGTGGTGACCCGCGCCCACCACGGCGTGTTGCGCGTGAAAAATGGGCCGTTTTACCAGGGCGGCAAGGAGCAGCCGGTGTTCGTGCTGCACAACGACCGGGCGGTTCGGCGCACGGTGCGCTTCGGCGACAGCAACTTCGACGCGGTGCAAATAGTGGGCGGCTTGCGGGCCGGTGAGGTGATTGTGCTATCGGATATGAAAGAGCACCTGGACACCCCGGAGCTAAACCTTCACGACTAAGGCATCCTCACCATGAACCCCCGCCTCCTACTCCTACTCTTGATTCTGTTGCTGCCGGGGCCGCCGGCAGGGGGCCAGACGGCCCCAGCGCAGGCCCCCCTGCCGGCGCTGACGCTGGCCGACGTCATTGCCCAGGCGCTCAACCATTCGGCAATTGGCCAGCAGGCCGTTACAAACCGTGAAACCAGCTATTGGGCCTGGCGAGGCCACCAAACCAACTACCGGCCGCAGTTGGGCTTGCAAGGCACGCTACCCAATTTCAGCCAAGTGATTGCGCCGGTGGTGCAGCCCGACGGCACGACCAGCTTCCAGTCCGTGCGCATCAACAACTCCGAATTGGGGCTGACCTTGAGCCAGAACATTGGCCTGACCGGCGGGCAGGTGTCCGTGGGTTCGCTGGTGCAGCGG
>JANXOE010000030.1 GCA_025353745.1 Hymenobacter sp.
GCCTGTCTCATCGCGCCGCTGCTGCTGCTGCCGTTTGTGGAAAACGCGTTTCGGCACGGCACCGGCCCCGATTTGGAATGCCCGTGGGTGAGCATCGACCTGGTGGCGCAAAAAGGGGGCGTGAGCTTTAAGGTAATCAACAGCCAGGCCGGCAACGGGGCCGATCTGCGCGAAGGCCAAGGACTTGGGCTGGTCCGGCAGCGGCTGCGACGCCTTTACCCCGACCGGCACGAGCTGGAGACGGGGTGCGACCCGGACATGTTTTTGGTAGCCCTGCGCCTGCAGCTTGGCGCTGCGGAGCCCGTGGGCGCGGGGGCGAAAGCCGGCGCGGCGCCAGTGCCAGTGCCCGTCACCTCATCCTAAACCCACCCAGCCATGAAACTCCGCTGCTTACTGGTTGACGACGAGCCGCCGGCCCTGGAAGTGCTGGCCGCCTACGTGCGGGAGGTGCCCCAGCTGGCCCTGGTGGGCACCTGCGCCAACGCCCTGGAGGCCTTCGGCTGCTTGCAGGCGCACGCCGTGGACTTGCTCTTTCTGGACATCAAGATGCCCAAGCTGCTGGGCACCGATTTTCTGCGCAGCCTGCACCGCCCGCCCCAGGTCGTGTTCACCACCGCCTACCGCGAGTACGCCTGCGAAGGCTTCGAGCTCGACGCGGTGGACTATTTGCTCAAGCCCGTCTCGCTCGAGCGCTTCCTGCAGGCCGTGGCCAAGGCCACCCGCCCCGCCGGGGGCCCCGGCGCCCCGCCCCCCGACGCCGCCCCGGCGGCCAACCCCGATGCCTTTCTGTACTTCCGCATCGACCGCAAGATGGTCAAGGTGCTGCTGCGCGAGGTGCTCTACGTCGAGGGCCTAAAGAACTACGTCAAGATTCACCGCACGGCCGGGCCCCCGCTGGTGGTGAAGCAAACGGTGGCTTGCCTGGAGAAAATGCTCTCGGAAAGCAATTTCCTGCGCATCCACCGCTCGTTCATCGTGGCCCTGGACAAAATCCGGACCTTCAGCGCCCGCCACGTCGAAGTGGCCGACCACGAGCTGCCCATCGGCCGGCTGTTTCACCCCCGGGTGGAGGAAGTGCTGGGCTGAGGGCCCCGGCGCACGCCGGGGCCCTCAGCCCGGCGCCCGCCGGGAACGGCCGGCCTAGCCTGCCGGAATTGATTTTACCAGGCCAGCAGCTCGGCCAGGGCCGTGGCTACTTTGGCGGCGCTGGGCAGCATTTGCTTTTCCAGCGCGGCGTTGAGCGGGACGGCGGGCAGGTTGGCGGCCCCGAGGGTGTCCGCTTGCAACGGGCCCGGGCATTGCTGGCCGGCAACGCAGGCCCCGGGGCCGAAGTCGTCTACCAAGCGGGCTGCAGCAACCCGGCCAATTTTTCTGCCAGCTTCTCGCACCGCTTCGGCTACGCGCCCCGGTTTCACTTCAGCGCGTTGGCCGCCACGTACGCCCCAACCCGGGTGCCCATGGCCTGGCCCTGCACCGTGGAGGCGCGAAAGTGGTAGCCGGCGTACATCCGCGAGAGGGAGTTTTCGGCGGCCGCCTGCGCGAAGCCGGTGTAGTTGCGGGTTTGGTGGCTGGCGCTGCTGGCGAGGGCAAACGGCACGGCGTCGGTGCCGAAGCAGCTTTGCAGCACGGCGGCCGCGGCCCCGCCCTCCGTGCTGTGGCCCGACGGGTAGTCGGCATCGGGCGGGTTGGGGAAGGCAAAGGGCAGCCAGGCGGCGTCGGGGGTGGTGTTGGGGTTGTTGTCGGTGGCGGCCAGGCGAATGGCGGTGATGGGCCGCCAGCGCCGGTAAGTGTCCTTGGCGTCGCACATGGCGATGTAGCCATCGGTCTCGGCCATTTGCAGCTGGGCCAGCAGCCGCACGGTGGCGTAGGCGTCGGCGGGCTTAGTAGCCAGGGCAGCGCGGGCGATGCGGAACCAGCTCAGGGGCGAGTTGTCGAGCCAGAACATGGCGCTGGCAGCCTGGTCGGGCGTGCGGGTGGCGCTGGTGGCCCCGCCCAGGGCCTTCACCTCATTAAAGTCGGCGGTGTAGGCGTCCGACGTCAGCGCCGGCGGGGGCCCGGGGGGGGGCCGGGGCGGAACTGATTGGCGGCCGTCAGCGCGAAGGGCGTCACGTCCTTCCACCCCGCCAGGGCGTAGTAGCCGTTGAACGGGGGCCCGTCGAAGGGCGGCGTGTACTGGTAGTCGCCGGGGTTGGTGCCGATTGTAACCGGCGTTTGGGCGGCGTCCGCGCCGTCGCCCGACCGCTTGGCCAGCACGGCCTTGGCCGCCGCCTGGCCCAGGGCCACGCCCTGGGTTTTGGCGTCGCCGTCGCCGATTTTCGCCAGCGTAGCCGTGTACAGCGAATCGGCGTAGGCCTTCTGGGCGGGCACCACCACCACCACCAGGGCGTCGTGGGCGGCGGCCACCGCGGCGTCGGGCGCGGCAGCGGGCACCAGGGGGCCCTACAGGGCGTAGGGGGTATTTTTTTGCTGGATATTATTCAGCGCGTCGTACATGGCCAGGTTCACGATGGCGTACGCCCGCGCTTCGAGGTGGGGCAGCAAAAAGAAGCCGGTGGCCGGGTTGGTCAGCCGCGTCACGGCCACGGTGGCGGCCTGGTTCCAGGCCACCGCGGCGGCGGGGGCCTCGGTCGCGTCTTTCTGGCAAGAGGTGGCCAGCAGGGTGCCCACGAGCAGTAGGGCGATGGAGGGAGAAAAAAGCGGGTTTTTCACAAAAAACTGCGTTAATGAGGCGCTTAAAAACAGAGGAGTTACCGCGCCGGGGCCGCGGGCGGGCTGCCCCGCCAGGGCGGGGCGCCTACCTGGTCAGCGCACCGCCTTGGCGGTGCTGAGCAGGCGCGGGCCGGCCGGCGCCTGGTCGCCGCTCACCTCCGCCAGGCGCTGCGTGGTGGTGCGCAGCTCCACGTTGAAGCGGTGCGCTTCGCGGCCGATTTCCACCACAAAAGCATAGCGGCCGTCCGGCAGGTCGCTCAGGTCCATCTGCACTCCGAAATTGGTGTCAAAGCTGAGCCGCTTGTACAAGACACGGCCGTTTTCGTCGACTAGCCGGACCCGGCCGGCCTGGTGGGCGGGGTTGCGGCCCCAGACCTGGTAGGTCAGGCCGTGGGTTTGGTATGCCCCGGCTAAGGGGTTTTCCTGGGCGCGGGCGGCGCGGGCCCCCAGCAGGCCCAGCAGCGCGCTCAGCAGCAGCACGGCCCGCCACTGGCCCCACCGGGCGGCAACGGACAGGGAAGAATTGTTGGCCAATGGGAAAGTTTTCATAGCACAGAAAGAGTTTAAAAGTGAGAAAAAGGGAAGCGCAAGGAGAAAGGCGCGGCGAAAGCGGCGGGTGACTTAGCGGGTGGCGTACAGGGGTTGCAGGCGGCGGTCCTGGCCGAGCTGCCGGGCCAGCAGCCCGGGGGCCTTAGCGGCGGCCGCGGGGTCGCGCAGCACGCCCGCCAGGGCTTGGTTGAGTTGGCGGGCGGTGCGGCGGCCGGGGCAGGCCAGGTCGAGGCAGAGGCCCGCCCGCCGCTCTTCGTACACGAGCCGGTCGTGCCCATCGTAGAAGCGCACGAGGGTGTAGTCGCGGGTGGTGAGGCTGGTTTCGACATTCCAGTAGCCCGGGCGGGCCGCCGGGGCCTGGGCCCGGGCGGGGCCCGCCAGCGAACCGAGGAGCAGCCCGAAGGCCCAACGGTAGGAGCATGTGTTCATGGGTTAGAGGAAGCAAAAGGATGGGGAGAAGTGGAAAAAACGGGACGGGGCCGGGCGGCGGGCGGGCTTGCATGGCGGCGAGGGGCGGGAAAGTGGACGACTTGAACGACTGCAAAGGAGGGGGGCCCCGCCCCGGCTGGCGTTTGCGGAAAAGGCAAAAGCATGTGCCCACAGAACGGCGGCATTTGCGCACGTTGCAAATGCGTTTGGAGAAGTTGCACGGGCCGGATTTGCGGTTTTTTGAGCGGAAAAGCCGGTTTATTTACCCACTGACACGCTTGGCCAGAGACTATTATATATATCGCTTCAGCGAATAGTCTTCTGCCGGTTGTAACTTGAATAATTCGGGGCCCACTGCTCACCTGTGCGACTTCCCACGCCGGGCCCCGACGGGGCCGCTGCCCATGAAAATTCGCCGCCTACTTCTCCTCGTCTTAGTCCTTGGCACAGGCCTGCTGGGAAGGCCCGCGGCCCGCGCCGCCGACCAGCCGGTCCTTCGTTCGGCCTCGCCCGATAGCGCTTTGGTGCACCTAACAGCCGCCCAGGTGAACATTGCCGCTGGGCAGAGCCTGTACCAAACCGTGCGCTGGCGCTACCAGCCGGGCCCACTGCCGGGCTGGGCCAGCCCGGCCACCAACGACCTGGGCTGGCCGCTGGTCCGCCTCAACTTCTTGGTGGGCCAGGAGCCGTCCGGCTGGCGCGGCACGGGCTGCTTCCGGCTGCGCTTCACCCTCGATTCGGCCCTGCGGGGCCAGGCGCTGGGCTTGGCCATTCAGCAGCAAGGGGCCTCCGAAATTTACCTCGACGGCGGGCTGCTGGGCCGCTACGGCACCCTGGGCCCCTCGGCCGGCAGCACCCACGGCTTCGACCCGCGCTACCTGATGCTGGCCTTCATGCTCCGCGAAGCCGGCCCGCACCTGCTGGCCGTGCGCTACGCCAAGTTTGGGGCCGGGTTCTCGCCCGCCGGCGGCCCGAGCCTGAGCGTGGCCCCGGCCGGCCGCCTGCAGGCCGAGCTGGTGCGGGCGGTGCGCGGGCGCTCGCTGCACCTGATGATACTGACCGGTGCCGGGCTGCTGGCGCTGCTGCACTTCTTCTTGTTCCTGTTTTACCGGCCGCTGCGGGCCAACCTCTACTTCAGCCTCTACGCCAGCGCGCTCATGGGCACCACGCTGGTGGTGTACTTCCGCGGCCTGGAGATGGGCGTCGACCCGCGGTGGTGGCTCCAGCTGGGGTTTGAGGTGGGGACGGTTCTTTTTACGCTGCTGCTGCTGGCCTTCATCTACTCGGTGTGCGAGGGCCGCCTGCCCTGGCGCTGGCTGGGCCTGGTGCTGCTGGTGCGGTCGGTGCAGGTAGCCTTGTGGCTGGCGCATCCCGCACCACAGGAGCAGGAGTGGCCCCGAAACCCGCTGTTGATAGCCGCCTTCCTGCTGCCCTGGGCCGACATGCTGCGGGTGCTGGGCCGGGCCCTGCGGCGGCGGCAGCCCGGCATCGGGCTGGTAGCCGTGGGTGTGGTAGCCTTCATCTTGGTGCAGCTCTCCTTGGTATACCGTGTTTCCCCTCTGTTGACGGTTTCTAACCCGCTGGCCTTCGGGCTCGTCATGCAGACGGGCTTTTTGCTGCTGCCCGTGTGCATGTCGGTGTACCTGGCCCGCGAGTTTGCCGCCAC
>JANXOE010000051.1 GCA_025353745.1 Hymenobacter sp.
GTCGAGGTGGGTGAGAACGGGCAGGCGGCCAATCAGTTCGGGGATGAGGCCAAACGATTTGAGGTCCTGGGCCGAAATGTAGCGCAGAAAATTCTGGGTGTCCACCTGCTCGTCGAGGTTGGTTTTGGCGAAGCCCATCGGTTTGGTATTGAGCCGGGCCTTAATGTGGCGGTCAATGCCAACGAACGCGCCGCCGCAGATGAAGAGGATGTTTTCGGTGTTGATGGACACCATCTTCTGCTCGGGGTGCTTGCGGCCGCCCTGCGGCGGCACGTTGATGTGGGTGCCTTCGAGGAGCTTGAGCAGGGCCTGCTGCACGCCCTCGCCGCTCACGTCGCGGGTGATGCTGGGGTTGTCGCTTTTGCGGGCAATTTTATCGATTTCATCGACGTACACGATGCCGCGCTCGGCGGCTTCGATGTTATAATCAGCCGCTTGCAGCAGGCGGGTGAGGATGCTTTCCACGTCTTCGCCCACGTAACCGGCCTCGGTCAGCACCGTGGCATCGGCAATGCAGAAGGGCACTTGCAGGATTTTGGCGAGCATCCGGGCCAGGAAAGTCTTGCCGGTGCCGGTTTCGCCCACCATGATGATGTTGGACTTCTCGATCTGCACCTCGTCGTCCTGGGGCTTCTGCATCAGGCGCTTGTAGTGGTTATACACGGCCACCGACATCACGCGCTTGGCCTCGTCCTGGCCAATGACGTACTGGTCGAGGTGCTCCTTGATGGCGCGGGGCTTGATGAGGTTGAACTTGGGCTGCTTGCCGGCTTCTTGGGCCTTGGCTTCTTCGTCGAGGATGTGCTGGGCTTGGCCCACGCATTTTTCGCAGATGTGGGCGTTGATGCCCGAAATCATGACGGCGACTTCGCGTTTGCTACGGTTGCAAAAGGAACAGGATATTTCGGCCATCGGAACTATATAGAGTAGGGTAGGGCGGTTTTAAGCAAAGGGCCCCAAAGGTACAACGCACCCAACGCCCGGGGGCCCTCAATTGGTGCCGCCGGCCGCCTACTTGAGGGCCCCCGGGCCTTTAGCCCGCCGCCACTGCCCGCAGGCTGGCTGCCGTACGGTTGTCCACGCCCAGCTTGGTGTAGATGCTGCGCAGGTGGTTTTGCACCGTGCGCGGGCTGATGCGGCACCAATGCGCAATTTCCTTGTCAGCCCGGCCCTGGCTGAGGTGGCGCAGAATGTCGGCTTCGCGGGGCGTCAGGCCCAAAGCGTTGGCCAGGGCCGTGGCGTTGGCCGGGCCGGCGGCCGGCGGGTACGTCAAGTGCAGCAGGGCCGCCAGGTGGGGCTGCGCAAACGCCAGCAGCGCCCGCTCGGCCTCGGTGAAGTCGCGGTGGCTGCGCGAAAGGGCGCAGGTAGTAAAGCCCAGGCCCGGCACGTCGAAGCCCACGATGAGCTGGTGCCGGACGGCAATGGACCGGTAGAAATCATTGAAAATATCGGACTTAGCGAATCGGCTGAATGAGCAAAAATCGCTGATTTTAAGTGGATTGGGGTTTTTTTCTAGAAATATGCCTTGAAACAGCGGGTGTTCATGAATTTGCCTGGCCAGCTGGCCGAGGGCCTCGGGGGTGCATAGGCCGGGAGCGTTGCCGCCCAGGCTCAGCATCTGGCCCGTGGCGTCGAAAATGTCAAAGCAAGCCATTTCGGCTCCCAACAAACCGCTCACCGCGGTTGCGAGGCGGCTGAGCAGATGGGCCGGCCGGGGGGCGGCATACAGCGGCACCAGGGTGGCGCTGAGCCGTTGGGCGTGGGCTAGGCTGAGGTGCGGCATGGAGCGCGGGGGCCAAAGAGTAAAACGCCGCAACGGGGCCCGTGCGTCCGGGGCCTGCGACCTTGACTCTAAAGTAAGCAACTGGCCTGAGTAATCTTACCTATTTCATATGTTTTTGAAGGTCAATAGTTTTGTTGCAGGGCAAGAATTTATCGTCGTCAAAAAATAACCTCTCCTGTACCGCTGCCGCGGTTTGCCAGATCGAGCCCGTTCATTCCCAAGCCGCCTTTTTTTTCTGTGCCCATGTTACCGTCACCACAACATTTGCAACTGATTTTCTTGGCTTCCACCGTAACACCGTCTTCGGGGGCCGGGTGGGTTTTTACGACGACCCCGGCGCCCCGGCTGCACCCGGTGGGGCCTTCTTCGCCACCCGCTGCGCCCCGGCTGCTGGTGACCGGCTAATAGCCGGCCCGGCCGCCGGTTCTTTTCCTGTTGTCCACTCCACCCGCCGCTCATGAAAACGTCCCGTTTCTTTTGCTTGGCTCTGGCTTGGGCCCCGTTGGCTGTGGCCGCACAGCCCGCCCCGCCCGCTACCCCCAAGCGCCCGGTCACGGACACTTATTTTGGCAAAGCCGTGGTGGACAACTACCGCTGGCTCGAAGACACCAACAGCCCCGAGGCGCAGGCTTGGTTCAAGGCGCAGGGCGAATACGCCAAGCGGACGCTCGACCGGATTCCGGGCCGCGACAGCCTCGTCAACACCTTCGTGCGGTACGACAAGCTGCGGGCCGTGCGCTACGGCGAAGTAAAAAAACGGGGCAGCCGCTACTTCTACCGCAAAACGCTGCCCGCCGAAACCGTGGGCCGGCTGTACGTGCGCGAAGGAAAAACGGGCCCCGAGGTGCTGCTCTTCGACCCGTTGGCCTACGACAAAACCAAAACCTACGCCATGACGGCCTTCACGCCCAGCAACGACGGGCAGCGGGTAGAGATTGGCTTGCAGGAGGGCGGGGCCGAGCTTTCGACGCTGCGAACGCTGGTCGTCGCGACCAAAAAGCTGCTCCCCGAAAGCATCCCGGCCGTGTTTGGCGGCGGCGTAACGTGGCTGCCCGACAACAGCGGCTTCCTTTACACCCCGCAAAACTCCACCGATCCCAAAGACCCCAAGGGCAACCTCGACACGAAAGCGCGGCTGCACCGCCTCAACGCCGACCCCGGGGCCGACCCCGAGCTGCTGTCGCGCGTCAAGTACCCCCAGCTGGGCATCCGGCCCGATCAGTACCCGTTCGTTTATTTCTCCGACGACGACACCCAATTGTACGGCGAGCTGGGTTCGGTGGACCGGCGGGTGAATGCGTGGGTGGCGGCCCCGGCCGATTTGCTCAAGCCCACCATCGGCTGGAAGCGGCTGGCCGCGCCGTCCGATAGCGTGTACAGCTACCTGAAGCTGGGCAGCCGGCTGTATCTGTACAGCGTCAAGGGGGCCCCCAGGGGCCGAATCCTGGTCACGGACGCGGCCAACCCCAACCCCGCGGCCGCGGCGGTGCTGCTGCCCGAGGGCCGGTTGAACATCACCGGCATCAGCTCCACGAAAGACTTTTTGTTCGTGACGCTCAACGACGGCATCAACGACCAGATCCGGCAGTACGACCCCCGCAGCCAGCAGTGGGCCCCCGTGCCGCTGCCGCTGACCGGCTCGGCCACCGTGCTGCCGCTCGACGCGCCCCGCAGCAACGACGCGCTGGTGCTCGTCACGTCCTGGAAGCAGCCGCTGACGGTGTACGACTACAATCCGGTCGGCAAAAAGCTGGCCGTCAGCAGCTTTGACGTGAAGGTGAAATACCCCGGGATGGCCGATCTGGTGGTGGAAGAGCTGGAGATCCCCGGCTACGACAAAACCCCGGTGCCGCTCACGCTGATTTACCGCAAAGGGCTGAAAAAAGACGGCAAGGCGGTGTGCTTCATGACCGGCTACGGGGCCTACGGCATTTCCGCCACGCCGTACTTCAGCACCCGTTACCTGGCGCTGCTCAACCAAGGCGTCGTCGTTGCGGAAACCCACCCGCGCGGCGGCTCCGAAAAGGGCCAGGCTTGGTACCGCGCCGGCTACCAAACCACCAAGCCCAACACCTGGAAAGACTTCATCGCCAGCGGCGAATACCTCGTCAAAAACGGCTACACCGGCCCTGCGCACCTCATCGGCGAAGGCACCAGCGCGGGCGGCGTGCTAATCGGCCGGGCCATTACCGAACGGCCCGACTTGTTCGCGGCGGCCATCAGCAACGTGAGCTGCTCGAACGCCCTGCGGATGGAAAACTCGCCCAACGGCCCCGTCAACACCCCCGAGTTTGGCACCGTCAAAGATTCGGTGCAGTGCAGGGCCCTCTACGAGATGGACGCCTTCCAACACGTGAAGGAAGGCACCAGGTACCCGGCCGTGCTGTGCGTGGGCGGCATGAACGACCCGCGCGTGATTGTGTGGCAGCCGGGCAAGTTTGCCGCCGCCCTGCAAAACGCCAGCACCTCGGGCAAGCCGGTGCTGATGCAGGTCAACTACGACAACGGGCATTTCACGGAAGACAAGAAGGTGACCTTCCGCAACTTTGCCAACATGTACGCTTTCGCGCTGTGGCAGGCGGGGCACCCGGCCTTCCAGCCCATGCTCACGGCGGTGAAATAAGGAAGCCCCCGGGGCCCTCGCCGCGCGCCGCGCGGGGCCCTGCCGCGGCATGACCCTAAAAAAAGCTCCCGTTTTGCAACGGGAGCTTTTTTTCAATGGAAAACGTGGGCCGTTCGCTGGCCCCGGCAATTACGCCGTTTTCTTTTCCAGCACTTCGTCGATCAGGCCGTACTCTTTGGCCTCGTCGGCGCGCATCCAGTAGTCGCGGTCCGAGTTGTCGTGGATTTCCTGGTACGTTTTGCCGGTGTGTTGGGCCAAAATGTCATACAGCTCCTTTTTGAGCTTCAGGATTTCGCGGGCCGTAATCTCGATGTCCGACGACTGGCCCTGGGCCCCGCCCGACGGCTGGTGAATCATGACCCGGGCGTGCGGCAGGGCCGAGCGCTTGTTGGCGGCACCGCCGGCCAGCAGCACGGCCCCCATCGAAGCGGCCAAACCCGTGCAAATCGTGGCCACGTCGGGGTTCACGTACTGCATCGTGTCGTAAATGCCCAGGCCGGCGTACACCGACCCGCCGGGCGAGTTGATGTAGAGCAAAATGTCTTTTTTAGCGTCAGCCGACTCCAGAAACAGCATTTGCGCCGTCAGGATGTTGGCCACATAGTCGTCCACGGCCGTGCCCAGGAACACGATGCGGTCCATGATCAGGCGCGAAAACACGTCGATTTCGGCGAAGCGCGTGGGGCGCTCCTCGATGACCGAGCGGGTCATGTTGCTCGGCATAATCAGGCCGCCGCGCGTCTGGCCTTCCACGTGGTGGATGTACTGGTCCACGCCCAGGCCGCTCAGGCCCTGGTGCTTCACGGCAAACTTGCGGAATTCTTGTTTATTCAGCATTAGAAGAAGGAATGAGGGGCCAGCAGGTTGCTGGCCCAATGGCGAAACAAAAGACGTTGACAGGGGCCGAATGTTGTAGCTAGCCAACAAAAAAGCCCTTACCGTCAAAGTAAGGGCTTTTCCGATTCAAAACCTGCGTTGCTTAGCTGTGCAGGTTCCGGAATTCTTCGGCCGTTACGGGCTTGTCGGTAACAACAACTTTGCCGCGCAGGTTTTCGAGCACTTTCTCTGCCAGAATGGCTTCGTACTCGGCCACGTACTGCTTGCCGTTATCTTGCTTGAGGTAGCTGTCGGCGTAGCCGCGCATCGACTCGCGCATGTCGACCGGCATGTTGGGCATGCTGAACTGGCCCATGATTTTGTCGAGCGTGCGGTCCACAATCTCGTCGTTGCTCACCTTCAGGTCGGCGGTTTCCACCACCTTGTTGCGGATCAGGCTCCACTTCAGCTCCTTTTCGTAGTCGCTGTAGTGCTCCTCCACCTGCTCGGCGGTGAGCTTGCCGGCGTTGGCGCGCACCAGCCACTTCTTGAAGAACTCGGCCGGCAGCTTCACGTCGAGCTGGTTCACCAGCTTCTCCACGATGGCGTTGTTCAAGGCCCCGTCCGACTCGCGGTCGTAGTTCTGCTGCATCGTTTCGCGCACCTTGGCGTCGAATTCTTCCTGGCTCGCAACGGTTTCGGGACCGAACACCTTGTCGAACAGCTCTTGGTTCATCTCCGGGGCCGCCGTGCGGTTGATTTTTTCCACGCTCAGCACGTAATCGCCGCTGGCGTCGGCGGCCTCGGCCTTGGTCAGGCCCGAAAAGTTGGCGATGGCCCCGGCGTCGCCGGCAAACGCGTTTTTGAGGTCGAACGTGAGCACGTCGCCGGCTTTCACGCCCACGAACTGCTCCACGCCGTTCTTCACCTTATTAATAGGAAGCAATACCGTGCGGCCTTCGCCGTCCTCGTCGGCCTTCTTCAGCTTGCCGAACAGGTAGTCGGCGGCTTCCGAAGCCTCGGGGTTGGTGGTTTCGCCGTACTGGCGGGCAATCTGCTCGTTGGTTTGCTGCACGGTGTCGTCGTCGAGGCTCACCTGGTGGCGCTCCACTTCCACGGCGCCGTCGGCGGGCAGCTCCACTTCGGGCAGCAAGCCCAGCTCGAATTGAAAATCGAAGTTCTTGGCGGTGTCGAAATCCACGTCGCTGGCCACCGGCAGGGGCTCGCCCAGCAGGCGCAGGTTGTTGTCCTTCACGTAGCCGTCGACGGCCTTGCCCAGGGTTTTGTTGATTTCGTCGGCCAGAATGCCTTTGCCGTACATCTTTTTCACCATGCCCACGGGCACTTTGCCGGGGCGGAAGCCCTTCACCTGGGCCCGCTTGGTGTAGTCCTTGATTTGCGCGTCCACGGTGGCGGCGTAGTCGGCTTCGGTCAGATGCACGGTCAGCAGCCCGGTCAGCTGCTCGTCGTTGCGGTCCAGCGTAATGTTCATTAGCAGCAAAGAATGGTGTCCGTCGCGACGGCCCCCATCGGGTTAGTGGTAAAAAGAAACCCCCAACCGCAAAGCTGAGGGCCAGAAAAACAGTTGTGAAGTGCGGATAGAGGGACTCGAACCCACACGCCTTGCGGCACCAGATCCTAAGTCTGGCACGTCTACCAATTTCGCCATATCCGCGGCAACGCCCGCGGCCGGTCGCTTCGGGCCCGCAAAGGTACGGCGTGTTGGCTAGGTTCGCAAAATTCACGCACTTATCCCCAATCTATCCCCATATCGGGGGCCCCGAACACCTTTTCCGCTCCGCGCTTGTTATTTTACTGCTATGTCCCCCGTTATCGATATCGAAGCCGAGCGCCAGGAAATCCTGCGCCACTACCGCCGCCTGCTGCGCACGGCCAAGCCTTACCTGCACGGCGACGACGCCAAGCTCATCAAAAAGGCCTTCAACACCAGCCTGGAGGCCCACAAAGAGATGCGCCGCAAGTCCGGCGAGCCCTACATTTTGCACCCGCTGGCCGTGGCCCAGATTGCGGTGGAAGAAATCGGGCTCGGCACCACCAGCATCGTGTCGGCCCTGCTGCACGACGTGGTGGAGGACACGACCCTGGAAATTTCCGACGTGGAGCGCGAGTTCGGCCCCAAGGTGGCCCGCATCATCGACGGGCTGACCAAGATTTCGGGCGTGTTCGACTACGGCACCAGCGAGCAGGCCGAGAATTTCCGCAAAATGCTGCTCACGCTCAGCGAAGACGTGCGCGTCATCCTCATCAAGCTCGCCGACCGCCTGCACAACATGCGCACGCTCGACTCGATGCCGCGCCACAAGCAGCTCAAAATCGCCTCCGAAACGCTCTACCTCTACGCCCCGCTGGCCCACCGCCTGGGCCTGTATGTGATTAAGAGCGAGCTGGAAGACCTTTATTTGAAGTACACCGACACGGAGGTGTACAACGACCTCAAGGCCCGCGTGAAGCAGAGCCAGAGCGTGCGCAACCGCTTTATCAAGGAGTTCGTGCAGCCCATCGACGAGGAGCTGAAAACCCAGGGCTTTCATTTTGAAATCAAGGGCCGCCCGAAAAGCATTTATTCCATCCTCAAAAAAATCCGGAAGCAAAACATTTCTTTCGAGGAAGTGTACGATTTGTTTGCCATCCGCGTGATTCTGGACGTGCCGCCGGAGCAGGAAAAAGCCGCCTGCTGGCAGGTGTACAGCATCGTGACCGACTTCTACCAGCCCAACCCCGACCGCTTGCGCGACTGGGTGAGCACGCCCAAGGCCAACGGCTACGAGAGCCTGCACACCACCGTCATGTCGCGCTCGGGCCAGTGGGTGGAGGTGCAGATTCGCTCGCGCCGGATGGACGACATCGCCGAAAAAGGCTACGCGGCCCACTGGAAATACAAAACCACGGGGCCCGCCCACCCCGAGTCGAGCCTGGAAACGTGGGTGAACAAGGTGCGCGAGATGCTGGAAACCAACAAATCCAGCGCCCTCGAATTCATGGACGAGTTCCGCCAGAACTTGTTTATGAAGGAGGTGTACGTGTTTACGCCCCGGGGCAAGCTCGTCATCCTGCCCGACAAAGCGACGGCCCTGGACTTTGCCTTCGACATCCACTCCCAGATCGGCCTGCACTGCCTCGGGGCCAAGGTGAACCAGAAGCTGGAGCCCTTGAGCTACCAGCTGCACAACGGCGACCAGGTCGAAATCATCACCTCGCACAAGCAGCGCCCCACCCAGGAGTGGCTGGGCTACGTCACCACGTCCAAGGCGCGCTCAAAAATCAAAGAGTTTTTGCGCGACGACAAACGCGCCAAGGCCGAGGACGGCAAGTTCATCTTTGAAAAGCGGCTGGAGCTGATCGGGGTGCCTTTCACGCAGGATAACTTCAACCGCGTTCTCAACTACTTCAACCTCACCACGGCCCAGGATTTTTATTACCGCCTGGCCGTGGGCCAGGTCGACGGCCGCGAAATCCGCGAGCCGCTGTTCACCGAAGCCGTGCCCACGCCGCGCCCGCCCGCGCTCGAACCCAAAAACTTCGACAACGAGGTGCAGAAAATCCGGGGCGTGCGGCCCGACATGCTGGTAGTGGGCGAGCGCACCGACAAATTCGACCACAGCCTGGCGCGCTGCTGCAACCCCATTCCCGGCGACGACGTGTTCGGTTTCGAAACCGACCAGGGCCTCATCATTCACCGCACCAGCTGCCCCAGGGCCGTCGACTTGATGTCGAACTACGGCAACCGCATCGTGCGCGCCAAGTGGACGGAGCAGCTGGAGCTGGCCTTCCTGGCCGGCATCCGCTTCAAGGGCTCCGACCGGGTGGGCATTGTCAACGACATCACCCGCATCATCTCTAACAGCTTGAAAGTCAACATGCGCTCCATTACCGTCGATTCAAACGACGGGTTTTTCGAGGGTCAGATCATGGTGTTCGTCAACGACACCGACCACCTCACCAAGCTCATCCAGCGGCTGAGCAAGGTCAGCGGCGTGTTGCAGGTCGAGCGCTTCGATTCCCAGCTGTAGCCATGAGGGCCCCCGACCCCATAGCCTGCCACGGCGTCGGTGTGAACGAGCGCACCCAATGCGCCCACTACCATTCCGAGCGCGATATTATTGCCATCAAGCACAAGTGCTGCGACACTTTTTATGCCTGCATCGAGTGCCACAATGAAACGGCGGGCCACCCGCCCGCTGTTTGGGGCAAAGACGAGCGGGCGGCCGAAGCCATTCTTTGCGGCAACTGCCACCGCACGCTCCGCATCGCCGACTACTTAGCCTGCGACAATGCCTGCCCGGCGTGCCGGGCAGCTTTCAACCCTGGCTGTGCCAATCATTACCATCTTTACTTCGAAATGTGAAACCTGGGGCCGCCGCTGCGACTTACGCCGCGGGGCCCTCGTGTTCATCCGCCTTCCGCTCGTCCCGTGAATTCTCTCAAAACCCCTGCGCCTGCCAAATCGCCAGCTGCCCCTTGCCCGGCCCCGCCGCCGGGGCAGGAGGTGGGCGGCTCTTCCGAAACCGGCTACGCCGCCAAGCACACGCCCAGCGCCGCTTCCCAGGCCCCGCTGAACGTGAACAAGCTTGAAGAAGTCAAAAAGATATTTACGGCCCACCTCGAAAACAAGGGCCTGCGCAAAACCGCCGAGCGCTACGCCATTCTCGAAGAAATCTACGTCCGCTCGGGCCACTTCGATGTGGAAGAGTTGTACGCCGGCATGAAGGCGCGCAACTTGCAGGTGAGCCGCGCTACGGTGTATAACACCTTGGATTTGTTGGTGGAACAGGGCCTGGTCAGCAAGCACCAGTTTGGCCGCAACCTGGCCCAGTACGAGAAAAGCTACGGCTACCGCCAGCACGACCACGTCATCTGCACCGAGTGCCATAAAGTGGTGGAGTTCTGCGACCCGCGCATCCACGGCATTCAAACGATGGTGGGCGACCTGCTGAACTTCCATATCTTGCATCATTCTTTGAACCTCTACGGCATTTGCGGCGACTGCCGCGCCCAGGCCGCCCGCTCCCAAGAGCCCGAATGACCACCACCACCACCTTGCACGACGGCGTCTTGTTCGTGCGCCTCGCCGGCGACCTCGTCGGGCCCCCCGACACGGCCTCGCTCTTGCAGGCCGTGAGCGACCATCTCGGAGCTGCCGTCGTTAGCCGCGCCGTCGATTTGTCGGAAATCCGCTGCATCAACAGTGCCGGCATCGAGGTGCTGGTATCGATGCTTACCAAATTTCGTACCCGCGGCGGCGAGATGGTTCTCACCAATCCCGCCGACCACCCGCGCAAGGTCCTAGCCCTCGCCAAGCTCAACAACATCTTCGCGGTGGTTTCCACCGAAGCCGCCGCCCGCCAACAGCTCCTTGCCGCCGCCCTTTGCTAGGCGGCTGTTTTTTTGTCGTTTGATTTCATTAACGCTGACTAACCGGGGCCCTGTCCGGGGCCCTGCCTGGTCGGCTCAAGCTTTCCAAATTTTAAGCAAAATGCCCGTAGACGTATTAGTAGGCCTCCAATGGGGCGATGAAGGCAAAGGTAAAATTGTTGACGTACTGGCCCCCACCTACGATGCCGTAGCCCGTTTTCAGGGCGGCCCCAACGCCGGCCACAC
>JANXOE010000131.1 GCA_025353745.1 Hymenobacter sp.
GAAGCCTTTCACCACGTTGAAGCCGCTCACGCGGGGCTCGTGGGCTTTGAGCCACTCGCCCAGCGCCTGGCCGATTTGCTCCGGCCCCTTGCCCAGCGCCTTGGTGAGCGCAAACGTGACGAGCGTGAAGCTGCCGGCAAATTCCTTGCGCGTGGGCTGAAGCGCGAGGCTGGCGGCGGAAATTTCAACGCCAAACACCGCCTGAGCGGCGGTTTGCAGGGCGGTTTTGAGGGAGTTTTCTAACTGTTGCACGGGGCAAAGGTACGGGCCAGGGACGGCCGGCACGAGCGGCGCGGCGGCCTTTAATGGGAGCGTAACAGCGGCCGCGGTGCGGTACAAACCCGGGGGCCGCCGGAAATTTAGCACCGGGATTTCTGCTGCTACCACCGTTGTTTCACCACCCCAAGCCGAGATAAAAAATTAAACGTTGACTATATTACACCTGAACCACCCAGGCTTGTGGCTTATCGCCTTGTGGAAAACCGTAGTGACATGCCAGTTTTTTGCCCACCGGTGTAAAATCAAAAGCCATGCGTGCCGCTGTTTTTTTGCTCGCCCTTGCCTGCCTGAGCGCTTTCGCCGGCCGCTGCCAAACCCCTAAAAAGTATGCCGGCGGCGACCTGCGGGCCCTAAACCAGCTGGCCACGAAATGGGGCCGTTATTGGAACACCCACAACATGGATTCGATGGGAACCCTGCTCCGCCCCGACGTGGACTTCATCACCGTCGGCGGAACGTGGTTGAAAGGCAAGGCCGAAGCAGTCGCCAATCACAAGGAAAAACACGCCACCATCTTCAAAACCAGCACTTGGACCACCAACACGGTTGACATCAAATACGTGAAACCGGATTTGGCCATCATTCACCTCCAATGGGGAATAACCGGCGACTTCGACCCCGACGGCACGCCACGCGCTCCGCGGCAAGGCATTTTCACCTGGGTGGTTACCAAAGAAAAGGCGCAATGGCTGCTCTTAGCCGCCCACAATGTGAATATCAGGGAGCCAGCCGCGCGGTAGCTTCCGAACGCGGCCAAGGCGCGGGCGGGGCCCGCTTCCAAAGCAGCCTAGGGCCCCCACGAATAACCCGCCGAAACCTGCCGCAACAAAAAGCCCCGCCAGTGTCTGGTGGGGCTTTTTGATTTGCGGAAATGAGGTTCACGAAACTCATGCTAGTACAGCATTCCCCAAACTCTGATTAGTAGACGAGTTTCTTAAACTCAGGTCCACCTATTAAAGTCTGTTTCCGCCTTATGAAGAATCAGTCAGCACTTTGAATTAATAGTCCAGTAAAAGGAGCGGTTTTTCAGCCCCAGCCAGCAATGATACATTGGACAGTACCTTGCTTTACAAAGTAGCTGTTGTATGTTTGCGCACCTATTCCCAGCCCTGCTGCCCCTGGCAACTCGTCCTTTTTACTCCCTTTTTCCTGCATTCATGATACGCGCTTGGTTTTTGCGAACGGCTTTGTTGGTCCTTTTATTCGGTCTGGGCCCTGGTGCCCAGGCCCGTTCCGGCTTTGCCGGCCTCGCCCCCGGCCCGCACGCCGTGGGCTTCCGCGTGGTCCCGCAATACGATTATGCGCGCACCTATGCGGGCAACACGGACGCGGTAACCGGCCAGCCGACCACCGGCGAGCGGGCCCGGCCCCTGCAGACCCTCGTCTGGTACCCGGCCCCGACAGGCGGCACGCCCCTGCGCTACGCCGACTACCTGCGCACGGAAGCCACCGACCTCGTCTTCGAACGCTCCGAGGCGGAGGTGGCCGCCTTTATGGCCACGAAGCGGCAGTGGACCGCCGCCCGGGTCGGCCCCGCCGAAACCCAGCGGCTCTTCGACCAGCGCATGGGGGCCGTGCGCAACGCCCCGGCCGCGGCCGGTCGCTTTCCGGTGGTGCTCTATACCCCCGGCCGGGGCGGGACCGCGCACGAGGTGGCGGACCTGGGCGAATACCTGGCCAGCCACGGCTACGTGATGCTGGCCACGCGCAGCCTGGGCACGCGCACGTCCCTGATGAACACCGACCTGCAAGGCCTTGATTCGCAAGTGCGGGACTTTGAGTTTCTGCTCGCCTACGCCCGCACGCTGCCGCAGGCCGACCTGGGCCACGTCGCCGCGATGGGCTGGAGTTGGGGGGGACTGGCCAACGTGGTGGCCGCGACCCAGGATGCGCGCATCACCGCCCTGGTTAGCTTCGATGGTACGCGCGAGCCCACCTTTACCCGGCCGCTGCCCGTCACGCAGCTGACGGTGCCGTGGCTCTACATCCAGCGCCGGGCCCAGACCGTGAGCGAGTTGAGCAAGGAGGGCATTGAAACCTCCTTCAGCCTGCTCAACGCGGCGACTTACGCCAACGTGTACCAGCTGGTCATGCACCCAATGGAGCACGTGGATTTCTCCGCCGCCATGCTGCGCGCCGAGCCGCCGGCGTATTTCGCCGAGTATTCGCGGGCCGAAGTCGAAACGGCCTACCGGTGGACGTGCCGCTACACTTTGGAATTCCTGAACGCGTACCTGAAAGGCGACGCGGCCGGCCAGCAGTTCCTGGACCGCCGGCCGGCCGAGAACGGGGTGCCGGCGCACACGGCCAGCCTGCGGCACCGCCCCGCGCAAGCCGGCCCCGTGCCCACCCAGGCCGGGTTCGCGGCGGCCCTATCGGCCGAGGGGTTTGACCACGCGCTGGCCGTGTACCGCCGGGTGCAGCAGCAGGACCCCACCTTCGCCCTGGCCGCGGATGACCTCAACGCCTGGGGCTACCAACTGCTGAACGACGCCCAGCGGCGGCCCGAAGCCCGGGCCATCTTCCAGTTGGGCACGGAGCTGTACCCGACCGATGCCAACCTCTTCGATAGCCTGGGCGAAGCCGACGAGCGGAACCAAGACCCGGCGGCGGCCCGCACGCACTACCGCCGCTCGCTGGACCTGAATCCGCAGAACGCCAACGCCCGGCAGCGACTCCAGGCCTTGGGCACCCCGTCCGGGGCACCGGCGAACTAGCCCGGTCCCCCAAGCCTAATTACGGGCCGGGTCACAGCATCTCCCATGGCCGAAGCCAACCCGTGACCCGGTTCCGCCAAAGGGACGGTCGTTAGGGCCATTCGCCGATGGGCCGGGCATACCTCCCGCCACGGCCAAAGGCGCGAAGACCGGCCGGTTGCGTTGGGCATCACTTCCGTGTGGTTGTGTACCAAAACGGTGGAATTTATAGCCTACTAACGCCTCACAAGTCAGACTGATTTAACGCAACGACACCCACAAAAAAAGCCCCGCCAGCTACTGGCGGGGCTTTCTGTTTCTTCAGCGGCTTAGGCGGGCTGGGCGGAGACTTTTTTGGGGCCGCCGTGGCCGAGGACGATGAGCCGGGTGTAGCCCTGGAAGCGCAGCCAGACCTCGTGCTTGGCGGGCGAGCTTTGGTAGGGCCTGAGCTGCACCCGGATTTGCTGGATGAGGTCGGCGTTGCGGCGCAGCAGGGCGATGAGGGTTTTGCGGTCGGTGGCGCCGGCCACGATGGTGGTGCGCTGGCTGGCCTGTTTCTGCTCGAAGCGGGCCAGCAGGCGGGTGGCCAGGGCCAGGTCGTCGGCGGTGAATTCGCGCTTGGCCAGCTCCTTGGCCAGCGGGGCGGCCTCCTTCAGCAGGGCCCCCACGATGGTGGCAAAGCTGGCGTCGTTGGCCTCCGTGATGTGGCTGCGGCTGTAGCGCACGCGGTTGGCCAGGTCCTCGTCGGGGTTGGTTTTGCTGGCGGCGTAGGCTTGCAGGGCGGCGGCCAGGCGCGGGGCCAGGGCCTTGAGCTGGGTTTTGGCGCCGGCTTTTTGCTGGGTGATGCCGCCGCTGGCTTCGCCCATTACGACGGCTTCGAGGGTGCGGGCCTGGGCGAGGTTGGCGGCGTGCTCGTCGCGCAGGGGCGCGATGTCGGCTTCGAGGGGGGCGTAGCCGGCCTTGTCGGCGAGCAGGCCGTTGGCGGTGGCGGTGTCGCGCAGGAGCTGCGCGTCGAGCTTGTTGTTGTCCATGAAATAGGAATGGAAGTGGATATGCACGTCAAACGTAGCGAATAGTTGGCTATTGCCGAGCTTGCGCCAGCTTCCCGGCCCCCGCCCCGTGCACCCTAACGCCCGCCAAGGGCTTCGGAAGGGCCGCCAACGGCTTCGGAATACTCGCCAACTGCTTCGGAAGTGGCGCCAACTGCTTCCGAAGGCCTTCCAACTGCTTCCGAGCACTCGCCGACTGCTTCCGAACGCCCGCCAACCGTTTCCGAACACCCGCCAACCGCTTCGGAAGCACAAACCTTCGCTCCGCACCGCAAACCTTCGCTCCGGGGCACGGACCTTTAGAAGCAGTTTGCGTTAGTTAAAAACGGTCATGCTGAGCGCAGCGCAGCGGAGTCGAAGCATCTCTACTGCGTCGTTGCTACGATTGGGTTAGTTACGCGGGAGAGATGCTTCGGCTCCGCTGCGCTGCGCTCAGCATGACCGTTTTTAGTAACGCAAACCGCTTCTGCGATTATGATTGCTTGCAACGATTGAGACGCGAAGGGTCGCGTCTCTACCCCGTTTTAGCCCACGCTGGCCGGTGCTTGGCAGCAGATCGTTATTCAGCCGGAATCGCCACCTGCGCGTTTTAGCCCACGCTGGCCGGTGCTTGGCAGCAGCTTTATTTCTTTCAATAGCTTGATTCGGCTGGGGCCATTCGCGGCCATGGCTGCTTTATCGGGCCTGGCTGAACCGCTCAGCGGCTCATCACCTCGTCCAGGCGCAGGCGCTTTTCGATGGCGGCGGTGGCTTTTTCGAGGATGTTGAAAGCGTTTTTGGCCATCGTGTTGCCGTTGTCGAGCGTGGGGTTGATTTCGACCATCTCGAAGCACACGACCCGCTCGTTTTCGAGCAGGTCCTGGCACAGGTTTTCGGCTTCCGACAGGTACAAGCCGTC
>JANXOE010000180.1 GCA_025353745.1 Hymenobacter sp.
CGGGCGTCCGCTCGGTGGCTTCGCCACGGGCGGCGCGGAGGAAGAGGTCGTTTTTGGTCATAAGGCTGGCGCAAAAGTACGGGAAGGGCGCAGGCCCGGGCGGAAAAACCTTCGAACGGGGCGTGGCGCGGTCCTGCTTGAGTTTTTGGCGGGGGGCCGAACGCCGTTGTGCGGCATCCGAGCACGGTTTTTAGTCGGCCGAATGCCGTTTGACCAGCACCAAGTCCGGTTTTTGAACCGCCGAAAGGTGTTTTTGAGCATCTACCAGCGGTTTGCGAACCGCCGAATGGTGTTTTCGAACCGCCGAATGCTGTTTACGAATGCCTGAACGCCGTTTTCGAACCGCCGAATGGTGTTTGCGAACCGCCGAATGCTGTTTGCGAATGCCTGAATGCGGTTTCAGCAGCGCCGAATGGCGTTTGCGAAGCGCCGGTTACCTCGTCAGCCCCGGAAAGAGGGCCCCGATGGCGGTGGCGAAAAAATTCACCCCGATGGCCAGCGTGATGAAGCCCATGATGCGCGACATGGCCGCCATGCCGGGCTTGCCGAGGACGCGGGTGAGGCGCAGCGACGAGGCCAGCACCGCGAAGCTGGCCAGCGCCACCAGCACGAAGCCAGCGATGGTCAGGGCCTTGTCGGCGTAGGAGGGGCGGAGCAGGCCGATGCAGATGGCCATCGAGCCGGGCCCCGAGAGCATGGGCATGGCCAGCGGCGTGAAGCTGACGTCGTCCTTGAGCTTGCTTTCTGCGAGGGCGTCGGGGCCCACCCGGTCGCGGTTGCCGCCGGGCGTGAGCAGGTCGAAGGCCGAGCGCATGAGCAGCACGCCGCCCGCGATGCGAAGGTGCTGGATGTTGATGCCAAAAAAGTTGAGGATGTACTGCCCGCCCAGAAACGCCACGCCCAGGATGGCCACCATGTAGAGGCAGGCGCGCAGGGCCGTGTGGAGGCGCTCCGAGCCGGTGTCGTCGCTGGTGAGGGTGAGGAAAACCGGCATGGCCCCGAAGGGGTTGACAATCGAAAACAGGGTGGTGAACGTGGCCAGCAGGATTTCCATGGCCCAAAGGTAGCAGCCGGCCCCGGCCACGGCCGGACGGGCCGCCGTAAGTTGCGGGCTCAATGACGTTTTTGCTTAACCTGGCGCAGCGGCTCACGTGGCTGCTCGGCGCCCTGGCCCTGGTGGCCACCTTGCTGCCGCTGCTGCGCCAAACGGCGTGGTGGGTGCGGGTGTTCGATTTCCCGCGCCTGCAAATCGTGGCCGTGCTTGCCCTGAGCCTGGCCGGGGCCCTGCTGCTGCCCCCCCTGCCGGGGCCCTGGCAGGCCGTGTTTGCCGGGGCCCTGGCCGTGGCCGTGGGCTACCAGGCCCGCCGCGTGTGGCCCTACACGCCGCTGCACCGCAAGCAGGTGGCCGACGCCGCCCGCCTGCCCGACGACGACGACCACCACCTGAGCCTGCTCGTGACCAACGTGCTGATGTACAACCGCGACCCGGCGCGCATCCTGGGCCACATCCGGCTGCGGCAGCCCGACGTGGTGCTGGCCGTTGAAACCGACGCCTGGTGGCTGGCGCAGCTCCAAAGCCTGGAACAAACCTATCCCTACACCTGCCACGCCCCGCTGCCCAACACCTACGGCATGCTGGTGTTTTCGCGCTTGCCGCTGCGGCAGGCCGAAATCCGCTACCTGCTGGAAGCCGATATTCCGTCGTTTCACGGGCAGGCGTTGCTGCGCTGCGGCCTGCCCGTGAACCTGCACTTCCTG
Organism: Hymenobacter sp.; assembly: GCA_025353745.1. Taxonomy (GTDB): domain Bacteria; phylum Bacteroidota; class Bacteroidia; order Cytophagales; family Hymenobacteraceae; genus Hymenobacter. The sequence goes on from JANXOE010000180.1 coordinate 1,759, forward strand.
CACCCGCGCCCGCCGGCCCCCGGCGAAGCCAAAAGCAGCGTGCGCCGCGACGCCGAGCTGCTGGTGGTGGGGCGCGCCATCGAGCACCACGACGGCCCCACCGTGGTGGCCGGCGACCTCAACGACGTGGCGTGGTCGCACACCTCGGAGCTGTTCCGGCGGCTCTCGCGGCTGCTCGACCCGCGCATCGGGCGGGGCCTGCTGCCCACGTTTCACGCCAATTTCCGGCTGCTGCGCTGGCCCCTCGACCACGTGTTTCACTCGGCCCACTTCCGCTTGCAGCACCTGGAGCGCCTCACCTACATGGGCTCCGACCACTTTCCCATCTTCATCCGCCTCAGCTACGAGCCCGAAGGCTGGCGCGAGCAGGCCGCCGCGCTGGAGGTGCTGGACGCGGAGGACCGGCTGGAAACGCGCGTAAAAGTCAAGGAAGGCCTGGCCGACGCGCACCAAAAAAACGCCTGAGCTACCGCAGCCGCAGGGGCCCGTAGGCAAATTGCGCCGCCCCCCAGAGCAGGGCGCTGACGAAGCCCAGCACGAAAATGCGGCGGCCGTGCCGCTGGTCGGCGGCCGAGAAGGCGGGCACCCGGTGGCCGTCGGGAAGGATTCTGCGGTGCGAAAACAGGTGCAGGCCCACGAGCAGGCCCCCCAGGCCCCCGGCCAGCGCCAGGCCGTAGCCGGCCGCGATCCAGGCGCGCGACGAGTCGGCGGGGCGGGCCAGCTCGGCCACGCGGCGCTGGCGCAGCCGCTGCACGGCCTCGGGCGAGAGGTCGCGGCCCCGCTCGCGCAGCAGCCGGCTGGCCAGGGCCACGTCCAGGCCGTTCCATTCGTCGGGCCGGGCCAGCAGCTCCATCAATTCTTCGTTGGTGAAGCCGAACAGGTAGTGGTTCGACGGCAGCTCGGCCAGCAGCTGCACGTTGGCGGTTTCTTCGAGCTGCCGCACGGGCTCAAAATCCGCCGCTTGCAGCCGCACCACGAAATGCGCGGTGGTGGTTTTGCCAAACACGGCGCTGAAGCGGGCCGGCTCGTAATTGGTTTCGAACGCCACGCCGTGCTGCTCCAGCAGCTCCAGCAGCGGCTGGGCCACTTCCGGCGACGGAAAATCCTGGTAGGCAAGAAAAGTATTCATGCGGAGGAGGGGAAGCCGCCGCGACGGACGGCCCCCGCACAAAGTACGCACCGGCTGCGCGACAAGTAAAGCCCGGCGCCGCCTGGGCCGACCCCGGCGCGGTTGGCCCGGCCCCGGCCCCGCGCTAATTTGCCGTTCAAACTTTCGCCAACTCATCGCCCATGCCCATCGCCTACCACGCCGGCCGCACCCCCGCGGCCGAGCAAATAATTGAGCTGTACGAAAGCGCCGGTCTGGAGCGCCCTACCCTGGACCAACCCCGGATTGCGCGCATGTACGCCAACAGCAACCTCATCGTCTCGGCCTGGGACGGCCCCCGGCTCGTGGGCGTGGCCCGCGCCCTCACCGACTTTTGCTTCTGCTGCTACCTCGCCGATTTGGCCGTCCACGCCGCGTACCAGCACCAGGGCATCGGCAAAAAGCTGCTCGCCCTGACCAAAGAAAAAGCGGGCCCCGGCAGCTCGCTCGTGCTCCGCGCCGCCCCCGAAGCCCTGGCCTACTACCCCAAGCTGGGCCTGGAAACGATGGCCGACGGCTTCTTGATCCGGCGCGAGCATTGAGCCGTGGGGCCCTGCAGCGCACAAAAAAAGGCCGGAAGCGCAATGCTTCCGGCCTTTTCATTTCAACTACAAAAGCAGTGAAATCTGCCTAATCCGGCAAAATCAGCAATTTATTTGCCGTCCACTTCCTCGTAGTCCACGTCGGTGACGTGGTCGGCAGCGGGCTGGCCGTTGCCGCCCTGCGGCTGGCCGTCGGCCCCGCCGGGGAAGCCCTGGCCCGCTCCGGCGCCTTCGGCTCCGCCCGCCGCGTACATTTCCTGCGAAGCGGCCTGCCAGGCGGCGTTGATGGCCGTCATGGCCGCGTCAATCGCGCCGAGGTCCTTGCTTTCGTGGGCTTTCTTGAGGTCGGCGAGGGCCCCTTCCACGGCGGTTTTGTTGCCGCCGCTCAGTTTTTCGCCGTACTCTTTCAACTGCTTTTCGGTCTGGAAAATCATCGAGTCGGCGTCGTTCACCTTTTTGATGCGCTCGGCTTCGGCCTTGTCGGCGTCGGCGTTGGTGGCAGCCTCCTGGCGCATGCGCTCGATGTCCTGCTCCGAAAGGCCGCTGCTGGCCTCGATGCGGATTTTCTGCTCCTTGCCGGTGCCCTTGTCTTTGGCCGTCACGTTCAGAATGCCGTTGGCGTCGATGTCGAAGATGACCTCAATCTGCGGCACGCCGCGCGGGGCGGGCGGAATGCTGTCGAGGTGGAACTTGCCGATGGTGCGGTTCTGGCTGGCCAGGGGCCGCTCGCCTTGCAGCACGTGGATTTCCACGCTCGGCTGCGAGTCCGAAGCCGTCGAGAACGTTTCCGATTTCTTGGTCGGGATGGTCGTGTTGCTTTCGATGAGCTTGGTCATCACGCCGCCCATCGTTTCGATGCCCAGCGAGAGCGGGGTCACGTCGAGCAGCAGCACGTCCTTCACCTCGCCCGTCAGCACCCCGCCCTGGATGGCGGCGCCGATGGCCACCACTTCGTCGGGGTTCACGCCCTTGCTGGGCTTCTTGCCGAAAAACTTCTCCACTTCCTCCTGGATGCGGGGAATGCGGGTCGAGCCGCCCACCAGAATCACTTCGTTGATGTCAGAAGTGCTCAGGCCGGCGTCTTGCAGGGCTTTTTTCACGGGCTCCATCGAGCGGCGCACGAGGTCGTCGGCCAGCTGCTCAAACTTGGCCCGGCTCAGCTTCACCACCAAGTGCTTGGGCCCCGAGGCCGTGGCCGTGATGTAGGGCAGGTTGATTTCGGTTTCCGTCGAGCTCGACAGCTCCACTTTGGCCTTCTCGGCGGCTTCTTTCAAGCGCTGGAGGGCCATCGGGTCGCTGCGCAGGTCGAGGCCTTCGTTGTCCGACTTGAACTGATCGGCCAGGAAGTTGATGATCACCTGGTCGAAGTCGTCGCCGCCGAGGTGGGTGTCGCCGTTGGTGCTCAGCACTTCAAACACGCCATCGCCCAGCTCGAGGATGGAAATGTCAAACGTGCCGCCGCCGAGGTCGTACACGGCAATTTTCTGGTCTTTGTGCTTCTTGTCCAGGCCGTAGGCCAGGGCAGCGGCCGTGGGCTCGTTGATGATGCGCTTCACGTCGAGGCCGGCGATGGCCCCGGCCTCCTTGGTGGCCTGGCGCTGGGCGTCGTTGAAGTAGGCCGGCACCGTGATCACGGCTTCGGTGACGGGCTGGCCGAGGTAATCCTCCGCCGTCTGCTTCATTTTTTGCAGCACCATCGCCGAAATTTCCTGCGGCGTGTAGTTGCGGTCGCCGATGCGCACGGCCACCGTGTTGTTGGTGCCGGCCACGAGGTCGTAGGCCACGTACTTGCTTTCGGCCGTCACTTCCGAGAAGTTGCGGCCCATGAAGCGCTTGATGCTGGCAATGGTATTTCTGGGGTTGGTAACGGCCTGGCGCTTAGCCGGGTCGCCCACCTTGCGCTCGCCCTTACCGCCGTCGAGAAACGCGACGATTGACGGCGTGGTGCGGCGGCCTTCGGAGTTGGGGATGACGACGGGCTCGTTGCCTTCCATCACGGCCACGCAGGAGTTGGTGGTGCCGAGGTCGATGCCGATGATTTTTCCCATGAGTGGGGTGTTCTGATTGAGGTGAATGATGTCGGAAGAAAAACAGCCCGGGGGCCGTCAGCCCTCTTTCACAAGCTACGTACCAGCCCTGTTTTGGTGACAAACTGTCACCAAAACAGGGCTGGTACCCGGCGGGCCGGACGCGTTGGCTTTGCCCGAATGCCCGGGAAATTTGTTTCCTGCCAGCCCGTCAGCGCCGAATCAGGGCGAATGCGGCGTGCCCTCGCCCCAAGCCGTGCAAGGCGCCGAGCCGCCGCGTCCACGCCACGGCCGCGCTGCCTCAGCGGCGCAAAAAACGCTCAATCTGCTGCTGCCACGCCGCCCCATCGCGTTGCGAGTAAGATTCGTGGCCCGCGCCCACGAAATCGTGGCGCACCTTGGGCCCGGCCAGGCTGGCAAAAACGGCGTCCGTTTCGGCGCGCGTCACGCGCGGGTCGGCGGTGCCCCACATGAGCAGGGTGGGGGTGGCCACCCGCGCCGCGTAGCGTTCCGCCGAAAGGTCGGGGCCCCAAAATCCGTTCTGCACCCCGCCCCAAAACACGAGGATGTCGGCCAGCGGCCAGGCCGGCACGCCCAGGGCCGCGAACCGGTTGCGAACCGTCTGGCGCAGGCTGCCGAAGGGGCATTCGAGGACGTTGGCCGCGGGGCGCACCCCCAGCTCGGCTTCGGCCCGCAGGATGGCCACCGCGCCCATGCTCGCCCCGTAGAGCACCAGGGGCCCCGGGCCGCCTGGGCGGGCCCCCAGCCAGCGCACGGCGGCGGCCACGTCGGCGGCTTCGTGGTGGCCCACGGTGGTGCGCGCGCCCGCCGAGCCGCCGCTGCCGGCAAAGTCCACCAGCAGCACGGCGTAGCCCAGGCGGTGAAAAAAGGCCGCTTCGGCCACCAGGCGCGATTTTTCCCCCGCGTAGCCGTGGAACAGGGCCACCGTGCCGCACGGCGCGCCGACGGGCGGGCCGTACCAAGCCGCCAGCCGGCCGTTGGGGCCCTCAAAATGCACCGTCTGGCAGGGAAATTCGGGCGGCGGACCGTTCACCGGGCGGGGGTTGCGCATGCCGGTGAGCAGCAGCCAGAGCCGGGCCGCGGGCGTCAGCTGTTCGGGCGCGGCGGTGCGCGGGCTGGCGGCCGGGCTGAAATGGGTAAGGGCCCGGGCGTGAAAAAAGGCCACGGCGTTCAACAGCCCGAAGGCCGCCACGGAGCCGGGCAGGAGCAGGCGGCGCACCGGGCGCGGCAAACGGGGAGCGAACATGGCTGTCAAGTTAAGCGGACCGCGGCCGCCGGGGGCCCGGGCGTGGCGCGGCCCCCCCGAAACCGGCGCGGCGCGGGGGCCCCGGGCCCCGGGCGGCGGGCCCGTCGCCCGGGGCCTGGCGGAGCCGCTGCACCTCATCGGCCGTCAATTCGCGCCACTGGCCGGGGGCGAGGCCGGCCAGGCGCAAATCGGCCAGGCCGGCGCGCACCAGGCGCAGGCAGGGCAGGCCCACGGCGGCGCACATCTTGCGCACCTGCCGGTTCATGCCCTGCGAGATGCGGATTTCCAGCCAGGCGGTGGGAATGCTGGCCCGGTAGCGGATGGGGGGCGTGCGGGCCCACAAACCGGCCGGCGCGGGCAGCACCGCCGCTTCGCCGGGGGCCGTCAGGCCGTCTTTCAGCGGCACGCCCTGGCGCAGCTGCTGCAAGGCCGCCTCGGTGGGCACGCCTTCTACCTGGGCCCAGTAGGTTTTGAAAACCTTGTAGCGCGGGTCGCTGAGGCGGTGCTGCAAGGCTTTGTCGTCGGTGAGGAGCAGCAGGCCCTCGCTGTCAAAATCGAGCCGCCCGACGGGGTACACCCCCGGCACGGCCACGAAATCCTTGAGCGTAGCCCGCCCGGCCTCGTCCGTGAATTGGGTGAGGACTTCGTAAGGCTTATTGAGAAGGAGGTAGCGCAAGGGGTGGTCCTGTTTTCACAAAATATAAACACGTTTCAAACGCTGCGAAGCTTGGCGCTAAAAAGGTCAGCCACTGCTTTTAAACCGACCCGGAATATTTCCTTATCGCCCATTCCGCCGTCAAAAAAGCCAGGATTACGAAGAATATCCATTTCAGATTAATTAAATCTTTCAGGTCTTCGTCGCTCGAAATAACGGGCTTGTAATTGGCTTTTAAAATGTCCTGCGTCAGCTGCTCGAATTGCGCGGGGAAGTAGAGGCGCTGGCCGCTGCGGCGGGCCAGCTGGGCCAGCAAGTTGGGGTTGGCTTTCGATTCGAGGGCTTCGAGGGGCTGGTTTTGCACGAGCAGCTCGCCGGCGTCCTCCTGGGGCTGGCCGCCGAGGGTGGCGCGCGCCAGGTAGCGGTAGCGGCCGGCGGGCAGGGCCCCCAGGTGCAGGGGCGCGCCGTCGGGCGCGTTGCCGAACGCGTAGTGGCGCACGCGCTGGCTGTCGCCGGTGAGGACGAGGTCGATTTTCTGGTCGTAGATGCGCTCGAACACCGCGTTGTAGGTTTCGGCGGCCAGCGTCACGTCGTCCTGGGTGTTGAAGGCGTCTTGCGTAGGGTACGCATCGAGGCGCTTTTTGCGGGCGTTTTGGGTGAGCAGCTGCACGGTGCGCACCACGAGGCGGTCATAGGCTTCGGGGCGGTCGTCGTGGGCCACGGCTTCGCTCAGGCGCCACTGCCAGCCGCCGTCGGTGAGCAGGGTGGCGCGGCGGGCCCCGGCGGGGCCCCCGAACACCAAAAGCGGCCGCTGGGTGGGCACGCGGCCCGCCTGCTGCCAGAGCGCGGCTTCGGCCCCGGGGCCCAGGCGCAGGTCGCCGAAGGGCACGGCCACGGGCGGGTACTGGGCAAAGCGCCGGGCGGCTTCGGCGTCGGTGGCGAAGCGGGTGAAGCCGGGGTTGGGCAGCGGCGTCACGGCGTCGGTTTGGCCGCCTTGGGGCCGGACGGCGAGGCCCGCGCCGAGCCGGTTGTAGGCGGCCAGGTCCGACTGCGCCCCGACGACGTAGAGCACGGGCACGCGCCGGGCCTGCACCTGGGCCAAAATGTCGTTCCCCAGCCCGCCCAGGGCCGGAATCTGGTGCAGGATGGCCACGTCGAAATCGGCCCCCGGCCGGAGCGGCGCCACGCCGGCCACGGCCAGGGTGAGGTCGAAGTTGTCGTTGGTGTGCAGGGCGGCGCGCAGGGCCTTCAGGTCGGGGTGGGGGGCGGCCCCGGCCAGCAGCACGCGCAGCTTGCCCTTCACCACGTCCACGAAGGCCGGGCGGGCGTTGTTCAGGGCCGTGAACTCGCCGGGCTGGGGCACCACGCGCACCTCGTAGCGGTGCTTGCCGGGCGTGGGGGCCGTGATTTGGAAGGCGGTTTTCACGCGCCGCCGGCCCCCGGGCAGGGCCACGCGGCGGCTTTCCAGCACCCGGGGGCCCTCGCGCAGCTCCACGGTGGCCGCGCCGCCGGCAAAACCTTCGAAGGCCAGCTCGGCCTCCACCGGAAACTTGTTGCCGCTGAACGCCACCCGATTGTAGGCCAGGTCGGTGAGGCGCAGGTCGCGCTTGGGCACGGTGTCGCCCAGGGCCACGGCGTAAATCGGGAAGGTGTAATCGGCCGCCGCCGGGCTGCGGCCCCGGTTGGCCAGGCCGTCGCTGAGCAGCACCACGGCGGCCAGGTTGCGGCCGTCGTAGGCGGCGCGGGTGCCGGCCAGCAGCTCGTCGAGGTCGGTGCTGGCGGCAGTGAAGCGCAGCGCGTCGGGCCGGGCGCGGCCGGGCGTCAGGGTGCGGGTTTCGACGGCGAAGCCCTTGGCGCGCAGCGCGTCGGCCAGCCGGGCGAGGCCCGCCGTGGCCTGGGTCAGGGCGTTTTTCGGGGTGAATAACTCCACCGACTGCGAGTTATCGACGGCCAGCACCACGGTGGGCTTCTCGGTGCGCGTGGTGGTTGATTTCACGAAGGGCCCCAGCAGCAGAAAGCACAGAAAGCTCACCACCGCCAGGCGCAGGGCGGCCAGCGCGTAGTTCAAGCGCCGGCCCCACGGCGCGCGGGCCGCGTATTGCAACGCGGCGTAGCCTGCGCCCACCAGCAGGCAAAGCGGCAGAAACCAGGCGGAATATTGGGTCGTGAGCAAAAGCAGCGTTGGAAAGGAGGGCCCCGGGCCCCAAAATACGGGCCGTAGCAAAAATACACCCGTCGCGGCCGCGGGGCCGGGGCCCTCCGGTACCTTTGCCCGCCACCAACGCCCGCGGCCCCATGATTCAAACCGTAATATTCGACATGGACGGCGTCATCATCGACACCGAGCCCATCCACCACCACGCCTTTTTCACGCACTTTGCCGAGCTGGGCATTGCCGTTTCGGAGGCGCAGTACGCCACGTTTCTGGGCTCCTCGACCCGCAACGTGTACCAGCAGCTCAAGCAGCAGTTTGGCCTGCCGCAGGACGTGGAAACGCTGCTCATGCGCAAGCGCGAGCTGTTCAACCAAGTGTTCGACACCGATGCCGGCCTGACGCTGCTCGACAACGTGCAGGCGCTGCTCGACGACCTGCGGGCCCACGCCGTGCCGCTCGTGCTGGCCTCGTCGGCGTCCAAAGCCACCATCGGCCGCGTGTTCAACCGGTTCGGCCTGGGGCCCTACTTCGCCCACGTCGTCAGCGGCGAAGATTTTGCGCACTCGAAGCCCGACCCCGCCATCTTCCTGGCCGCCGCGGCCCTGGCCCACACGCCCGTCGCCGAATGCGTCGTCATCGAAGATTCGGCCAACGGCGTGGCGGCGGCCAAAGCGGCGGGCATCTACTGCATCGGCTACGCCAGCCCGCACTCGGCCGGGCAAAACCTGGCGCAGGCCGACTTAGTGATTCGCCACTTCGCCGAGCTGTCGGCGGAGAAGATCAGGGCCCTTCGGGTGGGGTAAGGGCCCGTTTTGCAGCGGCGATTAAGTTGGGATCCTGAATTTTTGGTAAAGCCTGGGCCGGCGAAAAAACTGGCAGCCGGCGTTGCCTACGTCAGCATTCCCCCATCCACCTGCAATACTTGCCCGGTGATGTAGCTCGAATCGTCCGACGCCAGAAATGCCGTGGCTTTGGCCACGTCCTCCGGCGAGCCGCCGCGTTTCAACGGAATGGCCTTGCGCCACTCGTCCACCACTTTCTGGTCCAGCGCGTCGGTCATTTCGGTTTCGATGAAGCCGGGGGCCACGGCGTTGCAGCGGATGTTGCGCGAGCCCAGCTCCAGGGCCACCGACTTGGTGAAGCCGATGATGCCGGCCTTGCTGGCGGCGTAGTTGGCCTGCCCGGCGTTGCCCTTGAGGCCCACCACGCTGGTCATGTTGACAATGGAGCCGCTTTTGGCACGCATCATGGGCTTGGTGGCGGCCTTGGTAAGGTTGAAGACCGATTTGAGGTTCACGGTCAGCACGTTGTCCCACTGCTGCTCGCTCATGCGCATCAGCAGGCCGTCCTGCGTAATGCCGGCGTTGTTGACGAGGATGTCGAGTTTGCCGAAGTCGGCCAGCACGTCCTCGACCAGCTTTTCGGCCTGGGCGAAGTCCGAGGCGTCGGAGCGGTAGCCTTTGGCCTTGGCGCCGTGGGCGGCCAGCTCGGCCTCCAGGGCCTGGCCTTTTTCGACGGAGGAGAGGTAGGTGAAGGCCACCTGGGCCCCCAGCTGGGCAAAATGCGCCGCGATGGCGCGGCCAATTCCTTTGGAAGCGCCCGTGACGAGGGCCACTTTTCCGGCAAGCGTTTGAGTCATGGCGCGAAGGTAGCGGGGGGCTGTCATTCCGGGCATTCGGCGCCTCAAGCAGCGGCGCGGAATCTGGGGCCCGGATGGCGTCCTTTGCACCATGCTTTTTACCTCAGATTCCCCGCTGCGCCCGGAATGACAATCCACGACATCTGCATCCTGGGCGCGGGGCCCGGCGGGGCCACGGCGGCCCTGCACCTGGCCAACGCCGGCCAGCCCTGCCTGTTGCTCGACCGCGCCGCCTTTCCGCGCGACAAAATTTGCGGCGACGCGCTGAGCGGCAAGGTGTTGATGGAGCTCAAGCGCATCGACGAAGCGCTGCCCGCGCGGCTGGGGGCCCTGCCCGCGCAGGTGCCGAGCTGGGGCATCGATTTCTTCGCCCCCAACGGCCGCCGCCTCGCCGTGCCCTTCAAGCCCAACTTCGACAAAGCCACCGACCGCCCCGCCGGCCACGTGGCCAAACGCCTTGATTTCGACAACTTTCTGGTGGAAGAAGTGCGCCAGCGGCCCGAAATCGACTTCCGCGAAAACGTGGACGTGGCCCGCACCGAGCGCACGGCCGAGGGCTGGCTCCTGCTCGACAAAGCGGGCCGGGAAATGGCCGCCTGCCGCCTGCTGCTGGTGGCCAACGGGGCCCAGTCGGCCTTTGCCCGCCAGGTGGCCGGCCACGCCCTGGAGCCCGCCCACCACTGCGCCGGCCTGCGCGCCTACTACCAAAACGTGGCCGGCCTCAGCCCCGACAATTTCATCGAGCTGCACTTCATCAAAGAGTTCTTGCCCGGCTACCTGTGGGTGTTTCCGCTGCCCAACGGCCAGGCCAACGTGGGCGTGGGCATGCTCTCGAAAGCCGTGGCAGACCGAAAAATCAACCTGCGCCAGCGGCTCGACGAGATCCTGGCCACCCACCCGGCGCTGGCCCCGCGCTTCGCGCAGGCCGAGCGGCTGGGGCCCGTGCGCGGGTTCGGCCTGCCGCTGGGCTCGAAGCGCCGGGCGCTGTCGGGCCCCAGCTATTTGCTGCTCGGCGACGCCGGCTCGCTCATCGACCCGTTTTCGGGCGAGGGCATTTCGCACGCCATGGTGAGCGGCCGCCACGCCGCCGTGTGGGCCGCCCAAGCCGTGGCCAAAAAGGACTTCGGCCCGGAATTCCTCAAAAATTACGACAAGGCCGTGTACAACCGCCTCTGGCAGGAGCTGCGCCTGAGCCGCGCCATGCAGCGGCTGCTCAACTTCCCCAGCCTGTTCAACATCGTGGCCAACCGCGCCGCCAACAACCCCACGCTGGCCGAAACCCTGTCGGCCATGTTCCTCGACTTGGACCTGCGCGAGCGGCTCCGGCAGCCAGGGTTTTACTTCCGGCTGCTGTTTGGCCGGAAATAAACAGGGCCCCGGAACTTGGTTCCGGGGCCCTGTTTCTGTTGGCTTAATGCTGCTTGACGGGCGCCGGCCGCGGGCCCGTGCGCACGACCGGGGCTTTGATGGGCTCGTGGCCGTCGTTGCCCACGTAGCGGTGCAGGCTTTTGGCCGCGCCGGGGTTGAGCCTGGTGGCCCGCTCCAGGTCGCGCCGGGCTTCCGGTAATTTATCGAACGACGAGTAGCTGATGCCGCGGTACTCCCAGGCGTCGGCGTAGGCCGAGTCGAGCTGGATGGCGCGGGTGAAATCGGTCACGGCCGACTTGTACTGGTACATCTGCATCTTGGCCACGCCGCGCCCAAAAAACGATTCCTTGTCGTCGGGCCGGTACTTGATGGCCCCCGCAAAATCGGCGGTGGCCGACTTGTATTCTTTCATCATCAAGCGGTTGACGCCGCGGTTGTAATAAGCGTCGGGGTTGTTGCGCTGGTAGCGCAGCGCGGTCGTGTAGTCGAGCTGGGCGGCGGGGTAGTCGTGCAGGTAGCTCTTGGCCTTGGCGCGCTGCAGCAGCGCAACGGCGTCTTTCGGGTTGCGCTTGACGGCCTCTTCGGCGGTGGCCAGCATTTGGTGGTACTCGGCGTTCGTCATTTTTTTCTCCTTGGTGCGCTCGGCCGTGGCTTCGCGGGCGGAAGGAGCGTTGGGGTCGGGGGCATCGGCCGCTGCGGGCGGCAGGCTGGCGCTGGCGTCGGGGGCCGAGCGCGCCGCCCCGGTCGAGTCGGGGCGCGGGGCGGCGGCCCCCGGGCGGGCAATGGGCGTGCTCGTGGCGCCTACGGGGCGGTCTTTTTCGGTGGTGGTGGCGCAGTTGGTGAGGGCCCCCAGCAGCCCGAGGGCAGCGAGTGGAAAACGAAATCGGGTGCGCATGGGCAAGAAAAAGACGGGCCGCTCCGGCCGGTAGCGCCGGAGCCGGGCCTTATACGGCTCTGCCTGCCCAATGGCTGCCCGGGCGGGGCCCGCCGGGGGCCCCGGCGGGGGTTCGCGCAGTGCAGGGGCAGCGGCTATCTTTGCGGCCCGGCCGGCGTGCTGGCGGGGCGGCGGCTTTTTTCTCCTCTTTTTTTGTAAGAACTTATGGCATTGCAATTTGATTTGGTGGTGGTGGGCAGCGGCCCGGGCGGCTACGTGGCGGCCATCCGGGCGTCGCAGCTGGGGCTGAAGGTGGGCGTCATCGAGCGCGAAAGCCTCGGCGGCATCTGCCTCAACTGGGGCTGCATTCCCACCAAAGCGCTGCTCAAGTCGGCGCAGGTGTTCGAGTATTTCCACCACGCCGCCGACTACGGCCTGAGCGCCGAGGGCGTGGGCTTCGACTTCGGGGCCGTGGTGAAGCGCAGCCGCGGCGTGGCCGACGGCATGAGCAAGGGCATCAACTTTTTGTTCAAGAAAAACAAGATCGAAGCCGTGATGGGCACCGGCAAGCTGGTGGCCCCCGGCCAGGTGGAAGTCACCAAAGCCGACGGCACCCAGGAAACCGTGCTGGCCAAGAGCGTCATCCTGGCCACCGGGGCCCGCGCCCGCCAGCTGCCCAACCTGCCCATCGACGACGTAAAAATCATCGGCTACCGCAAGGCCATGACCCTGGAGCAGCTCCCCAAAAGCATGGTGGTGGTGGGCTCGGGGGCCATCGGCGTCGAGTTCGCCTACTTCTACCGCACCATGGGCACGGAGGTGACCATCGTGGAGTACCTGCCCCGCATCGTGCCGGTGGAGGACGAGGAGATTTCGCGCCAGATGGAGAAATCCTACAAAAAGCTGGGCATCAACGTCCTCACCAGCGCCGAAGTGACGAAGGTGGACACCAGCGGCCCCGGCTGCGTGGTGACCGTGAAAACGGCCAAGGGCGAGCAGCAAATCGCCTGCGACATCGTGCTCAGCGCCGTGGGCGTGGAAACCAACCTCGAAAACCTCGGCCTCGAAGCGCTGGGCGTCAAGGTGGAGCGCGGCCGCGTGCTCGTCGACGACTTTTACCAGACCAACGTGCCCGGCGTCTACGCCATCGGCGACATCATCCCCGGCCCGGCCCTGGCGCACGTCGCCTCGGCCGAGGGCATCATCTGCGTCGAGAAAATCGCCGGCCACCACCCCGAGCCGCTCAACTACCAGAACGTGCCCGGCTGCACCTACGCCCAGCCCGAAATCGCCAGCGTGGGCCTCACCGAAGCCGAAGCCAAAGCCAAGGGCTACGACGTGCTGGTGGGCAAATTCCCGTTCTCGGCCTCGGGCAAGGCCGCTGCCGCCGGCGCCAAAGACGGCTTCGTGAAGGTCATCTTCGACAAAAAATACGGCGAGTGGCTGGGGGCCCACATGATCGGCGCCAACGTGACCGAATTAATCGCCGAAGTGGTGGTGGCCCGCAAGCTCGAAACCACCGGCCACGAAATCATCAAGTCGGTGCACCCGCACCCCACCATGAGCGAGGCCGTGATGGAAGCCGCCGCCGCCGCCTACGGCGAGGTGATTCACTTGTAAATCCTGCCAATTGACAAAGTAAGGGGCCCCAGCTAAATAAGCTGGGGCTTCTTGCTTTATTCTGGTTTTTAATGCACTACTTGCTCTTGGTGAACCAAAACCTCCCGGTGGCCGCTGCCGATAATATCCTGCTCTACCAGGCCCCCGACGGGCAAACGCAGCTGGAGGTGCAGCTCGACCACGAAACCGTGTGGCTCGCGCAGGCGCAAATGGCCGAGCTTTTTGCAACAACCAAGCAGAACGTGAGCCTGCACGTTCGAAACCTCTTTCGTGAAGAAGAATTGGCAGAGATTTCAGTTGTCAGGGATTCCTTGACAACTGCTGCTGATGGCAAAAATTATTACGTCCAACACTACAACCTCGACGTCATCATCTCGGTCGGGTACCGGGTGAAATCGTTGCGCGGTACGCATTTTCGGCAGTGGGCCACCAACATCTTGCGCCAGTACCTGGTGCAGGATTATGCCTTGAATGACAAGTGGTTACGCGAAAGTGTCCGCCAGCTGGCCGACCTCAAGCGGCTGGTGCAGCTGCAAGGTGAGGTGGCCGCCAACCGGGAGCTGACCACTGACCAGTCAGCGGCCCTGTTGCGGGTGCTGGGCGACTACGCCCGGGCCCTCGACGTGCTCGACCAGTACGACCACCAGCGCCTGCAAGTGCGCGGCACGGCCACCGACGAGCCCTTCGAGTTGACCCACGAAGCGGGCCTGGAAGCGGTGGAGGACCTGCGCAAGCAGTTCGGCGGCAGCGCGTTGTTTGGCCGCGAAAAAGATGCTTCCTTCCAAAGCTCGGCGGCGAGGACTTGTACCCGAGCGTGGAAGAAAAGGCGGCGAACCTGCTGTATTTCGTGGTGAAGAACCACTCGTTTTCCGACGGCAACAAGCGCATCGCGGCCTTCTTGTTCGTGTGGTTTCTCGACTGGAATTATTGCCTGTACCACCCCAACGGCTCGCGCCGCGCCGCCGAAATGCGCTGGTGGCCCTCACGCTGCTCATCGCCGAGAGCAAACCGGAAGATAAAGACACGATGGTGACGCTGGTGGTGAACTTGATTAACCGGGACAATTAATTTGGCCTTTCTGCGCGGCGCTTCACTCGGGCAGCGCTACCGTGGCAGTATCGAAGTGTAAGTTTTTGAAAAAAAGCATCATATGCGCGTCAAGCAGTGCCTTCTCGTTGATAAAAACCGGCGCGTTTTCTTGCTCCAAGTTCCAGGTGCCGAGATAGTGCAGCTTGCCCGGAACCACCGTGAACAAGTAGCGGGTGGTACCCAAGTGATTGCCAGCGCCAGGGAGCTTGTGCAAATTTTCCACCCGGGTTTCGCCGCCGTACCACTTGCTGGCAGTGAATTCGTATTTGTACAGCGCATACCGGCCGGGCGGCAGGGCAAAGCAAAAAGCATTTCGCTTGCGGGATTGGAAGGGTGGCTTCACTTCGATGCGAACGGGTTTGCCAGTGGTCAGGTTTACGAGCCGCACGTACTGGCCAAAGCCACCGCTTTCAGAGCCCAAGCGCTGAACGCAACTGCCGTACACAACGCCTTTATCGGACGGAAATATGCGCCGGTCAGGGCCCCAGGTGGCGGGGGGCAGGGCTACTTTGTTATAGGCCGGTACCTCCAGTGAGTCGCTCACGGGAGCAACATTTGGCCCGGTGCCGGCTTGCACATTAAAGCTGAGGGGAATGGTAAAAGAAACGCTCACGGGCCGGCCGTTTTGGGTGCCTGGCCGCCACAGGATGTTGTCCAGCCGGTGGGCGTTGCGCAGCACTTCGGCGTTTACGTCAGGCCGTAGCCCTTCCACCAGCTTGATATCAACGGCGTGGCCCTGGGCATCGACGGCAAACGAGAACAACACCCGGCCTTGTACACCATCCCGGGCAGCGCGGCGCGCGGCCCCCAGGCC
>JANXOE010000185.1 GCA_025353745.1 Hymenobacter sp.
CGCGCTGGTGGCCGTGGCCCTGGCCCTGGGGGCCCCCGCCCTGGTGCTGCACCTGCGCTACTGGGCCCTGAACCACGCCACGGTGCTGGTGCTCCAGCCCAAAGAAAACCGCCTGGAAGTGTACCAGCACGGCCAGCGCCAGTACTTCGAGCGGCGCGACGTGGCCCGGGTGCAGCGCGTGACGTGCCGCGCGCGGGCCACCTTCTGGGCCCCCTACGACTACGTGCGCCTGCTGTTGCACGACGGCCGCGAAATCGTGCTCACCTCCCTGCTGGCCGACCTGGAGCCGCTCGCGCTGTTCCTGCGCTCGGTGCCCACCGACCGCCGCGCCGTGGCCTGGGCCTGGGCGTAAAGCTTTTGATGCGCCCTGACCAAGGCGCGGTTAAAAAAATTGTTCTGCCGGCTTCACTGCTTGTCGCCCGGTGCTCCCAGTTCGTTGCTCATTGTTATACAGATTATGCCTACTCCGCTGCTTCACTACCTCGACCAGGGCCAGGGCCGGCCGCTGGTCATCCTCCACGGCCTGTTCGGCACGCTCGACAACTGGCAGACGCTGGCCCGCCGCTGGGCCCACGACGCCGGCCTGCGCGTGGTGAGCGTGGACTTGCGCAACCACGGCCGCTCGTTTCACAGCCCCGAGCACACCTACGACGCCATGGCCGCCGACGTGCTGGCCGTGTTCGACCGCCTCGGCCTGGGGCCCGACGCCACGCTGCTGGGCCACAGCATGGGCGGCAAGGTGGCCATGCGCCTGGCCCTCGACCACCCCGAGCGCCTGGCCCGGCTCGTCGTGCTCGACATCGCGCCCGGCTTTTCCGACATGGCGCACCAGGACGGCGTGCTGGCCGGGCTGCGGGGCGTCGATTTGGCCGCCATCGGCAGCCGGCAGGAGGCCGACGCGGCCCTGGCCCGGCACGTGGGCGCGCTCAGCACCCGGCAGTTTTTGCTGAAAAACCTGTACCGCGACGAGGCCAACGCCTTCGCCTGGCGCATCAACGTGCCGGTGCTGTTGGGGGCCATGCCGGCCGTGGGCCAGCCCATCACGGGCGGGCAGTTCCTGAAGCCGGCCCTGTTCGTGCGCGGCGGCCTGTCCGGCTACGTCACGGCCGAAGACAAGCTCCACGCCATCCCGCGGCTGTTTCCGAACTCGGAAGTGGTGACCGTGCCCAACGCCGGCCACTGGCTCCACGCCGAGCAGCCCGACGAAATCTACGAGCTGGTGCGGGCCTTTGTGGGGCAATGAGCCGCAAATACGCGGCTTCATTTTATTGATTCTGAACCCGATGCTTTACCTCATCCCCACGCCCCTGGCCGACGACACGGCCGCGCAGGTGCTGCCGCCGCAGGTGGTGGCCGCCGTGGGCCGCCTCCCCTACTTTCTGGTGGAAAACGCCCGCACGGCCCGCCGCTTCGTGAAAAGCGTGGCCCCGGCGCGGGTCATCGAAGAAATTCGGTTCGCCGTCATCGACAAAGACAGCACCCCGGCGCAGGTGCGCGCGGCCCTGGAGCCGCTGCTGGCCGAAGGCCTCGACGCCGGCGTGCTCAGCGAAGCCGGCTGCCCGGGCATTGCCGACCCCGGCGCGGCGCTGGCCGCCGAGGCCCACCGCCTGGGCCTGCCCGTGGTGCCGCTGGTGGGGCCCTCGTCGCTGCTGCTGGCCCTGATGGCCTCGGGCCTGAACGGGCAGCAATTCGCCTTCCACGGCTACCTGCCCATCGAGCGGGGGCCCCGGGCGGCGGCCATCAAGGCCCTGGAGCGCGAGGCCCAGCAGCGCAGCCAGACGCAGCTGTTCATCGAAACACCCTACCGCAACGACGCGCTGCTGGCCGATTTGCTGGCCCACCTGCAGCCCGCCACCCGCCTTTGCGTGGCGGCCGACGTAACGGGCCCCGGCGAGCTCATCCGCACGCGGCTGGTGGGCGAGTGGCGCCGGCTGCCGGCGCCGGCCCTGCACAAAGTGCCCACCGTGTTTTTGCTGGGGATGTAAAAAGCCGGCCGCCGTGCGCCGGGGCCCTAGCGCCGGCTGACGGAGCCGCCGCTGCTGGCGGCCGTGCTCACTTGGGCCGCGCCGCTGTAGCGCACCGCGCCGCCGCTGCTGGCGGTGGCGGCCAGCGTTTGCTCGGCCACGAGCTGCACGGTGGCGCCGCTGCTGGCGTCGGCCTGGCCGTGCGCGGCTTGCAGGTTTTTGCCGTTGAAGGTGCTGCCGCTGCCGGCGCGCACGGCCAGGCGGGTGGTGCGCCCGGCCAGGGTGGCGTCGCTGCCGCTGCCCAGGCGCACGGACAGCGCCGTGGCGGCGAAATCGGCCCGCAGCGAGGCCCCCGACGAGAGGTCGATTTGCAGGCTGTCGGCGGGGTAGCGGCCCTGCACCTGCACCCCGGCGCCGCTGCTGGCCGCGAGGCCCGTGAGGCGGGCGGCCGTGACGTAGGCGTGCAGGTGCTTGTCGGGCGCGTGGCGGTCCCATTTTGTCTTCGAATGATCGAACGAGATGCGGAGCACGCCGTCGGTCACGGTCGTTTTTATCAGGTCCCGGTCTTCCGGAGAAGTGGCGCTTACGGCTACTTGCGCGGGCTCGCCGCTCGTCAGGTACAGGTCGACGCCGCTGCTGACCTCGATGGCGTGGAACGCGGCCACCGGCCGCGGCTGCGCGGCGGCGTCGGGCGTGGTTTGGGCCAGGGCGGGCGCGAAGGCCAGCCCGGCGAGCAACGCGGGAAAGAGCAGGTTTTTCATGGAGTTGAAAAAAGAAGGAAGATAAGTGACCGGCCACGCGGCCCGGTTTCGGCCCGGCTACCGGCCGGGCCCGGCGTTCGTTACGGGGGCCCCGGAAATTTAACTGCCCGAATCAAAAGCAAGTAGCCACCGGGCCGGCCGGCCCAACGGCCCCGGGGCCCGCGCCCGACTAGTTTTGCTCGAATGCTGGCCCCACCCAACGGCAAACGCGGCCCGAACCGCGGCGGCCAACCGCACGGCCGGCCGCTGCGTAAAGCGTTTTTTCTTTCCCAACCCGCCCCATGATCCCCTTTGCCTTCCTGCTGTTCGCCCCGCTCACTGTTCTGACGGCCCCCGGGCCCGCTGCCAACCTCCTCATTGTGCCGGGCCGCAGCGTGGGGGCCATCCGGCTGGGCGCCGCCCCGGGCAAAGCCGGCCTGCCCAC
Source organism: Hymenobacter sp. (assembly GCA_025353745.1). Classification (GTDB taxonomy): domain Bacteria; phylum Bacteroidota; class Bacteroidia; order Cytophagales; family Hymenobacteraceae; genus Hymenobacter. Next base: position 3,150 of record JANXOE010000185.1, read on the forward strand.
CGCCCCGCCCGCCGCCAGCGACGCGGCCATGCTGAAAGCCTGGGCCACCTGGTACGGGGCCCCCGGCACCGGCGGCAACCGCAGCGCCGTGCCCACCGAGCTCGACGTGTACACGGCCCCGCCGGCCGGCGACGACGGCAGCCACAAAGCGGTGCAGCTGGTGCGGGCCACCTCGCCGTGGTTCCGGCTGGCCGGCGGCCTGCGCGTGGGGGCCTCCTTGCGCGCAATCCGGGCGGCGCACGGGGCCCTGCCGCTGGCGGCCACCTACCGGCTGCCCGGCGGCCTGCGCTACCTCTACGACGACGCGGCCCGCGGCATTGCCTTCGAAACCGACGGCCCCGGGGCCGGCAGCACGTGCCGCGCCATCGTGGTGCACCTGCCCGGCCCCGCCGCCCAGAAAAACTACGCCATGATGGGCAACTACCTCAAAAACCTGCCGCCCGCCCCGATGAAATAGGCCATAAAAAGAGCGGGGTTTCCCAGCCGTAAACGGCTATTTTTTAATCTGTTAGCCCGGCTAGGCGCCCAAGGCCTGCCACACCAGCGTGGAGGCCAGGTAGGCCAGGCCGGTCATGTACACGAGCTGGGCCAGGGGCCAGCGCCAGCTCTTGGTTTCGCGGTACGTGACGGCCAGCGTGCTCATGCACTGCATGGCGAAGACGTAGAACACGAGCAGCGAAAACGCCCGCGCCGGGCTGAAAAACGGCCGGCCGGCGGCGTCCTTTTCGGCCGCCAGCTTTTGCTGCACCGTGCCCAGGTCCGCGTCCTGGCCCACGCTGTAGATGGTGCTCATCGTGCCCACGAACACCTCGCGGGCCGCGAACGAGGTGAGCAGCGCGATGCCGATTTTCCAGTCGAAGCCCAGCGGGCGGATGGCCGGCTCCAGGGCGTGGCCGAACGAGCCGGCGTAGGACGTTTCGAGGCGGGCGGAGGCCACCTGGCGGCCCAGCTCGGCGGGCCCCCAGCGGTGGGCGGCGGCTTCGCGGCGCGCTTGGGCTTCGGCCCGCTCCTGGCGCTGGCCGGGGCCGTAGCTGGCCAGGCCCCAGAGCAGCACCGAGATGGCCACGATCACCTGCCCGGCCTGCCACACGAAGGCCTGCACTTTCTGGTAGATGCTCAGGCCCACGTTTTTCCAGCGCGGCCACTGGTACACCGGAAATTCCATGATGAAGTAGCTGCGCTCGCGGGCCTTGAGCAGCACCTTCAGCAGCCAGGCCGAGCCCAGGGCCGAGAACAGCCCCAGCAAGTACAGCCCCATCAGCGCCACGCCGCGCAGGTTGAAGACGCCGCCCGCCGTGCGGTCGGGCACCACCAGCGCCACCAGCACGGTGTAGACCGGGATGCGGGCCGAGCACGACATCAGGGGCGTGACGAAGATGGTGATCATGCGGTCTTTCCAGCTCTCGATGGTGCGCGTGCCCATGATGGCCGGCACCGCGCAGGCGAGGCCCGAAATCAGCGGCACCACGCTCTTACCGCTCAGCCCAAAGGGGCGCATGAGCTTGTCCATGAGGAAGGTAACGCGGGCCATGTAGCCGGTTTCTTCCAGGATGGCCAGGAAGGCGAAGAGCAGGGCAATCTGCGGAATGAAGATCAGCACGCCGCCCAGGCCGGCCAGCACGCCCTCGGTGAGCAGGCGCGCGAGGGGCCCCGGCGGCAGGTGGCCCTGCAGCCAGCCGCTCAGGGCCCCGATGCCCTGATCGATCAAATCCATCGGGTACTGGGCCCAGGCAAAGATGGCCTGGAACAGCAAAAACAAGACGGCCAGGAAAATAAGGTAGCCGCCGACGCGGTGCGTCAGCACCCGGTCGATGCGGTTGCTGACGGGCTCGCGCTGCTCGGTGCGCGTCACGGTCACGGCTTCGAGCAGCACGTCGTTGATGCGGTCGTAGCGGCCGATGGTTTCGCGGGCCTGCTCGGCGGCGCCGTCGAAGCGGTGGCGCTGCACCAGCTCCTGCACGTGGGCGCGGTCGTCGGCGCTGAGGAAGCGCAGGTGGTCGGCCTGCTGGGCGTAGTGCAGGGCCAGGTAGTCGTTGTGCAGGTTGAAGTAGTAGCGGATCTGGCGCACGAGCGGCAGCAGGGCCTCGTCGGGGTGCCAAAAGCGCACGGGCGGGGTGGCCAGGCGCTCGGCCATCACAATTTTCAGGGCCGCCACGCCGCTGCCGCTGCGCGCGTTCATCGGCACCACGGGCACGCCCAGCTCGGCCCCGAGGGCCCCCAGGTCGACGCGCACGCCGCGGCGCTCGGCCACGTCGGTCATGTTCAGGGCCAGCACGGCGGGCAGGCCCAGGTCGGCCAGCTGGCTGAACAGCAGCAGGCTGCGCCGCAGGTTGCTGGCGTCCACGGTCACCACCACGAAGTCGGGGTAGCCGGGGGCCCCCGGGTCGTAGAGCAGGTCGGCGATGACGCGCTCGTCGAGGCTTTTGGGGTAGAGCGAGTACGTGCCGGGCAGGTCTACGATTTCGGCGCGGCGCGTGGGCGTGAGCTGGGTCCAGCCGCTCTTGCGGTCCACCGTCACGCCCGGGAAGTTGCCCACCTTCTGGTTGAGGCCGGTGAGCTGGTTGAAGAGCGAGGTTTTGCCCGAGTTGGGGTTGCCGATGAGGGCGATGCGCACCGGCCGGGCCGGGGCCTCCGGAACCCCGGGGGCCGCTGGCAGCACCGCGCTGGTCCGAGCCGCTGCCATGGGTTCCGCGCTAATCTTTCAACAAAATGGTGGCCGCCTCGCTGCGCCGCACCGAAAGCGTGTACTCCTCGTCGCCGAGCACCAGCATCAGCGGGTCGCCGAAGGGCGCGCGGCCGCTCAGGCGCACCTGCACGCCGGGCACGCAGCCCATGTCGAGCAGGCGCAGGGCCATCACGGGGTCTTCCAGGCAGCAAATGGTGCCCGTTTCGCCCACGCGCAGGTCGCGGACCGAGCGCCGGGTGGTAGAAACAAGCGGAGAGGAAGCCACGGCGGCCATACGAACGGTTATTTAGAAAAGCTTTAAACAAAGATACGGCGCTGGGGGCAATGGCCCCGGCCGGCGGCAAAGAAACGTTGGCACAAAAAGACTAATAATTGTTTTAGACAATTTTTTTTATAATATCTTTCCGCCTGAATTTGCAGTATTTACCGCTGAACTACTTAACCATGTTGAAACACTTACTTTTTATTGCATTATTCGGTGCCACATTCCCCGCCCTTGCCCAAAGCCAGCCCGGGCAAGTGCTACTTAAGGGGGTAATTGTGGACCAGCTCACCAAAGAGCCGCTGCCCTTTACTTCTATTGGGTTGAAGGACGAGCAGATCGGGGCCCTGAGCAACGAGCACGGCCAGTTCGTGGTGCCCGCGCCCACCAAAAACGCCCAGGACACGCTGCTCATCATGGCCCTGGGCTACGTCCGCAAAACCCTGCTGGTGAAGCGCGGCGCGGCCCTCGACAACATCACCATCGAAGTGCCCAAGCAGGCCGTGGCCCTGAAGGAGGTGACGGTGAAGGCCGGCAAGGTGAAAAACCTCGGCCTCGGGGCCAAAGCCAACAGCCCCGGCGAAGGCATGATCCAGGGCCAGGCCGGCTCGCAGTACGCCTTTTTCGTGAAAAACGACAAGAACAAGCGCCTCGGGGCCGTGCGCACCGTCTCGTTCTACATCGGCGAGAACGGCTTCCCGCGCGAGCCCTTCCGCGTGCGCCTCTACAAGGCCGACGGCAACTACAACGCCCCGAACTCGGACCTGCTCACCGAAAACGTGGTGGTGTCGGCCCCGCAGGGCGGGCAGTGGTACACCGTCGACCTGACGCCCTACAACGTGATGGCCCCCGACGAAGGATTTTACGTGGCCATGGAATGGGTGGTGAGCGGCGACAAGTTCTTCACCACCAACTTCATGGACGACTACACGCCCTACGGCCAGATCATGAAGCCCACCTTCGAATTCAAGGAAAGCCGCACCTGGACTTACAGCATCGGCAAGGGCTGGAACCTGATGACGCTGGCCAACGGCAACGGCCAGCGCTACAACGCCATGATCAAGGCCGACGTGGACATGATCAAGTAGGCCGGCCCGGCTTGGGCAAAGGCCCGCCTTAGCGCGGTACCAAAACGGTTTTTTATTGGCAGTGGGCCCACGGCACCAAAACAAGCCATTCTTGTCGATTGAGCGGATATTTTTGACTTAAACTACTCTATATCTCCCAAGCTTACATGTTGAAAAAACTATTTTTTCTGCTATTGGGCGCCGGCTTGCTGCCGGGCTTGGCCCACGCCCAGCAGGGCCGCATCACGGGCCGCGTGGTGAACCAGGCCACCAAGGACCCCGTGGCGTTTGCCTCCATCAGCCTGCGCGACGAAGGCACCGGGGCCCTCACCAACGAGTACGGCTACTTCCAGCTGGCCATGCCCGAGCGCAGCCTCGACGATTCGGTGGTGGTGCTGGCGCTGGGCTTCCGGCGCACGGCCCTGCGCGTGAAGCGCGGCGCCAACATGGAAGACCTCATCATCGAGCTGCCCCGGCAGGACGTGAAGCTCGCCGGCGTGACGGTGGAGGCCGGCAAGATGAAGCCCGCCGTGCTCGGGGCCCACACCTCGTCGCCCGGCGTGGGCATGCTCCAGGGCCTGCCCGGCTCGCAATACGCCGCCCTGATGAAGAACGACAAGCAGAAAAAGCTCGGCTACGTGCGGTCGGTGTCATTTTACATCGGCGAGAACGGCTTCCCGCGCGAGCCGTTCCGCGTGCGCCTCTACCGGGCCGACGGCAACTACAACGCCCCGAACTCGGACCTGCTGCTCGACAACGTGGTGGTGTCGGCGGCGCGCGGCGGCGAGTGGTTCAGCGTGGACCTGAGCTCGTACAACATCCCGGCCCCCGACGAAGGGTTTTACGTGGCCATGGAGTGGATCGTGAGCGGCGACAAGTTCTACACCACCAATTTTATGGACAACTACACGCCCTACGGCCAGATTTTGCGGCCCACCTTCGAGTTCAAGGAAAGCCGCACCTGGCTCTACGCCATCGGGCGGGGCTGGAGCCTCATCAGCCTCACCAACGGCACCTCGCGCTACAACGCCATGATCCGGGCCGAAGTAGACGCCACCAAGTAGGAGGGCCCCGGCGGCCCCCGTTGGCCAGCGTGAGCAGGTTCCAGCCCTTGCCGATGGTGTAGCTCCAGGTGCGGCACTCCTTGTATTCGAAGGTGGGGCGCATAATCTGGCCGTAGGGCGTGTAGTTGTCCATGAAGTTGGTGGTGTAGAACTTGTCGCCGCCCACAATCCACTCCATGGCCACGAAAAAGCCTTCCTCGGGGGCCGGGATGTTGTAGGTGCTCAGGTCGATGGTGTACCACTCGCCGCCACGGGCCGCCGATACCACCACGTTTTCGGTGAGCAGGTCGGTGTTGGGGGCGTTGTAGTTGCCGTCGGCCTTGTAGATGCGGACGCGGAAAGGCTCGCGGGGAAACCCGTTCTCGCCGATGTAGAAGGACACGGTTCGCACGTTGCCAAGCTTCTTCTGTTTGTCGTTCTTCACAAAGAAGGCGTACTGGCTGCCCGGCAGGCCCTGAATCATGCCCTCGCCGGGGTTATTCGACTTCGAGCCCAGCTCCAGGTTTTTGATTTTGCCGCCCGTAACCTTCACCTCGCTTAGCTTAATCTCGCGCTTCTTCAGTTCGATGATGAGGTCTTCGGTGCTGCCGCGCTTGATGAACACGGCGCTGCGCTCGTAGCCGAGCGTCATCACGACGAGGGAGTCCTGGCTGGTTTTTTCGAGGCCGGCCAGCTGAAAATAGCCGTACTCGTTGGTGAGCGCCCCGGTTCCCTCTTCGCGCAAACCAATGGAGGCGAACGGCACCGGGTCTTTGGTTTTAGCATCCACGACGCGGCCCGTAATG
>JANXOE010000192.1 GCA_025353745.1 Hymenobacter sp.
GGCCGGCGCGCCCATTGCGTCGGCGGCGCTGGCGTTACCGGCGGCGGTTCTGGTAGCCACCACCCGGTTGCGGCCGCCCCGGAAGCCGATTTTATTTCTTAGCTCCCGCTGGTCGGGGATTTCTTTCAGCTGGCTTTCCCAAGTATTCAACGCGGGATAGTCAACCGCCGACGGCCCCGCGCCCTCGGCGGTTGTCGCGAATGAGGTAGAATTCAACGTCCCGAATTTCCCCTGCCACTCCATCCGCGCCGGCTGGTACCCTTGCCCAAACGCCAGCTCCTGGAAGCTGTGCTGCCGGAACACGTCCAGGCTTTGGTCGTAGAGCGTGGCCAGCAGCTCCGCCTCGGCCGCGTGGCCGTCGGCCTGGCGGATGGCCACGCGCCAGGTTTCGCGCTGGCCGGGCTGGAGCTTGTCGCGGAACGTGCTGATGGCCAGGTGCAGCGGCTGCGGCTTTTCCACCACCTGCACGGCGGCGGCGTGGCGGTAGAGGCGGTTGTCGCGCACCTGCGTGGTGTGGATGTACAGGGGCCCCGGGGCGTTGGCGGGGCCGCTCGCCACGGCCAGGCGGCGCTGCTCGCCGGCGCGCAGCGTGAGCCACTCCTGGCGCAGCAGCTGGCCGCCGCGCTCCACTTCGAGCAGGATGCGGGCCTCGGCCTCGCTACTGCCCAGCAGAATGGCGGCGGGCTGGCCGGGGGCCACGGTGTCGGCCAGCGCCACAAACCAGTCGGGCGTGGCGAAGGGCACGGCGAGGGCCCCGGCGTCGTAGAGCGTGAAATCGTGCCGCGCCCGCGCCGAGTCGGGCCCGGCGGCCAGCGCTTCGAGGCGGTAGCGGCCGGTGGGCAGGGCCCCCAGGGCTGCGCGCAGGTCTAGCACCGGGCCGTTTTTAGTGTCGAAGGGCAGGGTTTTGACCAGCTCCGGCGCGGCCTCGTCGGCGGCGGTTTCGGGGGGGGGGCCGGGCACGCCGGGCGGGTTGGGGCGGTAGCGCACGGCCAACAGGCGCAGCGTGCCGGCGGCGGGCAGCGGCTCGCCGGTGGCGTTGGCGGCCAGCAGCCGGAAGGCGGGCAGGCGCTGCTTGTCGGCCGTTTCGGGCCCGGTGAGGCGCAGGCTGAGCGGGTTGCGGCCGATGGGGAAGGCGCGGGTGCCGGTGCGGGTTTCGCCGGCCGCGTCGGTCACGTCGGCCGTTATTTCAAACGAATAGCCCGGCTCCCAGCCGCGCTTGCCCGGCGCCGGGGGCCCCAGCGGCGGCGTAAACGTGACGCCGAAACGGCCCTCCGCGTCGGTGCGGGTGGTGCCGTGGGCCACTTCCTGGTCGCCGCCCCGGCCGGGCGGGAAAATTCCCCGCCCAAAGCCGCCGTCGAACAGCACCCACAGGGCCCGGCGCACCACGCGGTACTGCACAGCGGCCCCGTCGGTGGGCTGGCCGGCGTAGGCGCGGGCGCGGCCCTGCACCGTCAGCGGCTGGCCCAGCCGGGGCCGGCCGGGCACCGAATCGAGCTGCACGTAGAAGGTGGGGCGCTTGTAGTCTTCCACGGCAAACGCCAGGCTGCCGTCGTCGGTTTGCAGCGTCATCTCGCCGTTGAGCAAGCCCGCCGGCAGCACCAGCGAGCCGTTGAAGCTGCCGAAATCGGAGGTGGTGAAGGGCAGCGTTTGCACGGGTTGGCCGTTCACGTCTACCAGCCGCACGCTCACCGGCTGGCCGGCCAGCACACTGTTTTTGCCGCCCAGGCTTTCGGTCAGAATTCCCTTGAAGTACAGCGTCTGGCCCGGCCGGTAAATGGCGCGGTCGGTGAACAGAAAGGTGTGCCGCTGGGGCCGGGAGGGCGTCTTTTGCTCGGGGTAATAGTCGCTGTTGACGGTGGTGAGCAGCGTGTCGGCGCCGCGCCAGGCGCGCACGCTCACCAGCCGCTCGTGGTTCAGCTGTGCATCCATTTTCACGGGCGCGGCAATTTCCACTTCTCCGGTGGCCTTCGTGGCCGAAGCATCGGCCAGCCGGGTGTCGTCGCGCAACTTTTCGCGGTTGTAAATACTGAACGCGGCCTGGGTTTTTACGCCCGCCAGCGGCGCCCCGCTTTGGCGGTTCAGCAGCAGCAAAGTGGTGGTGCCGTTGTCCGCGCTGGTGCGCCGAACGGCGCTCAGCTCGCTCGCGCCCACCACGGCGTAAGCCGTGACGGTGCCCGCCGGGGCCGATTTCGCCGCCGCATCGGTGGAAAGCGCCGCCCGGTTGCTCAGCAGCACCAGGTAGTAGCCGGCGGGCAGCGCCGCGCCGGCCGTGGCCAGCTTCTGCTCTTTATAATCGAGCGGATGCGCGGGCACCGGCACCGCCCAGGCGGCGGCTGGCGCGGCCTTCAGGGCGCGGGCGTAGCGCTGGGCCAGGGGCCGGTTTTGCGGATCATAATCGGTGAATTCCCGCCACTCCTTCAGCGAAATGCGGTAGGCCCAGGCGTGCAGCTCGGTCACGTTGCGGGTCGTCGCGTCGAGCCGCCAGGCCTGGCCGGGCACCACGATGTCGGCGGCGGAAAACGCCAGCTCCGGCCGCTCGATTCCTTCGCGCAGGGCCCGGGCCCGCGCCGCGCCGCGCGACTTGGGGAATTTCGCTTCCGCTTCCCGGGCCAGGCGCACGGCGGCTACGGCGTCGGTTTCGCGCAGCAGCTCGGCCCGGCGGGCCAAAAATTCGGCGCCGATGGGCAGGGCCCCGTAGGCGGCGGCCAGGCGCGCCAGGGCGGGGCCGTACTGGTCAGCCAGGGCCGTGTTTTGGGTGAGGCCGCGCAGGTAGTCGAGGCGCTGCAAGTCCACATCGGCCAGGGCAGCCGGGTTTTGCGGGGCCAGCGGCAGGCGCGCGGCCGTGAGGCGCTGCAGCAGGCGCAGCGCGTGAAGCTGGCCGTTGAGCGAATCGGCCCCAGGGCCCAGCAGGCGCAGCGCGGCAAATTCCGCCGCGCTGCCGAACAGCTTGGGCTCGGTTGGCTGAAACTGCTGCTCGGGGCGGGTGAGGTACAGCTCCTGGTTTTGCAGGCCGGCGATGGCGCGCTGGGCCAGCAGGTCGTAGAGGGTGGGGCGCAGGGCGCGGCCTTCGGCGTCGCCGCCCGCGGCCAGGTCGCCGAGCTGCGCCAGCGGGGTGCCGAGCTGCCGCTGCGGCTCGTCTTCAACCGACCGATAATAGTGCCGCACAATGGCCGCGCCGAGCCGGCCGGCGTCCCAGGTGGCGAGGGCGGTGCCGCCCTCGGCGCCGCCGGGGGCCCGGTCGGCGGTGGGCAGGGCCCCGGCCGTGCGCTGGTAGAGCTGGTAGCGGTGCTGGTTGTAATAATCGGCGTAGAGGCCGGCCAGCAGCGAGTGCAGCACGGGCCGGGCCGGGAATTTTGCCGTTTTTAAATCTTTTTCCAGCAGGGCGATGCCTTTCTCGTCGGCGTCTTCCTGCTTGTTTTGCAGGAGCCGGATTTTGTAGAGCAGGGCCCGCACGTAGGCGGGAGCGTCGCCGTCTTTTTTGGCTTGCTGGTAAAGGCTCTCCACGAGCGGGGCGGCGGTGGCGGTCTGGTCTTTGGCCAGCAGCTGGTCGATTTTTTTCCAGCGGGCGGCCAGCGGGCCCGGCGGCGGGCCGGGCGCGGCGCGGTCGGCGGTGAAGGTCAGCAGCAGGAGCAGGCAGGCAAGAAAGAGCAGGCGCATGGGTGGCGGCAAGTGGTTGGGGCCTCAAAGATGCCGGGGCCGTCCAGACTGCACACGGCCGGCGCAAATTATTTTGCCCCGGCCGCCGGCCGCCGAATGCAGCGCTGAAAACAGCCGGCGCGTTTTCCCGCCGCGCGGCCCCCACCGTTCGGGAGGGCCCTGCTCCTACTTGCCGGACTGCCCGGCCAGCACGCGCTCGGCCTGGGCGGCGTGGCGCTGCAAGTGCACCACGAGGTATTCGAGCTGGTCGGTGAGGCGCAGGCGCAGCAGCGGAAACAGCGGGTTGGGAATGCGCACGGCGTTGGCATCGACCTGGCGGGCGCGCAGCACGAGGCTCAGCAGCTCGTCGAGCTGGCGGCTGTACACCTCCGTAACGGTGCGGGTGAGGCGGGTGCCGGTGGGCGCGTAGCGCTGGGGCGTCACGCGGGGCTTGACGGCGGCCGGGGTCCGCAGGTCGTTCACCAAGCGGGCCCCGACGAAGCCGTGCTTCACGAAAGGCGCGGGCCGGCTGCCCTGCTCCTGGGCCCGGCGCAGGCGCCCCGCGATAACAGGCAAAAAGTATCCCCCCACGATGTTGAGGTGCTCGAGGCATTCGCCCACGCTCCAGGGCCCGGGCCCGGGCCCGGGGTGGCGGTTCAGCGCGTCGGGCCCCAACGGACGGAACCGCTGCTGGGCCTGCACCCGCAGCACCAACAGCGCGTCGGTGAGGTCGTCAAAGAAATCAGAAGTGGCACGGGCGGGCGCGGGCATACGCAGGAAGACGCTTATAGAAGCGTAATATTACGGCCCACCGCCTGATTTGGGGCCCCGGGGCCCAAACGCCGGCGCCGGCCTGCCGGTTCTGCCCCAACCACTGCCACCCAGACGCCGTGGCGCCGCCCGCGAGCCGGTTGCGGGCAAACCGGCCCCCGCGGCCCGGCCCACACGGCATCCGAACTGCTTCCGCGGCCGGCCCAACCGCCGCTTTAAACAAAAAATGCTCCCCGAAGACCGGAGAGCATTTTTTATTACTGAAAGCCCGCCCCGGCTTAGTGCTCGTCGGGCTGGTCGCGGTCGGCGTTGCGGCGCGGGGCCGTATCGGCCTGCTCGTCGGGGGCCCCGGCGGGACGAAATTTTTCTTGCGCGGCCGGGCCGCTGTTTTGATCGTCGTGCTCCTGCTGGGTGTGGTCGCCTTTGGCCGGCGAGCCGCCGGTGGCCCCGGGCTGGCCGGCGGCGTATTGGTCGTCGTAAGAGCCGCCTTTCGAGCCGAAGCCGGGCTGGGCAGTGCCGGGCACGAAGCCGCTGCGCGCGCCGCCGGTGGCGTAATCGGGGCGCTGGGCCTCGCCCTGGCGGCCCCGGTCGGCGTAGCCTTCGCCGACGGCGGCCGGGCCGGGGGCGCCGCCCGTGGCCGGCGGCGCCGGGGCCGCGCCGGGCCCGTTGGCCGAACCCTGGTTGTCGTAGCCCCCGCGCGACGACCGGCCGTCTTCGCCCTGGTTGCGGGCGGGCACGTCGGCGTTGGGGGCCGTTGGCGCAGGGCCCCCGCCGCCCACCGAAGTGTGGCCGTAGTCGGCGGCGTAGCCGGGGCCCTGGCCGGGGCCGGCGCTGTTGTCGTTCTGCTGGTTGGCGCGGGCGTCGGCGCGGCCGGGCAGGTTGCGGGTGTCTTGTTGATTGCCGCGGCCGTCGGGGCCGGGGGTTTCGGGGCCGGGCGCGGGGGGCAGGGCGGAGCCGGTGGCGGTGGCGCGGGCGAGCTGGGCGGGGTCTTCGCGGTACGAATTGTGCTGGGGGCCGGGCTCGCCGGGGCCGCCGTAGTAGCGGTCTTCGGCCGAGTTGTGGGGCTCGTAGTCGGCTTCGCGGTACTGGTTGCCGTAGCCGCCGTGGGTGTTGCGGGGGCCCTGGCGGCCGAATTCGCCCCGGCTGGCGTCGGCCTGCTGGTTGTCGAGGCGGGCCGCGCTGTCGTACACGTCCTGCGTCGCGTTGCCGAAGTTGCCGCCGTAGGCGCTGGGGTCGAGGGCAGCGGGGTCGGCCGCTTTGTTTTCCTGCTGGTCGCGGTCGTCGACGCCGCCCTGGCCCACGCCGGTTTCGGCCGCGGCCAGCTCTTCGCTCGAGGGCGGGGCGGGCACGCCCGCCGGCGGCCCGGGGCGGGCCGCGGTGTTGCCCAAGGGGCCGCCGAGCCGGTTGCCGGCAATTTCGTTCGGTTCGGTGTTGAGGTTTTCCGTGCTCATGGGGCGAAGAAGTTGGGTGAAAAAACCCGCAAGCGGGGCCCCGTGCTATACGCGCCCCTTGGGCCGCGGTTGGGCCCGGGCGGGCCCCGTTGCGGCCGGGGCCGTATTTTTGCCGGCTACTCTCCTACTTCTTTACTTATTGCTTCCCCGCTTATGGAAACCGGTACCGTCAAATTCTACAACGACGCCAAAGGCTTCGGCTTCATCATCCTCGACGGCACGGAGGAAGAAATCTTCGTGCACCAAACCGGTCTCATCCACGAAATCCAGGAAGGCGACCGGGTGCAGTTCGGCATCAAAGCCGGCAAGAAGGGCCCCAACGCCGTCGACGTCACCCGCGTCGTGTAGCTGCCGGCCGGTGCGTGAAACGACGGGCACCCAATTACTTTTTGCCCGCGCGCTGGTGTTTGGCCACGCGCACGCCCACGGCCATTAGCCCGGGCAGCTGGTCTTGGCGCATGAACTGCTCCAGGGTGAGCGTGTAATTGCCCGCCCGGGCAAAGCGCTGGCCGGGCAAGGCCAGGATTTGGTGGTCGAAGATGTCGCCGGTGCCGCTGCCGCGGGGCTCGCCGCTTTTGGGGTCCATCAGCAGCATCTGGTGGAGCAAGGGGGCCCCCACCGGGCCGGCGGGGCCGGTGAGCGTGGCCTTCACGTAGAGGTTATAAAACGGGTACACGGAGGCGTTGCGCACGTCGAAGTACACGTCGTAGCGCATCGCCGTGTCGGCAATGGCGAACGTGAACGCCGGCTTGCGCTGCACGTCCCACGAGTTGTTGGGGAAGTCGGTGTTCTCCTCAAACACCCGGTTGGGGTCGCAGCCGGCCAGGGCCAGCAGGCCCAGGCCGGCCGCCAGCCCCCGGGCCGTGGCCGAAAGCTTCAAATTAGAATTACGGAACATGGTGGGGCCATCAAAAGCTTACGCGCCGGCCGGCGCAGGGGTGGAACCGGCCCCGGCCGGGCCTTCGCCGCCGCGCCCGCGCCCGCCACGCCCGCGCCCGCCGCGGCCTTCGCGCGGGGCGCCGGCTTCGCCCGGCGGGCGGGCGGGGGCATCGGGGTTGGGGTTGCGGCGGGGGCCCTCGGGGCGCTCGGCGCGGGGCGGGCGCGAGCTGTCGGCGCGGCGGGCGTCGCTGCCGGCGTCGCCCTCGGGGCGGGAGCCGTCGGGGGTGCGGCCCCGGCCGTTGCGGCGGTTGAGGGGGCGGGCGGCGGCCCCGCGGCGGCCCCGCTGCTCGGGGGCGGCACCTTCCGGGATCGCGCCAGCGCGACCTTTCCTCTCGTACTAGGCTCGCCGCGCAATGCCTCTGCTGGCCGATGTCGCCGTCCCCGTGCCGCTCTCGCGCGCGTTCACCTACGAG
>JANXOE010000201.1 GCA_025353745.1 Hymenobacter sp.
GGGTGTCGTTGCGCCAATTCGCTCTCCAATCCGCGCAAACGGTGTATCAGGCTCACCAGCAACAGTGGACCCCTTACCTGCGCCAACTCCTGCAAAATCCGCTCATTCCCGCACTTATACCAGCGAGTGCGTAAGTCCTAATAAGGTCGGAATACTACACCGCCCGACCCGGCCGCCGGGCCAGCACCAGTTCCGTCCGAAACCAACGAAACTACTGCTTCCAATCCGGGCCTGATACTGCAATCATCCGAAGTTGCTAGAGCAGGAATGGATTGATAACCGTCAGGCCGTCAATTTGCTCAAAGTCGCGGGTGTTGCGCGTGACCAGCATGAGGCCGCGCACGAGGGCGGTGGCGGCGATAATGGCATCCGGGGTTTTGACTTTGTGCCGTTGGCGCACGGTAATGGCAGCTTCCACCAGGGCGGGGTCGAGGTCGCTGTGCACCGTTGCCAGGGCCACGAACTGGCGGAGCTGAGCCAGCTCGGTGGCCGATATGCGCGGGTTGCTGAACAGCTCGATGTGGGTGATGACGGAGATGACTGGCTGAAGGCCAGCTACGAACCGCTGGCCCGCCACTGGCAGCGACGTGTCGAAAAAGCCGATGACGACGTTCGTGTCTAGGAGGCAGGCTGGTCCCATTCGGCGCGGCTGGCTTCGGCGGATTGTTGCAGGGCTTGGCCGCTCTCGGGGCTGAGGATACCCCAGAACCGGGCCATCGTGGGCGCTTCGGGCGCGGCTGCCTCGCTCACCTCCTCCACCGCGTACACCAGCACTTCGAGCTGCTTGCCGATGTAATGGGGCGGAATAGCCAGGTGCATATCGGCTTGCTGGGGCGTAATCAGGGTGCGTATCATGGCTGGAGCGGCTTTCGGGTAAAGTTAGGTCCTGAGCGCTGACCTACACTGCCCGCCCCGGCCTTCTTGCCAGCACCAGCTCCGTCCGAAACGCGTGCAGCCCCTGCTCCAGGCCCACGGGATAGACGTGCGGGTTGAGGAAGCGGCGGATGCTGGGGTCGAGGCCCGCGACTTGCTGGCGGGCGTGGGCGCGGCTTTCGGTCAGGGTGGGTAAGGGGCTGACTAGCTGGCCGTCGCGGAGCACGGGCTGGAGCAAATCCACGAACGGCGCGCCGGGGCGCACGGGGCGGCGGCGGGTGGCATCGGTGGGGTCGAGGATGACCGGCGCTTCGGGCAGGGGCGCGGGCGCGGCCAGGTTGTAAATCATGTCGGCGCGCGGCTGGCCTAGCTCGCCCGAGTCGCTCAGGTAGCGGCGCACTTGCAGGATGCCGGGAATGCTGGTTTTGGCCTGTTGCTCGCTGAGCTTGATGGTGAAATCCCAGCCCGCGCCGTCTTCGGTGCGCAAGGCGGCGAGCTTGTACACGCCCCCCAGCGCGGGCTGGTTGTAGGCCGTTACGAGCTGGGTGCCCACGCCCCAGGTATCGATGCGCGCGCCCTGCTGCCGGAGGCTGGCGATGAGGTTTTCCTCCAGGTCGTTGCTGGCCACGATGCGCACTTGCGTCAGGCCGGCCGCGTCGAGCAGCTGGCGGGCTGCTATCGACAAATACGCCAAATCGCCCGAATCGAGGCGGATGCCGCTCAGCTCGTGGCCGTTGCGGCGCATTTGCTGCGCCACGGCGATGGCGTGGCGCACGCCGTCGAGCGTGTCGTAGGTGTCGACCAGGAACACGGAGTCGTCGGGAAAGGCCTGGGCGTAGGCGGCGAAGGCTTGTTCCTCGTTCCCGAACGACATCACCCAGCTGTGGGCGTGGGTGCCGCGCACGGGCAGGCCGTAGCGCTGGCCGGCCAGCACGTTGCTCGTGGCGTCGGCCCCGCCGAGGTAGGCGGCGCGGCTGGCCCCCAGGCCCCCGTCGAAGCCCTGGGCGCGGCGCAGGCCGAACTCCAGCACCTGATCGTCGGGCCCGGCGGCTTCGCGGATGCGGGCGGCTTTGGTGGCGATGAGGGTTTGGAAATTGACCAGCGTGAGCAGGGCCGTTTCGAGCAGCTGCGCTTGCAGCAAGGGCCCCCGCACGCGCAGCAGCGGCTCGTTGCCGAACACGGCGGTGCCCTCGGGCACGGCGTCGACGTCGCAGGTGAAGGTCAGGTCCCGCAGGTAGTCGAGGAAGGCCGGCGGGAAAAGCGGCGTGCCCCGGCTGCCGCGCAGCCCGCCGAGGTAGGCGAGGTCGTCGGCCGAAAAGCGCAGGTTTTCGAGCCAATCCACGGCCAGGGCCAGGCCGGCGGCCACCGCGTAGCCGCCCTGGAACGGTGCTTTGCGGAAGTAGAGGTGGAACACGGCTTCGCGGTCGTGCAGGCCCTGCTGCCAGTAGCCGTAGGCCATCGTGAGCTGGTACAAATCGGTGACGAGGGCGAGCGACGGGGCGTAGAGGCCGGAGAGCGGGGCGGGGTTCATGCCGACAAAAGAAAGAAACTATTCCGTTTGCGCCGGGCCCGCCGCCGCTGGCGCAGTACGCCGCCAGCCGCTGCCCAACGCCGCCCCGGTGCTTATCTTGCCGCGCAATGGCAAAAATCAAGGCCCCGAAGGCCCCGCCCAGCTACTGGGCCAAATTTATTACCCTGCCGTGGCGCCTGGGTATAAGCTTCGTTGCGGGCGGCCTGGCCGCGTGGCTGGCCTCGCACACCATGGCACCGCTGACCCGGAGCATAGCCGGCTGGGATGCCTTCGCCCTAACCAACCTGATCCTGATTGTGGTGAGTATGCGCCAGGCCGATACCGCCGACGATATTCGCCGCGTGGCCGCCAGCGAAGACCTGCCCCGCGTTTTGGCTTCCGTGGTGATAATCGGCGGCGCGCTGGCCAGCCTCGTGGCCGTGGTGGGCTTGCTGGGTACCCTCAAAAACCTGCCGGAAGAAGCCAAGGCCCTGCACCTGGCCCTGGGCGTGGGGGCCGTGGCCTTTGCCTGGACGATGGTGCACGTCGTGTTCACGCTGCGCTACGCCCACGCCTACTACCGGGCCGACGAGCAAGGCGAAGACGCGGGCGGCCTGGTCTTTCCCGAAGAAGAAAGCCAAAAGAAGCTCGAACCCAACTACCTCGATTTCGCCTACTTTTCCTTCGTGGTGGGCATGACGGCCCAAACGGCCGACATCGGCATCAGCAGCCGCAGCATCCGGAGCATATGCCTGCTGCACGGGCTCATCTCTTTCGTCTTCAACACCGCCATCGTGGCCCTCACCATCGGCACCATCGGCGGGGTTTTGAATTAGCAAAGGCGCTGAAAATTGGCGTTTCCGCTTTGAAAGGCCGAACGGTAGCTGCGCGCCGGGGCCCTGCCTAGGCGGTGCGCTTCAGGCCCACGATGCCCACCAGGATGAACCCGATGAACAGCACGTGCCACGCGCTGAACGGCTCCTTGAGCACGAGCGTGTCCACGATCTTGATGCCGACCAGGGCCATGCCCATCCAGATGGCGAACGCCGTGGCGGCCGGGATCTGGTTCAGGGCTTTGGAGAAGAAAAACACGTTGGCCACCCCAAACGCCACGTACCCGATGGCCGGCAGCAGGGTGTAAATGCCGGCCGGGGCCGCAAAAAGCTGCGACCAGTTGATGGCCCGGATCTTGGCCACGCTGGCGTATTTCAGGCTGTAGTTCCAGCACACTTCCATCACGGAAGCCAGGAACAGGTAGAACCAGGCGGAGTTGGCTAATAAGTTCAAGAGGCGGTGGCGACGGGGCGGGAAGATTCGGGCGTGGCCGGGCTAACGGGCGCGGCGGGCGCGGGGTTGCTGCCGGGGCGGCGGGCCACGGTTTCGGGGGCGCCGTCGGGCACGGGCCAGCCTTGCAGGGCCCGGGCGGCGGGCACGTGCCGGCCCAGCCAGCCCAGCAGGCGCCAGCGCAGGCCGTGGTAGGCGCGGAACAGGGCTGACTGCTCGGCCAGGGCCGCTTCGTCGAAGCGGTGCACCGAGAAGGCGTGCTGCAAAAAGTAGTCTTTGGGAAAGGCGTAGGGCAGGCCCCAGCGGACGGGCTTGCGCCCCGCCGGCAGGTAGGCGGTGCCAAACAGCCAGTCCCAGGTGGCAAACTTGGTCGAGAAGTTGGCGAAATACACCTCCTCGTGGTCGGCGTGGTGCCAGAGGTGCATCTCGGGGCCGTTGATGACGTATTGCAGGCGGCCCGATTTCACGTCCACGTTGGCGTGGATGTACATGCCCCACACGGCGTCGATCAGCGCCTTGATGGGCACCACGATGGGGTTGGCCCCCAGCAGGACGATGGGCGCAAACTCGATGGTTTGGTTGATGATGATTTCGACGGCGTGCGAGCGCGAGCCGGCCAGCCAGTCCACCTGCTTGCCCGAGTGGTGCGCCTCGTGGGTGCGCCAGAAAAAGGCGCTGTTGTGCTGGAACCGGTGAAACCAGTAGATATAAAAATCGTGCGTGACGACGAAAAGTCCCACCTGCACCGCCACCGGCCACCCGCTCACCCAGTGGAACTGGGCCCCCAGGCGCGCGGCCAGCGGCTGGATGATGAAGCCAAAGATCAAAATCTGCAAAAAATAGCTCTGCACCAGCGTGTACCAGAACAGGTCGACCCACAGCCCCTCGCGAAAAAACGGCAGGCCCTTGCGGTACGGAAACTTGCGTTCGAGCACCAGCAGCACCGCCACGGCCAGCAGCAGCAGCGGCGTGGTATAGAGCGTGGTGCGGCCAACGGCGTTCAGGCCGTGGTAAAATTTACTTATCGTGTCCAGCATAAAGTTAGGCGGTCAGGACCGGGCCCCGGGGCCCTACGAAAGTGGGCCGCCCACTAAAAAAGCGAGCGGCCCGAATAGTTTCAACGCGCCAGCAATTTTGCCGGGGCGCGGGGGCCGTTAGGCGGCCGTCACCTCGCGGCGCAGGCGGCGCAGGGGCTCTTTTTCGCTCTCGTACACCACTTTCACGCCGGTTCCCAGGGCCGTCTGCGTGTCGCGGATGTCGCGCACGAGCTTGGCCATGCCGCCGGGCTCCACGCTGGCGGCGTGGTCGGAGCCCCACATGGCGCGGTCGAGGGTGAAGTGACGCTCCACGAACGTGGCGCCCAGGGCCACGGCCGTCACGGTGGTGCTCAGGCCGGTTTCGTGGCCCGAGTAGCCGATGGGCGTGGTCGGGAACTGCTGCATCAGGGTCTGCACCATGCGCAGGTTTAGCTCGGCGGGGGGGCAGGGGTAGGCCGAGGTGGAGTGGGCAATCAGCAGGTTTTCAAGGCCCACGTAGGCCACGGCGTCGGTAATTTCCTGCTGGGTGCTCATGCCGGTGCTCAGCATCAGCGGCCGGCCGGTGGCGCGCACGCGGTCAAGCAAGGGCTTGTCGGTGAGCGAGGCCGAGGCCATTTTATAAAGCACGGGCTTGAACTGCTCCATGAAATCCACCGACGGCTCGTCCCAGCACGAGGCAAACCAGTCGATGCCCTTCACGTGGCAATACGCGTCGATCACCTGGTATTCGGCCTGGCCAAACTCGGTTTTGCGCTTGTAGTCGATGTAGCTCATGCGGCCCCAGGGCGTGTCGCGCTGCTTTTCCCATTGGTCTTTGGGCACACACAGCTCGGGGGTGCGCTTCTGGAATTTCACCGCGTCGCAGCCGGCCGCCACGGCGGCGTCGATCAGCTGCTTGGCAATGTCGAGCGAGCCGTTGTGGTTGATGCCGATTTCGGCGATGATGTAGCAGGGCTCGCCGGGCCCGATGGCGCGGTTTTTCTTGATTTGAACGGTGTTCATGCCGAAGCGGGTGGGCTAAAGGCCAGTGCGAAAGCGCTGACCGGATGAATGAAATACGTGTACGAAATAGACCCCAGGGCAGGATTGTTTGGATTGCTGCTGCCAGACGGCCCCGGCCCAGTTTTACTTTACCGGCCGGCGATAATAAACTCTGCCAGCTCGCGGAAGCAGCCGTGCCCGCCGCGGGTTTCGCAGTGAAAATCGGCCACAGCGCGGGCAAAGCCGGTGGCGTCGGCGGGGCAGGCGGCCAGGCCCACCAGCTGCAGGATTTCCACATCGTTGGTGTCGTCGCCAATAAAGGCAATTTCCGCCGCCGCCAGGCCCGTGCGGGCCATGATTTCCCGCAGCCGCGCCGGCTTGTCCTTGATGCCTAGGTGCAGCTCGGTGATGCGCAGCTTGTCGGCCCGCTTCTGCACCGAAGGCGACACCTCGCCCGTCATGATGCCGGTGTCGACGCCCACGGCCCGCAGGCGCTCCACGCCCATGCCGTCGCGGATGCTGAAGCGCTTGAGCTCCTCGCCGCGCTCGGAGTAGTACACGCCGTTGTCGGTGAGCACGCCGTCGCAGTCGGTGAGCACCAGCTTGATGCGGCGGGCCCGGGCTTGTAGTTCAACTAAATTCATGGATTTTTGATAGGTAGCGCCGCGGCCTGAAAAGCCCGCGCCGTGGGTTAAATCGCCGTCCAGCCGCCGTCCACCACCAGGTTGGCACCGGTCATGTACGCCGACGCCTCCGAAGCCAGGAACACGACGGCCCCCTGGTAGTCGGTGGGCGTCGCCATGCGGCCCAGCGGCGTTTTGGCGCTGTACTGCTTCACAAAAAAGGCGTCCTGGCTGTTCTCCACGCCCCCCGGCGAGAGCGTGTTCACGCGCACGCCTTTCGCGCCCCAGTACGCGGCCAGGTAGCGGGTGAAGTTCACCACCGCGCCCTTCGTCGTGGGATAGGAGGGTGATTTGTAGAAGGTTTGCTCGCCGGCCTCGTTGCGGTAAATGCTCTGGTCGGGCCCCACGATGCCGTAGGTGCTGGCCACGTTGATGATGGAGCCGTGGCCCTGCGCCGCCATCGGCGTGCCGAACACCTGGGCCGCCAGAAAAACGCCCGTCACGTTCACTTCCAGCACTTGCCGAAAGGTGGCGAGCGGAAAGTTCTCGAACTTGCTGAGGTCGGCGGCCAGGGCCGGGTTCTCGAACATGTCGTTGATGGCCGCGTTGTTCACCAGCACGTCGATGTGCCCAAACCGGCTGATAATCTGGTCGCGGGCGGCGGCCAGCGACTCCGGGTTGGTCACGTCCAGGGCCAGCGGCAGGTGAGGGCCCCCGGGCAGCCCGGCCGCCACCGCCTCGGCGGCCGGCTGGTTGACGTCGGCCACCACCACGTTGGCCCCGGCGGCGGCCAGCGCCGCGCAGTGCTGCCGCCCGATGAGCCCGCACGCGCCGGTGACGATGGCCGTTTTGTTGGTTAAGTCGAAGAGGTTCATTTGATTGTCGGCCGCAAGGCTACTTCACCTTTGCCGGCGCGGCGTTGGTCACTTTGCGGAACACGGCTTCCACCGGCTCGCCGTGCAGGCGGGCGGCCACGTCGCCGGCCGCAATGGCTTCCTTCAGCAGCGCCAGCACTTCGCCGTACATGGCCAGGGTATGGGCCACGTCGGCGTCGGTGTGCGAGAAGCACATGTTGTGGATGCCGCTCCACATAACGCCGCGCTTGAACAGCTCCTGCTGCACGTAAGCCTTCACTTCCAAGGGGTTGCCGGCGCTGGCGTCGAAGGTGACGATGGTGCGGCAGTCGTAGCCGTAGCACTTGGTGTAGGGGCTCAGGCCGAGGCCGGCGGCGATTTGGTTGTAGCCGTCCTTCAGCTTTTTTCCCTGCTCGGCGAGGCGGGCGGGCACGTTTTTTTCGCGCATCTCGGCGATGGTGGCCATGGCCGCGGCCATGCTCAGGGCCTCGCCGCCGAAGGTGGTGAAGAAGAACACGTCCTGCTCAAAGAGCTGCATCACGTCGCGCCGCCCGGTGAGCAGCGAAATCGGCATCCCGTTGGCAAACGCCTTGGAGAACACCGCCAAATCGGCCTTGATGCCGAAGTATTCCTGGGCCCCGCCGATGGCGATGCGGAAGCCGGTCCACATCTCGTCGAAAATCAGCAGCGTGCCGTTCTCTTTGCAGAGCCGGGCCACCTCGTGTAGGAAGTCGTTCTGGGGCGCGTCGAAAATGAACGGCTCCAGGATGACGCAAGCCACATCGGGCGTCAGCAACTCCTTGAACGAGTCGAGGTTGTTGTACTCGAACGCATTCACCAAGTCCTTGCTGGCCTGCGGAATGCCTTTGTCGCGGCTCGTGGTGCCGATGTACCAGTCGTGCCAGCCGTGGTAGCCGCAGCACAGCACGTGGGGCCGCCCCGTGAAGGCCCGCGCCACGCGCACTGCCGCCGAGCACACGTCGGCGCCGGTTTTGCTGATGCGGATGCTCTCGGCGTTGGGAATGATCTCGTGGACGAGCTCGGCGAGCTGCACCTCCAGCTCGTGCATCATCGAAAACGTGATGCCGTCTTCGAGCTGCGCCCGGATGGCGTCGTCCACCCGCTCGTAGGCGTAGCCCAGCGAAATGGGGCCGATAGCCATCTGAAAATCAAGGTACTCGTTGCCGTCCACGTCCCAAATGTGGGCGCCCTTGCCGCGCTTCACGTACTTGGGCGCGCCGCCTTTGGTGTACTGCCCGGGGCCCTTGGCGAGGGTCTGGGTGACGGGCGTCATGATTTTGGTGGCGCGGGCGTACAGCGCATCCGACTCGGTGAAGTCGGGGTAATTGGCATTGGAGGCAACGGTATTAGGCATGGTTATTTCATGATGGTTTATGATAGGATGTAGAGACGCGACCCTTCGCGTCTCCGCCGCTGCACAGTTTTGAGTTGCCCGCAACGATTGGGTTGCTCGCAACGGCCGAGACGCGAAGGGTCGCGTCTCTACTCAGCGAATTGGTTTTCTATCACCGCCGTTTTGGTGGTGATGGCGGCGGGGTCGGCCCCCAGCTTTTCGGCGATGCGCCGGGCAATGTGCTGGCCGGTAAAACCCTCGTATTCGAGCACTTCGCTCAGCAAGCCGGGCTTGTACCATTTCTCGTTGAGGGCAATGGGCAGCACCTTGGCGGTCAGCTCGTTCTTCAGCAGCACCTCGGCCAAAATGGAGTAGAGGCCGCCGGTCTGGAAGTGGTCTTCGAGCGTCACCACCAGGCCCCCGGCCTGCGCCACGTGCAGCAGGGCGGCTTCGTCGACGGGCTTGAGGGTGCGCATGTTCACCAGGCCCACCGACTTGCCTTGGGCTTCGAGCAGCTCGCGGGCGATGAGGGCCTGCTCGAACAGCATGCCGTAGACGAGAATGGTGGCGTCGGTGCCGGTGGCCACCACTTCGGCCTTGCCGATTTTGAACGGCGCGTGCGGGTAGGTGCCCGGGCGGGTGTTGACGCGCACGTAGGCCGGGTTGGGCGAGGCCCAGATTTGAGGCAACATGGCGAGCATATCGGCCTCGTCGGCGGGCGCGAAAACGGTCATGCCGGGGATGCCGCGCATCAGGGCCACGTCTTCGATGGCCTGGTGCGTGGGGCCGTTGCCGTCCGATAAAAAGCCGGGCACGAAGCTGCTGATTTTGACCGGCAGCTGGCCAATGCCCACGTCAGTGCGGATGAACTCGAACGCCCGCAGCGTGAGGAACGTGGCCAGCGCGTGCACCACCGGAATGCGCCCGCGCAGCGCCAGCCCGGCGGCGGCCCCAATCAGGGTTTGCTCCGTGATGCCAGTGTCGATGAACCGGGGCCCCAGCACGGCCGGCAGGTTGCGGATGAGGGCGCGGTTTTCGGCCGTCATCACGATGAGGCGGTCGTCGGCCAGGGCCGTTTCTTTGATTAGCTCTTCGTAGTTCATTACCGTTTCAGTGTTGTCATTCCGACCGAAGGGAGGAATCTGAATTAAATTCTGTCGCCGTACTACTTTCTGAACAACCCTGATTCCCCGCGTTGCTCGGAACGACGGCTAGCGCACCGTCAGGGTTTCGCTGGTGAGCGTGGTGGCTTCCTGGCTGTGGAGCTCTTCCAAAAGCTGCGTCACCTCGTCCGCCGAGAAGTTGCAGAACCAGCGGTCGGCGCGGGCTTCGATGCTGGGCAGGCCGCGGCCGCGCACCGTGTCGCAGATGATGACCGAGGGCTTGGTGTCGGAGAAGGGCAGGGCCCCGAAGGCGGCCTCGAGCTGCGCGAAATCGTGGCCGTCGATGCGCCGCACGGCCCAGCCGAAGGCCTCGAACTTGGGCCCCAGCGGCTCGAGCGGAATCAGGTCTTCGGTGGCCATGTTGGCCTGAAAATGGTTGCGGTCGACGACGAGCGTGAAGTTGCTGAGCTTATGGGCGGCGGCCACCAGCACCGTTTCCCACACCGAGCCCTCGTTCAGCTCGCCGTCGCCGGTGATGACGATGGTGCGGTTGCGCAGGCCCCGCAGGCGGTTGTCGAGGGCCACGCCCAGGCCCACCGACGGCAGGTGCCCGAGCGAGCCCGAATGAAACTCGACGCCCGGCACCGCGCGGTTGGGGTGCCAGTAAATGCTGTCGTTGGCTTTCAAGTGGTTGGCCAGGCGCTCTTTGGGCATGTAGCCCAGCTCGGCAAAGGTGCCGTAGAGGGCCGGCACGTCGTGGCCCTTGCTCAGAAACAGGAAGTCGCGGTCGGGCGCGTCGAGCGTTTGGGGGCTGATGTTCAGGAAGTCGGCGTAGAGGTACACCAGCAGATCGGCGCAGCTCAGCGAGGCGCCGGTGAAGCAGCCGCCGTCGGTGCTCAGGCGCACGATGTGCTCGCGCACGCGCAGGGCCAGGGCCTTTAGTTCGTCGTGTTTTTCGGGGGTCATGGGGCTTTTTTCGTACTACTAAAAGGCGTCGTGCTGAGCGTAGTAAAGCATCTCTCCTGCGCAAGTAATTAGTTAGTCAGCGGGAGCGGTGCTGCGCGGCGTTCGGCACGACCAAGGCGCTATAAGCGCTTGGTTTGGGCCGCGGCCACGGTTTTGAGTTCCCCCAGGTGGTTGCGGTACCAGTTCACGCCGGCCAGTGCGTTGTTGAGCCCAAAGATACCGGGCTCGCGCCGGAGCAGGGCCAGAATGTCGGCCAGGCCGAAGGCCGGATTGGCCGGATACAGCGCGTCGTACACGGCCTTAACGAAATCATAATCTGCCGGGTAGTCGATGGTGAAGCGGTGCGACATGGAGTAGTCGAGCCCCGTTTCCCAGGCCACGTTGGCGAGGCGGAAGCGGCCGGGGTTTTCCCAGAAAAACGGCGTGGTGTGCTCGCGCTCGAGCGGGCGGCGGGCCTCGCGCCAGGCCGTTTCGAGGGCCCCCAGCGGCATCACCTCCACGTCGTTGCCGTCGGGGTAGGTGGCGGGGTGCAGGTTGCCCACAAAATCGTACTGCCCGGCCGTTTCGAGGTAAAAGCCCAGCACCCGGTCAATTACGGCCGGGTCGATGAGCGGGCAGTCGGACGGAATTTTCACCACCGCGTCGGCCCCGAAGGCCCGCGCCGCCTGGTAGTGGCGGTCGAGCAAATCGGTGGGCGAGCCCCGAAACACGGCGATGCCGTGCGCGGCGCAGAGGGCCCCCAGGGCGTCGTCGGCGGGGTCGGTGGTGGTGGCCACCACCACTTGGCCGGCCAGGCGGGCGCGCTGCACCCGCTCCACCATGCGCACCAGCAGGGGCTGGCCGGCCAGCGGCAGGCTTACTTTGTCGGGGAGGCGGGAGGAGCCGCGCCGGGCCTGGACGACGGTGAGGATTTTCAAGGGTGTGCGGGGTGTGCGGGCGCTAAAAGCGGTTCGGGCCGGTATTGTTTTAAAAAGTCAGCCCCGCTGCCTTCGTAGTGCACAAACCGGCGGCAGATATCGGCGATGCGGCGGGCCGACGTGCCGTGGTTTTGCCAGGGCAGCTTGCGCTGGAGGTCGGCCACGTCGAAATACGAGTGCACCGGAATGCCCAGCGCCAGGCCCACGAAGGCCACCGTGCTGTACTGGGTGATGAGCTCGGCGCAGTTGGCGATCATCTCTTCGGTGTTGCCTTCGGTGTAGATGCGGGTGCCGGGCGGGGCGTATTGCTGCACCTCGGCCGTGGCGCGGGCCATGTTTTCGTTGGGGTGAAACTTGAAAATCATGGGCCGACCGGCGGCGATGCGCGCGGCGTCGCGGATGAACTTCCTGCGGTTGTCGGGCCGGAAGGTTTCGCGCATGTCGGTGGTGGCCACCAGCACGTAGCCGCGGTGCGGGAAGCGGTTGTCGCGCAGGCGCTCGATGTCGTCGAAGTTGGGGATGCCCGTCACCACGAGCTTGCCCGCGTCCACGCCGACGCGGCGGAAATGCTCGGCGTAGCCCTCCGAGGCCACGCAGTAGATGTCGCAGCAGTTGTTCATCCCGTTCAGGGCCGTGCTGATGGTGAGGATGGGGTAGCGGGTGAAGCGCTTCACCACCCGGGCCCACCAGTTGAGCGGGTCGGTCATGCCTTCCTGCACGAACACCGACTTGGTTTTCTCCAGCAGGTTCCAGGGAACGATGATGTCGGAGCAGCACACGATCAGGTCGTAGTCGTTGCGGTACACCCGCGCTTCAAAATCGTTGCGTAGGTGATGCGCGGCCAGGTACCTGTCGGCTTTGTCCTTGATGGTGCCCGTGACGATGGTGCCGTCCAACAGGTTGGCCCAGAGCAGAAAACGGTAAAATTGGCGTTGCCAGCCGTCGTAGTACAGCTGGCTGAAATACGGATCGAACTCGTCGTCGAGCAGCTCGGCGATGCGGTGCATCTGGGTGGTTTGGTTGGGCGAGCCCACCAGAAACAAGGCTTTTTTGCGCGGCATACGGCAAGATTAAAAAAGCAACGGCAAAACCGATAAC
Organism: Hymenobacter sp.; assembly: GCA_025353745.1. Lineage (GTDB taxonomy): Bacteria > Bacteroidota > Bacteroidia > Cytophagales > Hymenobacteraceae > Hymenobacter. Next base: position 12,601 of record JANXOE010000201.1, read on the forward strand.
AAAGCTACGCCGGCCCGCCGTAGCGCGCCGATGGGCCCCGGCGGAGCTATTGTTCTGCCCGTTCCGCTGCCACCACCGGCCCTGCCGCGAAGCACTCACTCGTCCTTCCCCGCTCGGTCATGTGCTGGTCGCCCCACTCGTGCATCACGCGCAGCATGGGCCCCAGGCTGCGGCCGGCCTCGGTGAGGCAGTACTCCACGCGCAGCGGCACGGCTGCGAAAACGGTGCGCGTGAGCAGGCCGTGCTGCTCCAGGGCTTTGAGCTCCTTGATCAGCATGCGGGCGCTGATGCCCGGCAGCGTCCGCTCGATTTCGGTGAAGCGCCGGGTGCCCTGGCTCAGGAGCGAAACGATGGGCAGCTTCCATTTGCCGCCGATCAGGCCGAGGGTGTAGCGCACGGGGCAGGCGAACTCAACTTTTTTTTTCATGGCTATTGCGCTCATAATCAATCATCGGTACGCAAAGGTAAGTACTAAACATTCATGTAACCACTAACAAAAAGTAAGTAATATTTGTAGTTTCGCCATCGCATCACCCAAATCTCTAAAAATGAACGCTCTTGTGATTAATTCCAGCGGCCGCACCGATCAGTCGGTCAGCCGCAAACTGGTGGCCGAAGTGGTCGCTGAGCTCACCGCCCGCAACCCAGGCCTGAGCACCACGCACCGCGACGTATCCACGAGCCTGCCTTTTGTCAATGATTTGATGATCAGTGGGTTTTATGTTCCGGACGCCGCCCGCACCGCCGAGCAGCAGCAGGCCCTGGCTTTCTCCAACCAGTTGGTGGAGGAGCTCAAAGACGCCGACGTGCTCGTCATCGGGGCCCCGATGTACAACTTCGGCATCCCGGCTTCGCTGAAAACGTGGGTGGACCTGATTGCCCGCGCCGGCCTCACGTTCTCGGTGTCGGAGCGCGGCTACGAAGGCTTGCTCAAAGGCAAAAAAGCCTACGTAGTGGTCACATCGGGCGGCGTAGAAGTGGGCAGCGCCTACGACTTGGCCACCCCTTACCTGCGCTTCATCCTGGGCTTCGTCGGCATCACCGACGTGGAGTTCATCAGTGCCGGCCAGCTGAACCTGCTCGGCGAGCAGCCGTTGGCTTCGGCCCGGGAGGCCATCCGCCAGCTTCAGCCCGCCGTATAAGCGGCCGGCGCACCCCCCCCCAAAAAAAGGTCGGCCGGTCCTCGCACGAGGGCCGGCCGACCTTTTTGGGGTCCGGGGCCGTCGGAGGGCCCCAGGCGCGGGGGCCTACGGCGTGAGCGTGAACGCGGCCATTTGCACGTCGCGCGAGCTGTTGCCCACCATCACATGGAACTCGCCCGGCTCGGCCACAAATTGCAGGGCGTCGTTGTAAAATTTCAAATCCTCGACGGTGAGGTGGAAGGTGAGGGCCCGGCTTTCGCCTTTTTTCAGCAGCACTTTCTGGAAGCCTTTGAGCTCCTGCACCGGGCGGGTGCTGGAGCCCACCACGTCGCGCAGGTAAAGCTGCACCACCTCTTCGCCGTCGACGGGGCCCGTGTTTTGCACGGTCACTTTCACGTCGAGGGCCCCCGCCATGCCGATGGTGGCGGCGCTCAGCTCGGGCTTGGAAACGCTGAACGTGGTGTAGCTCAGGCCGTAGCCAAAGGGGTAGAGCGGGTCGTTGGGCTGGTCGAGGTAGCGCGACTTGTACTTGTCGAGCTTGTCGCCGCCGAAGGGGCGGCCGGTGTTTTTGTGGTTGTAATAAATTGGTACCTGGCCCACCGCGCGCGGGAAGGTGGCCGTGAGCTTGCCCGCCGGGTTGTAGGCCCCGAGCAGCACGTCGGCCACGGCGTGGCCGCCCTGCGTGCCCGCAAACCAGGTTTCGAGGATGGCGTCGGCGTTTTGGTCTTCCCAGGGCAGCGTGAGGGGGCGGCCGTTCATGAGCACGACCACCAGGGGCTTGCCGGTGGCTTTCAGGGCCTTGAGCAGGTCGAGCTGGCGGCCGGGCAGGCCAATGTCGGCGCGGCTGGCGGCTTCGCCGGTCATGCCCTGGCTTTCGCCCACCACGGCCACCACCACGTCGGCGCTTTGGGCGGCGGCCACGGCTTCGGCAATCATCGCCTCGGGGGCCCGCGGGTCGATGGTCATGCCGCCGCCGTAGGTGTTGATGCGCTCAATCATTTGCGGGTCCTCGGTCAGGTTGGCCCCCTGCGCCGTCACGATTTTCAGGCCCGGGGCGGCGGCCCGCAGCCCCTGCTCGATGGACACGGCCTGCTTCCAGTCGCCGGCCCCGCTCCAGCTCCCGATCATGTCGCGCTGGCTGCTGGCCAGGGGCCCCACCAGGGCAATGGTGCCGGTCTTCCGGAGGGGCAGCGCCTGCTTGCTGTTTTTGAGCAGTACGCAGCTGCGGCGGGCCGCGTCGCGGGCGGCGGCCAGGTAGGCGGGCTTCATCAGCGTGGCCTTGGCGCGTTTCTCGCTCGCGCCGTGGTAGGGGTCCTGGAACAGGCCGAGGCGGTACTTGGCTTCCAGCACGCGGCG
>JANXOE010000246.1 GCA_025353745.1 Hymenobacter sp.
CGCAAGCAGAAGCGCGGCCAGATGCACCCGGCCGGCGGCGCCAACCCGGCCGGCAAGCCGCTCGTGCACAAACACGCCGGCCGGAAGCACTTCCTGTTTTTCTAGCCGGTTGGCTTTGCCTTTAGAGCACCAAAAAGCCCCTCCTGCGATTGCAGGCGGGGCTTTTTGTTTTTCGTGGTCGGGGGCCGGTTCTCAAAAACCTGCCAGCGCCCAACCGGCAACGGACTACAGCGTCCGCTTGGTTTCTTTCTCTTCGAAGCCTTCGATGTTGTCGCCTTCTTGCAACTCGTTGAAGTTCTTGATGGAAATGCCGCACTCGTAGCCCTGGCGCACCTCCGACACGTCGTCTTTGAAGCGCTTGAGGTCCTGGATTTCGCCGGTGTGCAGCACGATGCCGTTGCGCACCACCCGCACGCGGGTTTTGCGGGTGAAGGTGCCGTCCGTCACCATGCAGCCGGCAATGGTGCCGACTTTGGTGATGTTGAACACGATGCGCACTTCGGCGTTGGCCACCACCACTTCCTGCACGGTCGGGGCCAGCATGCCCTCCATGGCGTCTTTTACTTCGTTGATGGCGTTGTAAATGATGCTGTAGAGGCGCACGTCGATCTGCTCCTGCTCGGCCAGCTTGCGGGCGCTCTGCGAAGGCCGCACCTGGAAGCCGATGATGATGGCGTCGGAGGCCGAGGCCAGCAGCACGTCGCTTTCCGAGATGGCCCCCACCCCTTTCGAGAGGATGTTCACCTTCACTTCCGGCGTGCTCAGCTTCAGCAGCGAGTCCGACAGGGCTTCCACCGAGCCGTCCACGTCGCCTTTCACCAAAATGGTCAGCTCTTTGAACGAGCCGATGGCCAGGCGGCGGCCAATCTCGTCCAGGGTGATGTGCTTCTTGGTGCGGATGGTTTGCTCGCGGGCCAGCTGCAAGCGCTGGGTGGCGATTTCGCGGGCTTCGCGCTCGGTTTCCATCACCTGGATGCGGTCGCCGGCCTGCGGGGCCCCGGTGAGGCCCAGCACCTGCACCGGCGTGGCGGGCGGCGCGGTTTTCATTTTCTTGCCGCGGTGGTCGGTCATGGCCTTCACGCGGCCGTAGTGGGGGCCGGCGAGCACCACGTCGCCCACGTTGAGCGTGCCGGTTTGCACCAGCACGGTGGTCACGTAGCCGCGGCCCTTGTCGAGCGAGGCTTCGATGACGGTGCCGATGGCGTTGCGGTCGGGGTTGGCTTTGAGCTCCAGCAGCTCGGCTTCGAGCAGCACCTTCTCCAGCAGCCCTTCGATGCCGATGCCCGATTTGGCCGACACTTCCTGGCTCTGGTACTTGCCGCCCCATTCCTCCACCAGGATGTTGATTTGCGACAGCTCCTCGCGGATTTTTTCCGGGTTGGCGCTGGGCTTGTCGATCTTGTTGAGGGCGATGATGATCGGCACGCCGGCCGCCTGGGCGTGGTTGATGGCTTCTTTGGTCTGGGGCATCACCGAGTCGTCGGCCGCCACCACGATGATGGCGATGTCCGTCACCTTGGCACCCCGGGCCCGCATGGCCGTAAAGGCTTCGTGGCCCGGCGTATCGAGAAAGGTGATGGGCTGGCCCGACTTGGTCCGCACCTCGTAGGCGCCGATGTGCTGGGTGATGCCGCCGGCCTCGCCCTTGGCCACACTCGCGTCGCGGATGTAGTCGAGCAGCGACGTTTTGCCGTGGTCGACGTGGCCCATGATGGTCACGATCGGGGCGCGGGGCCGCAGGTCTTCTTCGGCGTCGCCGGCGTCGATGGCAATTTCCTCTTCCTCTGCCGACAGGAATTCCACGTCAAAGCCGAACTCATCGGCAATCACGGTGATGGCTTCGGCGTCGAGGCGCTGGTTGATGGACACGAACATGCCCATGCCCAGGCACACCTTGATGACCTCGTTCACGTTCACGTCCATCAGCGAAGCCAGGTCGTTGGCCGAGATGAATTCGGTGAGCTTGAGAATCTTGGCGTCCAGCTCGTTCTGCGCACGCAGGGCCTCGCGGTCCTCGGCCAGCATGCTGCGCTTGTCGCGGCGGTACTTGGCGCGGTTGGTCTGGTTGGTCTTGTTGCCGCCGAGCTTGGCCAGCGTGGCCTTGATCTGCTCCTGAATCTGGCGCTCGGCCTGCTCGGGCGTGAGGGCCGGTGCGTTGGGCTTGGGCGCGGGCTGGCCGGGGCGCTGGCCGGGCCCACCGGGGCGCTGGCCGGGGCCGCCCGGGCGGTTGGCACCGGGCGCGCCGGGGCGGTTGCCCTGGTAGCCACCGCCTTGGCCGGGGGCCCCGGCGCCGGTGCCCGAGCCGGGAGGGCCGGGCAGGCGGGCGCGTTTTTTCTGGCCGGGCCCGCTGGGCAGGCCGCGCTTGTTTACGTCGGACGAAGCAATGGGCCGGGGCCCGCGGCCGCCGGGGCCGCGCCGGTCGTTGCCGGTGGCCGAAAGGTCGATTTTGCCCAACACCGTGAGGCCTTTCAGCTGGTCGGCTTTGGCGGTAATGGTACCGGCTGGCTCCTCAGGAGCCGGGGCAGCCGGGGCCGGGGCCACCGCGATGGGTGCCGCAGGCGCAGCCGCCACAACGGGCGCAGCCGGGGCTGGGGCCGACGGCGCGACCACAGGAGCTACCGGGGCCGTAGCAGCGGGCTGAACTGCGGCAACGGGCACTGGAGCGACCGGCTGTGGGGCCGGTGCAACCGGCGCAGCCGGTGCGACTGGAGCAGCGGAAGCGACCGGGGCCGCCACGGGCTGAGGCGCAGCTGGAGCCGGAGCCACCACCACTGGAGCAGCGGGCGCTTCGACGGGCTTGGGGCGGGGGGGCACCACGCGGCCTTTGCTATCCAGCTCGATTTTGCCCATCACCTTCAGGCCGGGAACGGTCGGGGCTTCGGGCGCGGCAGGCGCGGCAGGAGCAGCGGCCACCACCGGGGCGGGGGCCGCCGGGGCCACCACCGGAGCAGGAGCGGGCGCTACCACCACCGGTGCGGGCTTGGCCACTGGCTGAACCGCCGGGGCCGGGCGCGCCGGCGCGGGAGCCGGCTTCGGGGCCGCCTCCAAATCGCTCTGGCGCTTGGCCTGAATGATTTTCTGCGATTCCTGCCGGTCAAGGGCCGACGAGGCAAATTCCTTCTCCAACAGGCTCACTTGCTCGGCGGTCAGCTTCGTGGTGGGCTTGTTTTCTACTTGTGTTCCTTTTTTGGCCAGGGCCGCGACGGCCGTGTCCATGCCAATTCCCAGGTCTTTGGCCGCCTGTTGTAGCCGTTTCGGGGTTGCTTCCGCCATTCTATATATCTCGCGAACGATACGCTTCTAAGTGCAAAGGTATTACATTAAATCTTGCCAGCGGGGCGCAAACCGCGCCTGCTGGCGCAATTCAACGTCCTTGCCGTACCGGCCGCCCGGCCGTCATTGGGCCGCTTCGGCGGCTGAGCCTGCGCCCGCTTCCTCGGAGGTCAGGGCCGGAGCCGGTGCTTCGGCCACCGGGGCCGGGGCCTCGGCGGTCGGGGCCGGAGCTTCGGCCACCGGAGCAGCTGCTTCGGCGGCCGCCGCCGGGGCCGTCGCCGCCTGCGACTTGGCCGCTTCGAGGCGGCTTTCGTCGAGGTCGTCGTCGTCGGCAAACTCCTGGCGGATGACGCGGTACAGGTCGTCCACGGTTTCCTCTTCCAGCTCCGTGCGGCGCACGATGTCTTCTTTCTTCACGGCCAGCACGGCGCGGCCGGTGTCGAGGCCAATTTTCTTCAGCTCGGCGATGATCCAGGACTCGATTTCGTCGCTGAACTCTTCGAGCGAGATGTCTTCTTCGTAGTCGATGGCTTCGCGGAACACGTCGATCTCCATGCCTACCAACCGGCTGGCCAGCTTAATGTTGGCGCCGCCGCGGCCAATGGCCAGGCTCACCTGGTCGGGCTTCATGAACACCGACACGCGGCCGTTCTCGGGGTTGATTTTCATCGAGCCCACCTTGGCCGGCGACAGGGCCCGGGCGATGTACAGCTCCAGGTTGTCGGTGTAGTTGATGATGTCGATGTTCTCGTTTTCGAGCTCGCGCACCACCGGGTGAATGCGGCTGCCCTTCATGCCCACGCAGGCGCCCACGGGGTCGATGCGCTCGTCGTAGCTCTCCACGGCTACTTTGGCGCGCTCGCCGGGCTCGCGCACCACGTTTTTGATGGTGATCAGGCCGTCGTAAATCTCGGGCACTTCCAGCTCAAACAAGCGCTCCAGGAAGGCCGGGGCGGCGCGCGAGAGGATGATTTTGGGCGTGCCGTTGATCACTTCCACGCGGTGCACCACGGCGCGCACGGTGTCGCCCTTGCGGAAGCGGTCCTTCGGAATCTGCTCGCCCTTGGGCATCACCAGCTCGTTGTCGTCCTTGTCCATGATCAGGGCCTCGCGGCTCCACACCTGGTACACTTCGCCGGTCACGATTTCGCCCACCTGGTCCTTGTACTTCTGGTACAAGTTGTCGCGCTCCAGGTCCTTCACGCGCTGAATCAGCGTCTGGCGGGCCATGAGCACGGCGCGGCGGCCAAAGTCTTCGAGCTTGATGGACTCGGGCAGGGTTTCGCCGATCTCGAAGTCGGGCTCGATTTTCTGGGCCTCGGCCAGCGGAATCTTGTCGAAATCCCAGATGTCTTCCGAGTTGTCGTCCACAATCTCGCGGTTGCGCCAGATTTCGAGGTCGCCGTTGTCGGGGTTGATGATGACGTCGAAGTTGCTGTCTTCGTCAAATTTCTTGCGAATCATCGTGCGGAACACCTCGTCGAGGATGGACATCATCGTGGGCCGGTCGATGTTTTTGCTGCGGGCAAATTCGCCGAAGGATTCGATTAGTTCGTTGCTGTTCATAAATCGCTGCGTAAGCTGATTAAGCCGATTAACTACTTGAAAGAGATAACCACCGTGGCCTCTTTTATCTCCCCGAAGGCATAAAAAGCGGCGGGCAGGACGGTTTTCTTGGTTTTGACTTTGACGACTTCGGCGATTTCGATGCCCTCGGGGGTGAGGGCGAGGAGCTCGCCGGTTTTTTCGGTGCCGTCGGCCAGCTTCAGGGCCAGCGAGCGGCCCACGTGGCGCTGGTACTGGCGCGGGTCGGTGAGGGGCTGGTCGGCGCCGGGGCTGGTCACTTCGAGCGAGTAGGCGGCTTCTTCGCCGTAGTGCTCGTCGATGCGGCGGGCCAGGCGGCGGCTCACCTTGGCGCATTCCTCGATGCCCAGGCCCAGGGGGCCGTCGAGGGTGACGGTGACCTTGGGTAGAACCGAATCGGAGACGGTAAGATTCACCATGAACACGTCCACGTCGTCGCCGATGGCGTCGTGGAGCATTTGCAGCACTAAAGCGCGGTCGAGGACCATAGATTTACCCGGGCTAGGACAAAAAAAGAGGGGACTGCGCGTCCCCTCTTTTCAGATTGAATACCAAACTTCGGGGCAAAGGTACGGCGCTGAGTACGGCAAAGCAAACCGCCCCCGGGGGCCCTACCTTTGGCCGCCGTACCGGATTTGGCCCTATGAAATTTGTTTTGCTGCGCCCGCTGCTCGAGTTTCTGGCGGTGCTGGCCCTGGGGCTGGGCACGGCGCGGTGGGTGGCCGGCTGGTTTGGCCGGCGCACCCACACCTACCGCCCCACGGCGGCGCGGCAGCTGCGGCTGCTGGCCTGGCCGCTGCTGGCGCTGGGCACCGGCCTGAGCGTGGTGCCGGCCCTGCTGATGGCCCCGCGCAGCGCCGCCAGCCCGCTGGAAGGGGCCCTGGCCGCCGCGCTGGTGGCCGTGGCCCTGGCCCTGGGGGCCCCCGCCCTGGTGCTGCACCTGCGCTACTGGGCCCTGAACCACGCCACGGTGCTGGTGCTCCAGCCCAAAGAAAACCGCCTGGAAGTGTACCAGCACGGCCAGCGCCTGTACTTCGAGCGGCGCGACGTGGCCCGGGTGCAGCGCGTGACGTGCCGCGCGCGGGCCACCTTCTGGGCCCCCTACGACTACGTGCGCCTGCTGCTGCACGACGGCCGCGAAATCGTGCTCACCTCCCTGCTGGCCGACCTGGAGCCGCTCGCGCTGTTCCTGCGCTCGGTGCCCACCGACCGCCGCGCCGTGGCCTGGGCCTGGGCGTGATTTTTTCAATAAATAATGTGTAATAAACGGTTATCAGTTAAAAAACTGTCTTGATTTTTAACCGTTCGCTGCTCAATTGTTCATTGCTATGATAACTGTTTATTGATAACTGCTCATCAGCTAATGCCTACTCCACTGCTTCACTACCTCGACCAGGGCCAGGGCCGGCCGCTGGTCATCCTCCACGGCCTGTTCGGCACGCTCGACAACTGGCAGACGCTGGCCCGCCGCTGGGCCCACGACGCCGGCCTGCGCGTGGTGAGC
>JANXOE010000247.1 GCA_025353745.1 Hymenobacter sp.
CATTACCGAAAAAGCTACCCCGACGCGGCGGCCATGGGCCACCTCGACTTCAGCGGCCTGCGCATCACGCCGCTGGGCCCCGACGCGGCCCAGGTGGTGGGCGCCTGGCACCTGGGTCGCCCCGCCGCGCTCGGCGACCTAAGGGGCCATTTCCTGCTGGTGTTCCGGCGCGTGCAGAGCCGGTGGGTCATCGTGGCCGACCACACTTCGTGAGGCCTCGCACGGGTCCAAACATTGGAGAGATTCTAATGAAAAAATTGTTTGTGCAAGATTAAAAAAGCGTACTTATTCCGAGGTCCCATCTATAACTCTCATTATGTTATTCGACTATTCTTAAGATAAGGGCAGGGCTTTTTGCACTTCCTCACTGCCCCAAAATTCTGTTTGCCCAGGCCCAGGAAAGCATTTGGTTTCGAGGTTACGAAACCCATCCCGGTGGAGCATTTCGTAAACTTTGAATCGTAGAAGGGTTTCGTAAACTCCCCCAACCCTACAGCGGCCCACTAGTATCTGGTGCCGGCCAGCTGCTAGGCGTTCACCAAAAGGAGGGTATGATTACTTTCGCTCCACCCGCAGAGCGCGTTCGCCGCTTGGTTGCTTTTGCGCTACCCTATGACCCGGTCCGATTCCTCTCCCGCAGAAGGCGCATTTGTATTCAGTGAAACAGGCTTTCGCCTTCTCCCACCCCATGGAACGGGTCAGTACGACTGGGCGGACCTACAGAGCGCGTTTGGCTTCAAACTCGACTTGCTCACCATCGACGAAATCTGCCTGGACCTGTTTTTCGCCAACGGGTCAAGCCTGCGGTTAACCGAATCCCTTCCGGGCTGGCCCGCGTTGTTGCAGCACTTGAGCACCCACTTTCTGAGCATCCCGCCCGAATGGGAGTGGGACGTCATGCAGCCGCCCTTTGCCACCAACCTGACCCTGCTCTTCGACCACGCCGGCAGAACTCTGCAACAGGCCGAAGCCGTTTGGTATAAAGCTTAGTACCGTCCAAGTTGCGTTTAAGAAGACGGTGATTTAAACAGCCACCATTTTTTAAATAGGGTCCGATGAGGGCCCGTTATCAATCCTTGCAAACGACCACGCTCAGCTGCTCACCGCCACCGGCCCGCGGCCGACGAGCCCGAGCCCGGCGGCGTGGCGCTGGGCGGTGGCGTAGTCGGGCACGAGCAGCATCTCCACGCCCTGGGCGCGCAGCTCGGCGGCCAGGGGCGCGACGCGCAGGGCCACCTTCACAGGGACGAAGACAAACCCTGATGCAGAGAAGCCGTCGGTGTCAGACCATTTCCATCTGGGCCGTCGCTGGACTGATGACGGTGGAGACCTGGGAAACTTGATTGGCTGGGAACCCCCCCCGTTGGGCATGCTCCCGGATCAGGTCCTCGTTGGGGGCGTCGTACACGCAATAAATCTTGTCGGTGGTCACGTAGCTGTGCAGCCACTCAATCTGAGGGCCCATCTCGCTGAGAACTCCACAAGAAGTCTGCGAAATTGCTTTCAATTGTTCGGCGGTGAAATTGCCGGCCCCGGGAATCTCGCGCTCAATAACGTACTGTGGCATGTGAACCAGGTTTTAAGGTGACGTATTCTGCAATATAAATATTCTTCGTCAATATTCGGTTTTACCGGGTGCGCTACTACTTCCCGGCCCACGCAGCAGCCTTGGGGAAGTTCTCCGGCAGGAGGGTGCCGCCCAGCCTCACCCTCCCGCCGGCTATTGGGTAGCGACGAACCGTCTTTCGGATAGGGCCCACTAATGGCCCGCTAATGGCCCTTGCAGGCAGCTCCGCTCAGCTGCTCACCGCCACCGGCCCGCGGCCGATGAGCCCGAGCCCGGCGGCGTGGCGCTGGGCGGTGGCGTAGTCGGGCACGAGCAGCATCTCCACGCCCTGGGCGCGCAGCTCGGCGGCCAGGGGCGTGACGCGTAGGGCCCGGGCGGGCACCTGCACGTCGCGGATGTACACGGCGCGGATGCGGCCGGGGTGGCGGCGCACCACCTCGCGGTAGATGCGGGCGTCTTCCTGGCCGCTGTCGCCGAGCAGCACGAAGGGCAGGGCCGGGTAGGTGCGCAGCACGTTTTCGATTTCGTGGAGCTTGTGGCCGAAGTGCGCCGCCGCGGCCAGGCCCTCGGCGGTAGCAGGCGCGGGGTTGCGCGGGCGCAGGCCCACGTCGCGTAGCAGCAGGGCCCCCTTGGGGATGCGGTGGAGCGTGAGAAACTCGTCGAGGGCGTCGTAGAGGTTCCAGGGACTGCTGCTGATGTAGAAAAAAGGGTTGTCGGGCCGGCCGGTGCGCCCCAGCTGCAAGGCCTGGTAAAACGCCGCCACCCCCTCAAACGGCTGGTGCGAGTGGGCATTGCGCAGCAGCACGGTGAAGCCCATGCGCAGAAAGTTGGTGGCCTGTGATTCGTACACCGTGTCGTCGAGGTCGGAGATGATCCCAAACTCGGCCCCGGCCGGCGGCACCAGCACCTCCGCCGTGGCCTGCGGCGGGCGGGCGGGCAGGGGCGCGCCGCCGGGCAGGTGGGCCAGGCGCACGGCCACCGGCTGCCAGAGCAGGGCCCCCGCCGGCGGGCCGGGCGGCGCTTCCAGCACGAGGGTGAAGTAGCCTTCCTCGTCGGTCGTTACCGACTGCGGGAGGGCCCCGGCGCGCTCGGCCACCAGGTCGGCCCCGGCAATTTCGTAGCTGAGGAAGCGCCGCGCCATGTTGCGGAAGTTGAGCCAGCGCGAATCGTGGGCGGCGGCGGGCGCCAGGCCGGGGTCGGTGAGCAGGCGGCCCTTCACGTAAAAGCGCTCGGCGGTGCCGTAGGTGCGGTAGGTGACGAGCTGGTAGGGCCGCGCCCAGCCCAGCCGGGCCAGGCGGTGGTTGTCGAGGCGAAGCAGGCGGGAAAGAAGTGCGCGCGAAACGGGCATAAATACAAACCTACGGCCGCGCGCGCCGGAGCGCAAGCAAACGGCGGGAAAGTGCCGTGCAAAGCCGCTGAGACGCCCCCGCGGCCGGGGGGGCACTTCGGCCCGTGTTTTCCGTACACAAGCCCCACCCGAAAGGCTTTTCAACCCCCGCCCGTTCCCATGCCCGCCCCCGCCGCGCCCGCCGCCCGCCCCAAAACCCGCCGCAAGCACCTCGTACCGACGGCCCACGAGCTCTACAAAGACCCCGCCCAGCAGGCAAAGCTGGCCGGCCTGCGCTACGCCACCGACGCGGCCCCGGGCTACGCCCGCAAGGCCGGCCGCACCGGCAAATTCTCGTATTATGACGCGGCCGGCCATAGAGTGACCGATTCGGCGGTGCTGGCCCGCATCGCCAGCTTCGTCGTCCCGCCGGCCTGGACCGACGTTTGGGTGGCCCAGGACGCGCAAGCCCACCTGCAGGTGACCGGCCACGACGCCCTGGGCCGCAAGCAGTACCGCTACCACCCGGCCTGGGACGAAGTCCGCAGCCTGACCAAGTTCTCGCGCCTGCACGCCTTCGGCGAACGGCTGCCCGCCCTGCGCCGGCAGCTGCGGCACGACCTCGCCCGCCCGGCCCTGGCCCGCGAGCAGGTGGTGGCCCTCGTCATTACGCTCATGGACCAATCGTTCATCCGCGTTGGCAACCGCGAGTACGCCAAAAAGAACAAAACCTACGGCCTGACCACCCTGCGCGACCAGCACGTGAGCTTCCACGGCGACGCCGTGCGCTTCGCCTTCGTGGGCAAGAAGGGCGTGCCGCACGACGTGACCCTGCACGACCGCCGCCTGGCGCGGCTGGTGCGCAAGTGCCAGGAAATTCCCGGCCAGCACCTGTTTCAGTACTACACCGCCGACGGCCAGCGCCACGCCCTCGAATCGGGCGATGTGAACGGCTACCTGCACGCGCACACCGGCCTGGCCCTCTCGGCCAAGGACTTCCGCACCTGGGGCGGCACCGTGAAAATGGTGGAATGCCTCGAAGCCGTGCTGCGCGAAGAGCCCGGGCTGGCCCCCGAAAAAGTTATCCGCAAGGCCGTGAAAGACGTGGCCGCCGGCTTGGGCAACACGCCCACGGTGTGCTCGAAATACTACATCCACCCGCAGGTAGTGACGCTTTTTCAGTCGGGCGAATTGATCGACTACCTGCGCGCCCACGACGCCGCCCCGGCCCCCGACGACCCCCTCTCGCCCACCGAGCGGCTGGTGCTGAAGATGCTGGCCGCCGCCAGCTAGCCCGGCGCCACCCTATTCCTCCGGCGGGCGGGCGAAGGCGTGGGCACCGCGGCGGGCCCCGGGGTGGTAGCGAAGGCCGGGCCCCGCCGCCGGCGGCCGGGCCCCGGGGGCCCCGTACAGCGCCAGCCGGGGCCGGCGGGCCGGGCGCGGGGCCATCGCCAGCACCTCGAACGCATCGGCCCCGCCCAGGCCTTCGAGCGTCAGCACCTTGGTTTGGCGCGGGTAGAAGGTGCGGGCCAGCAGCAGCGAATCGGCCCCCCGCCCCGGGGCGTACACGGCCACGGCGGTGGAGTCGGCGTAGCGGCGCACCACGAACCGCTCGGCGCCCGCCGTGCCGCCCAGCGTGGGCCGGCGGTTGAGGCGGGCGTAGAGCCCGGCGGCCACGCGGGGCAGGGCGGCGCGGCGCTGCCGCAGGGCCGCCGCCAGGCCGGGGCCCTCCAGCGCAAAGGCCGCGGGCGGCAAGCGGTGCAGGGCCGAGTCGATGACGGCATCGGAAAGCTGCCGCTGCATGGCCGCCGCCGCCGCCCGAAACTGCCCCGCCGTGAGGGCCACCAAGCCGTGCTCGTCCAAATAATGGCCTTGCTGCAACAGCCCCCGCGGGTCGTGGAAGTAGGGCCGGAACGTGTTCCACTTGCGGAGGGCGAAGCGCCGCGTGAGCAGCCAGGGCACCACGCCGTCGGCGGCGCGGTAAAACACCATGTCGCGGTCTTTGGGCACGGGCTGGTAGCGGAAGCCGCCGGGCGCGGGCACCCGCGCCCAGGTCCACTGCCCCGGGTGGCGGTCCCAATCGCCGAGCCAGGCGTCGAGCAGGCGCGCGCGCAGCAGGGCGGCGGGGTCGGGCCGGTGGCGCGGATCGGCCAGCATGTGCTGGTAGAAAGCGGTGCTGCTCTCCAGGGCCGTGGCGGCGGGCACGGCGTCGGCGGGCGGGGCGTCGCTGCTTAATTTCTCCTCCAGCCACACCAGCTGGCCGCGCAGCCTGGCGAGCGAGTCGCCGGGGAGGGCGGGGTCGTCGGGGCGCACGTAAAACAGCCGCGGCGCGGCGTGGGGCACCCCCACGGCCTGCGCCAGCGGCGGCACCACCAGCGCCGCGTAGGGGTGGGTGGCCGACACGTTGTCCCGCAGGTAATTCACCACAAACGAGCGCTGGAGCCGCGGGGGCACGGCGCGGCGCGGGTCTTTGTCCACGGTGCGCAGCACGTAGGGGCGGCCGTCGGCGGCCGTCAGCCCGAGGCTGGTGCTGTTGAAGCCCCCGCCGAGCTTGCCCGGCCGCAGGGCCCCCCCGGGCGCGGCGGTGGCCAGGTCCAGCACCGGGGCGGCCACCGGGGCGGCCCAGGCGCGGCGGTGGTGCTGCCCAAAAAACACCTCGTAGAGCCCGCCGTGCCGCGCGTACTGCCGCCCGGCCGAGTAGCGGGCCGTCTGGGCCGAGGCTTCGGCGGCGCGGGCCGGCAGGTGGGCATCGGGCTGGAAGTAATTGTTGCGCACGCAGCCCGCGGCGGCCAGCAGGCCCACCAAGCCCAGCCGCCAGGGCAGCAAACGACGAACGGCACGGGCGGCGGAAAAACCAGGCAAGGAGCGAAGCGCGACGGTGGAACGAATCCCTAAACGGAAACGCCCCGCAAGATGGTTGAAAAAGCGGCTGCTTCAGCGGGCCGCTGGGCCCGGAGGGGCCAGCGGGTGCCCGGCCGCCGCCCGCGCCGCCGCCGCTTGGTAAAACAGCCGCCGGCGCGGGCCGGTGGTGGTGGGGCGGGCGGGGCCGGGGGGGCCTAGCAGCGTCAGGCGCAGGCGGGCCACCCGGCCGGGGGCCGTGCCGACGTCGAACACGTCGGCGCCGCCCCGGCCGTCCAGCGTCAGGGCGCGGGTGTCGGCGGGGCCGAACGTGCGCCGGTAGAACGGCGGGGCCCCCGGCGGGCCGGCCGCCGCGTACACGGCCACGGCCACCGAATCGGGGTAGCGGCGCACCACAAACCGCTCGGCCTGCGCCGTGCCGCGCACGGCCGGCCGCCGGGCCAGGGCGCGGTAGTAGCGGGCGGCCGCGTCGGGCAGGGCGGCGCGGCGCGCCCGCAGCGCCGCCAGGGTGCGGGGGCCTTCGAGGGCGAACACGGCGGGGGGCAGGCGGTGCACGGCGCGGGCCAGCAGCGAGTCGGGCAGGGCCCCTTGCAGGGCCGCGGCGGCGCGGGCAAAGGCGGCCCGGTCGGCGGGCGCGAGGGCGCGGCGGTCGAGGAAGCGGCCCTGGCGCGCCAGCCCGCGCACATTGCCAAAGCGGGGCCCGAAGGTCTGGAGCTTGGGCACCAGCCAGCTCACCACCCGCGGCAGGGCCCCGTCATTAAAGCGAAAAAACACCTGGTCGCGGTCTTTGGGGACGGGCTCGAAGCGCGTGCCGCCCCCGGGCGCGGGCACGGCCGCCCAGCCCCACTGCTTGCCGTGGCGGTCCCAGTCGCCGAGCCACAAATCGAGCAGGCGGGCCCGCAGGTACCCCGGCGCGTCCACGGCATTTGCGGGGCCCTCGGCGCACCGGGCCAGCATGGCTTCGGTGTTGAGCACGGCTTGGGCGCGGCCGTCGGGTTTTTCTTCCAGCAGCGCCAGCCGGCCCCGGAAGCGGGCCGAGGTTTCGCCCAGCCCGGCCTCGTCGGGGCGCACGTACACGAGGCGGGGGGTGCCGTGGCGCACGCCCACGGCCTGCGCCAGCGGCGGCACCACCAGCGCCGCGTAGGGGTTGGCGGCGGAGGTGGCGTCGCGCACGGCGCTCAGCAGGAAGGAGTGGCGCAGCCAGACCGGCAGGGTTTTGCGGGGGTCTTTGTCGAGGGCCCGCAGCGCGTAGAGCCGGCCCCCGGGGCCCTCCAGGTTCAGGCTGATGCTCTGGTAGCCGCCGCCGGCCTTGCGGGGGCGCAGGGGCCCGCCGGCCGCGGCGCGGGCCGGGTCGAGCACGGGGGCCGCCACCGGCGCGGCCCACACCCGGCGGTAGTGCGCGCCCAGCAGCCGCCGGTACAGGGCCCCGTGCCGGTCGTATTGGCGGCCGGCCGCCGCCCCGCGCACCGAATCGGCCCCGGGGGGCAGGGGCCGGGCGGCCTCCGCGGGCGGGCGGGCGTCGGCCGTGCCGTAGGGCTCGCGGGCGCAGCCGGCCAGCAGCCCCGCGCCCAGGGCCAGGGCCAGCAAAGAAGGACAAAAGCGAAACAGCAAGCGGCCAAGGGCGCAGCGAATGTGCGTTGCGCGGCCTGAAAGTAACAGCCGGCCCGCCGGCGCCGCAACCGCGCCCGCCCAATGCAGTATAAGGGCCCGTTCCGCAGTCCGAAAAAAGCCCGGCCGCCCGGCCCGCGGAACGAACAGAAGCCCCTCTTTCGCTGCCTGATCCCGGCTTGCCGCCGCCGCGGGGCTTTCCTTCGTTCCGCCGGCCGGCCCCTCCATTCCTTGAGCCTGCCCGCCCGCCCCGCGCCCTTCCGCGCCCCGTCGTGCCGGGCAAAGCGAGGAATCTGGGCCCGGGCCTGGCAACGACGGCCCCCGGATTCCCCGCTTTGCTCGGAACGACAAGTAAGTTTGAATGCTTTTCGCCTTCGTTTGATCGTTATGCTGCACCGTGGGTTGAAAGGGTTGGGCTGGCTGCTGGGGGCCCTGGGGCTGGCGGTGCTTTTGCTGCTGGCGGGGCTGCTGCTGTCGGCGGCGGCGCTCCATTGGGGGCCGGCGGGGGCGGGGCCGGCCCCGCGCTGGGCCCCGGACTCGGCCACCGTGCGGGTGGCGGCGGGGCCCGAATACGGCGCCGGGCCCGCGTGGCGCGCCTTGTGGGGCGCCCACCACCGGGCGCTGTGGCAGGCGGCCGTCACGGTGCCGGTGCTGCGGCTGGGGCCGGCAGGGCCGGCCGCGCTGCACCCCGAGCAGGCCGGCGGCAACTTCCAGACCCACAGCCTGCGCCTGCGCACCGACGACGGCCGCGAATTTGTGCTCCGCTCCGTCGACAAAGACGCCCGCCCGGCCCTGCCCGCGGGCTGGGTGCGCCGCCTGCTGGGGCCCCTCATGCGCGACCAGACCAGCGCCGGCCAGCCCTACGGGGCCTACGTGGCCGCCCGCCTGGCCCAGGCCGCGGGCGTGCTCCACACCAACCCGCGCCTGGTGTACCTGCCCGCCGACCCCGCGCTGGGCCCCTTCCGCGCCACCCACGGCGGGGCCCTGTACCTGCTGGAAGAGCGCCCCGACGGCGACCAGCGCCACGCCCCCACGCTCGGGGCCTCGGCCCGGGTGGTGGGCTCGGGGGCCCTGCTGGCGGCGCTGCGCCGGCGGCCGGCCTCGCCGGCCACGGCGCGGGCGTTTCTGCGGGCGCGCCTGCTCGACGTGTGGCTCGGCGACTGGAGCCGCCGCCCCGACCAGTGGCGCTGGGCCACGCTGCCCGAGCGCGGGGCCGGGCCGGAGTTCCGGCCCATCCCGCGCGACCGCGACCAGGCATTTTTCCAGCTCGACGACGGCCTCTACCCCTGGCTCATTGCCCGGCTGCGCCCGCGCTACCAAAGCTTCGGCCCCCGCCTCAGCGCCGCCAGCGTGGCCGGCCTTGCCGCCACGGCCCGCCCCCTCGACACGTTGCTGCTGCGCCGCCTGCCGCCCGCCGCCTTCCGCCAGGAGGCCGATTCGCTGCGCCGCCGCCTCACCGATGCGGCCATCGACGCGGCCCTGGCGGCCGGCCCGCCCGAAACCCGCGCCGCCGTGGCCGCCCGCCTGCGCCCCGCCCTGCGCGCCCGCCGCGCCCAGCTCCCGGCCGTGGCCGACTGGTTTTACCAGGCCGTGACGCAGAACTGACCAGGGCCCCCGGCCAGAACGGGCGCGGGGCGGCCGCCGGCCGCCGCGGGGCCCGGGGCCGGCCCCCGGCCCCGATGCCGCAGCCGGCTCCGCCCGAAGGGCAAACGGCTGCCCACCGGGGTTTTTGGTTGGCGGCGGCGCGTTTCTCGGCGCCGTTTCCCGAACCGCCTCCCAGGGCCATAGCGACGCGACCCTTCGCGTCTCCACCGCTGAACGGTTTCCCGTGCGCCCCGTGAACGGCGGTAGAGACGCGACCCTTCGCGTCTCAATCGTTGCCAGCAATCAAAATCGTGCAGCGATGGAGACGCGAAGGGTCGCGTC
>JANXOE010000041.1 GCA_025353745.1 Hymenobacter sp.
TGGCCAGCGGCCAGCACCAGGCCCGCGCCGCTGCCGGGCGCGCCCGGCAGCGGCGCGGGCCTGGTGCTGGCCGCTGGCCACCGCCTGCACCGCCTGGCCCCGGCCGACGGCCGCGAGGCCGCGCCTTTTCCCCTCAACCTGCCCGATTCCGTGCGGAGCACCGCCCTGCAAACCAGCGCGCCGGCCGGGGCCGTCCCGCGCCTGCTGGCCACGGCCGGCGCGCAGTCTTTGTTCCTGCTCGACGCCAAGGGCCGCCAGTACCCCGGCTGGGGCCCCAAGGTGCTCGATTTCCCGCTGGCCGGGGCGGCCGCGCTGCTGGGCGTGAGCGGCCGCGACGTGGTGGTGTGCCCGCTGCAAAACGGCTACGTGTACGCCTACGACCAGCGCGGGGGCCTGCTGCCCGGCTTCCCGCTGAGCGTGGGGGCCCGGCTGGCGGGCGGGCTGGCCGTGCAGCCCGCCAGCACGCTGGACCGCACCCGCCTCACGGTCGTCAACCAGCACGGCGAGCTGGTCACCTTCACGCTGGCCGGCGACGTGGTGGACCGGCGGCGGGCGGCCACCTGGAGCCGCACGGCCACCTTCCGGCTGGTGCCGGGGGCGGGGGGCGGGCGCGGCTTCGGCGTCACGCGCGAAGACGGGGGCCGCTACGATTTTTACCTGCCCCCCCAGGCCGCGCCCGTGGTGTCGCGCGGCTTCGTCACATCGGGGCCCAAGCCGACGCAGCTCTTTGATTTCGGCCCCGGGGGCCGCCTCGTGGCCGTGAGCGAGCCGGGCCCGGGCCTGGTGTATTTGTTCGATGCCCAGGGCCGGCTGCTGGGCGGGCAGCCCCTGGCCAGCACGGGCACCGGCGTGGGCCTGGCCTACACCCCCGCCACCGGCACCTACCAGCTCGTGCGCCTGGTGGGCCGCGAGCTGCGCCGCGCCGAGCTGCGGCTCTGACCCGGCCCCGGGCCATTGGCCCGGCCAAACACCGGGTTGAAAGCGCGGAAAATACTGTTGGTCGAATCGCGCCGCCAACGAGCCACGGCCGGGCACTACTTTCGTAAGCGCTAGCCGATTATGAAACCAACTATTCCCCTTCCGCCGCCCCCCGTGCGCGTTGTGCTGATGGGGGCCGAAAGCACCGGCAAAACCACCTTATGCCGGGCCCTGGCCGCCGCCTACAGCACCGTGTGGGTGCCCGAGTACGGCCGCCAGCTCACCGAAGAAAAAAGCGGCGACCTCACCTTTGCCGACCACCTGCGCATTGCCCAGCGCCACCTCGAGGTAGAAGACGAGCTGGCCGCCCGGGCGCGCCGGTTTCTGTTCGTCGACACCAACGCCATCACCACGGCGCTCTATTCGTACTATTACTACCAGGGCTGCGACCCGGGCCTGCTGGCGCTGGCCCGCGCCTGCCGCGTCCGCTACGCCTACACCATCGTGTGCCAGCCGTCCATCCCGTTCGAAGCCGATGGCTGGCGCGGGCCCGAAGCGCTGCGCACCGTGCAGCAAGGCACCACCCTCATGCAGCTCGATTTGCTCGAAATTCCCTACACCTGCGTCGAGGGCTCGGTGGCCGAGCGGGTGCGCCAAGTGCGCGCCATCCTCGGCAAAGGAGTTTGATTTGAAGCACAAACGTCGAATTGTAAATGGGGCACGCTCACATCGGATAGCCTCATTTACAATTCAAAACTGATGGGTTAACTTAAATCAATCATTGCTCGATAGCCAGCCTTTGCGCCAAAAATAGAAAATTTGTCCGGCCACGATGAGCCCCAGCACGGCCAGCAATACGGGGTAGCCCAGGGGCGAGTACAGCTCGGGCATGTTCAGGGGCAGCACGTGGCCGTGGCCGTCGTCGTGCTGAAAATTCATGCCGTAAAGGCCCACCACGAAGCTCAGCGGGATGAAGATAGAACTGATGATGGTCAGTACTTTCATCACCTCGTTCATGCGGTTGCTTTGGTCCGAGAGGAACAAGTCGGCCAGGCTGCTGATGTTGTCGCGGTAGCTTTCGGCCAGGTCCAGGGCCTGGATGGCGTGGTCGTAGCAGTCGCGGTAATACACCTTGAGGTCTTCGGGTATCACCTCGTCGGGCAGGCGCAGAACTTCTGCAATTTTGTCGCGCTCCGGGTACACCAGCCGCCGCAGGCGCACCACGTCCTTCTTCACCCGCAAAATGCGGTTGAGCAGGCGCCGCTCGCGCTGGGCCCCGAAAATGCTGTCTTCCAGCTCCTCGATGTAGTCGCCCACGGCCGCCATGGTGGGGTAGTAGTGGTCGAGCACCACGTCGGTGAGGGCGTAGGCCAGGTAGCCGCTGGAGCGTTGGCGGAGCTGGCTGTTGGCCACGCGCAGGCGGTTGCGCAGCACCTCCAGGCAGTCCTCGTAGTCGTCCTGAAACGTGAGCACGTAGTTGGGCCCGGTGAAGATGGAAAGCTGGTCGTCGTCGATTTCCAGTTCGGTCGTGAAGTCGGCCATGCGCGAAACCAGGAACAAGCGGTTATCGTCGAACACCTCCACCTTGGCCCGCTGGTAGTCGTTGAGCACGTCTTCCATTTGCAGCGGGTGGAGGTCGAAATTCGACATGATGCGCTCCAGCAGCGGCAAGTCGCCGTAGCCGCGCACGTCGAGCCAGTAATGCCGGCCGGGTTGCGCGCGCAGCACCTCCAGCATTTCATCGTAGCGGCCCGTGTACTCTTCTTCGTCGAAGCTATTGGCGTCGTAGATAATCAAAAACAGGCGGGGCGGCGGGGCATCGGGGCGCACGCGCAGCGTGCCGGGGCGCTGGCCCACGTCCTGGTACCGCGCCCGCCGCCGGGCCGCCTGTTCGGCCGTGGCGGCGGGCTTGGGCGGCGGTTGGTCGGTGGGGGAAGCAGCCAAAGCGGGCGGGGGGGCGGTCAGGTTGAGCTTTTCCATTGCGTTGGTTACGCAAAAGCGGGCTAGTGGGGCGGGCGGTGCCGTACTTTGCTGGTGCGGCCGCCCAAGGGGGCGGCTTTGGGGCGAAGCTTACAGGGCGTGAAAGTAGATTATTCCGTTGAAACCAGCGCCGGTCGGCGCGTTCTCGTGCAGGAAACGCCGGCCGGCCAGCCGCCGGCCGCGCCGCGGCTGCCGCCGGCGTTCGAGCCGTTTCTGTACTTCCGACCCGCGCACCAGGTGCTGCAGCGGCTGGCCGGGCCGGTGCTGGCGTTCTTTTTGGAAGACGAGGCCCGCCGGGCCACCACGGCGCAATTGTACGTGGTGCCCGACGCGGCCGGGCCGGGCGCGGCGCGCTCGCCGGCGCAGGCCACCTTTGGCGGCGCGCAGCTGGCCGCGGGCGTCACCGCCGGGGCCCTGCACGACGTGTTGGAAGGGGCTGAAAACGCCCTGCGTGCCCACGGCCAGCAGTCGCTGGAAATCCGCGCGTACCCGTTTTGCTACGACCCCGCGGGGGCCGCCACCCTGTCCGAAACCCTGCGCCAGCGCGGCTACGAAGTCAGCCTGGCCGAGCAGAACTACTACCTCGACCTGGCCCGCGACTACGAAGCGCACCTGCACCCGTCGGCCCGCCGCCGGCTGTCCCAGAGCCGCCGCGCCGGCCTCGTGCTGGAGCAGGAGCCGCCCTGGCTGCTGCCCGCGGCCTACGCGTTCATCGCCGCCTGCCGGGCCGAGCGCGGCCAGCCGCCCTTGTCGCTCTCGCTGAGCCGCTTGCAGGAGCTGTTTCGGCTGTTTCCGCACGAGTACCTGCTGCTGTCGGTGCGCGCGCCGGGCAGCGGGCAGTGGGCCGCCCTCACGGTCGCCATTCAAGCCAGCGAGCGGGTGCTGCACAATTTTTACCCGGCCAGTCCGCTGGCTTTCAACCACCTCAGCCCCGCCGTGCTGCTCACCGCCGGGGTGCACCAATTGGGCCGCGACCTGGGCCTGCAAATCGTGGACCTGGGCCGCTCCACGCTGGCCGGCCGCGAGCCCCACGAGTCGCTGCTGCGCTTCAAGCGCCACCTCGGCGGCGTGGCGGGCCTAAAGCTGACGTGGCGCAAAAACCTCTGAACCGGCCCGACCTTCGCCCGTCTCAAGCCCGCGAACCCCTGCATCCCCTTCCCTCAGCCCCTGCGCGAACTGCCCCGGTGGCCCACCTGCGCACTTTTGTGCGCGGCTCGGCCGGCACGGGCGTGGCCGTGGCGGCGCGGGCGGCCGGGGCCCTGCTGCTCAGCAAAGCAATGGCGCTTTACGGCGGCCCCGGCGGCCTCACGCAGCTCGCCCAATTTCAGAGCCTGATGGGCTTGTTCGGGGCCCTGCCCACCGACGGCGTGCAGGCGGGGGTCGTGGCGCACTTGGCCCCGCTGCGTCCCGGGGGGGCGCGCCACCGCCTCTGGCTCGGCACCGCGCTTTGGCTCACGGCGCTGCTGGTGGGGGCGGGCGGAGGCCTGCTGCTGGCGTTGGGCGGGGCGGCGTGGCCGGTGGGCCGCACGGCAGTTTTCACGGCGGCGATGGGGCTGGTGTGCGGGCAGGCGCTCCTGGGCGCGGCCCTGCTGGCGGCGGGCCGGCGCGGGGCCTACGTGGCCCTGGCCGTGGTGCTGAGCGCGCTGGGCACCGCGGCGGTGGCCGGGCTATTGGCTGTGGGGCAGCCGCTGGGCCGGGTGCTGCTCGGCTACGTGGGCGGGCAGGCGCTCACGTTTGGGCTGGCGCTGGGGCTGGCGGACCGGGCCGGGCTGCTGCGCGGATGGCGCGCCCGGCCCCGGCCCAGCCGCGTGGCCCTGCGCGGGCTGCTGAAATTTTTGCTGATGGCCGCCGGCACCCTGCTCTTTGGCCGGGCCGTGGACTACGCCGTGCGGGCGTACCTCATCGCCCATTTCGCGCCGGCCGCCACCGACCTGTGGCAAGCCGTGGCCAGGGTTTCGGACAATTCTACCTTAGTCGTGGGGGCCGTGCTGAGCACCGTTTTCTACCCTCGCCTGGCCGCGCTGGCCCCCGCACCGGCCGAGCAGCGCCGCTACGTCGGCGCGGTGGCCGGCCTGCTGGCGGTGGGGCTGGGGGCGGGGTTCGGGCTGCTGTTTTATTTTCGAAGCGGGCTGCTGGCCCTGCTTTTCGCGCCGCGCCTGGCGGCGGCCGCGCCCCTGCTGGCCCCGCAGCTGCTCGGCGACTGGGCCAAATTTCTGAGCTGGGTGTTCCAGTACGCGCTGCTGGTGCGGGCCCGCCCGGGGCCCTACCTGGCCGTGCAGGCCGGCTCGGCCGTGCTCTACGCCGGCTTGCTCGCCGGCTTGCTGCCCGCGCTGGGCTTGCCGGGCGTGGTGCTGGCCCACGCCGCCCGCTACGGCCTGCTGGCGCTGGGCTGCGTCGGGTGGTTCTACGGCCGCGGCTTTTATTCAAAAATCAACCGCTTACTATACACAAACCCGCCCCCCAAATAGTGAAGCCGCTGGTCACCGTCGTCGCTCTTTGCCACAACCACGCGCCGTTTTTGCGGGCTGCGCTGGATTCGATCCTGGCCCAGGACTACCCGCACCTGGAAGTGTGGCTCGTGGACGACGCCAGCCACGACGGCAGCCCCGCCATTTTGCGCGAGTACGCCGGGGCCCACCCGGCCTGGCACCTGCTGCTGCTGCCCGAAAACGTGGGCAATTGCCGGGCCTTCAACCGGGCTTTTTTTCAGAGCAAAGGCGAGTTTGTCGTGGATTTTGCCACCGACGACGAGCTGCTGCCGCAACGCCTGAGCCAGCAAGTGGCGCTGTTTCAGCAGCTGCCCGATACTTACGGCGTGGTGTATTCCAACTGCGAATTGCTGAGCGAGCAGGGCCAGTTTGTGCGCCTGCACCAGCGGCCCGACCCGCGCCGGCCCGGCCGGCTGCTGCCGTGCCCGGCCTCGGGCTGGGTGTTTGCCGACGTGCTCAGCCGCTACTTCATCAGCGCTCCCACCATGCTCATGCGCCGGGATACTTTGCTGGCCCTCAACGGCTACGACGAGGCGCTGAGCTACGAAGACTTTGATTTTTGGGTGCGCGCCAGCCGCGACTGGCAGTTTCATTACCAGAACGAAGCCACGACCCGCAAGCGCCTGCACCCGCGCAGCAAAAGCGCCCAGGTAACGCCCCGCCGCGACCCCTACTTGCTGTCTACCCTGGCCGTGTGCGCCAAGGCCCTGGCCCTGTGCCGCACCCCGGCCGAGCGCGCCGCCCTGGCCGTGCGCCTGCGCTGGGAGCTGCGCCAGGCCGTGCGCCGCGCCCATTGGGCCGGGGCCCGCCGGGCAGTGGGGCTGCTGGCCCGGCTGTATTGGCCGGGCGGCGGGCCCCGGCGGGCTGATTCGTAGGCCGGTCGACTACCTTTGGGGCCCTGCTTATTTGTCTTTCGCCGAAGCCCGCGCCTATGTTCGATCTCAACCTGTTTGCTGGCGTCGAGGGCCCCAGCCTGCCCGCCGACGACCAGGTGCTGCTGGCCGCCGACCCCGACCTGACCGCCGGGACTCCCTGGGCAGCCGCGGGTTTCGTGGTGGCGCCCTGGCTTGGGGCGGGGCCCACCGGGGCCCTGCGCGCCGGCCTGGCCGGGCTGCTGCGCACGGCCCTGCGCCGCGCCGGCCTGGACGCGCCCGATGATTTCGATGTGGCGCACTACCACCGGCTCATCGCCGGCGACCAGGCCCGGCACCTGGCCGTGATTGCGCACACCAAAGAGTATTCCCTCGAAGAGCTGCCCGTGCCCGCTGGCCTGCTCGAAGCCCGCGTGGGGGCCCTGTGCGGCCGGCCGGTGCAAGCCCGCAACCCCCACACCCGCGAGCAGGTGTTCCACTTGCGCATCGTGCGGCCGGGCCGGGCCGACCACAACCCCTTGCACCGCGACGCCTGGATGCCGCGCTACCGGGGCGCGCTCAACATCTACGCGCCCGTGGCCGGCAGCACCGCTGCGTCGTCCCTGAGCCTGGTGCCGGGCAGCCACCACTGGCCTGAAAGCGTGGTCGAGCGCACGGCCGCCGGGGCCCTCTACCACGGCGCGCCCTACCGCGTGCCGGGCGCCAAAAGCAGCCGCGTGCCCCTGGCGGCCGTGCGCCCCCACCCGGGCCCCGACGAAGTATTGGTGTTTTCGCCTTACCTGCTGCACGGCGGCGCCGCCAACCACAACGAGGACGCCACCCGCATTTCGCTCGAAATGCGCTTCTGGCAGGCCTGATGCCGCCGCGCCGCGTGGCGCCTGCGCCCGCCGGGCCGGGGCCCTCCCGTTCCATGCTTTTCGCCCGCGTGGGGGGGCTGCCGCTGGCCCTGGTACTGGCCACGGTGGCCGGCCTGGGCAGCTATTACGAAGCCAGCGACGACACCTCGCTGGCGTGGCTGTTTTCCGGGGTGTTGGCGGCCGGGCCGGTGCCGTCGGTGCCGCTGTACTTTACCGGCTACGGCCACGCGCTGGCGGCGCTGTACGCGGCGGCGCCGGGCGTCCCGTGGTTTGGGCTGCTGCTGGGCGGCTTGCTGGCCGCGGCCACGGCCTTCCTCTTTGCCGTGCTCGACCGGCTTTTTCGCCCGCACCTGCGGCCGGCGGCGGTGGGGCTGGCCCTCGCGGGCTTTTTTTTCGTGGCTTGGCTAGAGCACTGGCTATGGTTCAGCTACGTGCGCGTGGCGGTGCTGCTGGCCGGGGCGGCGGTGCTGTTCGCGGCACAGCGGCCGGGGCGGCGGGGGGCGCTGGCCGGGGGCCTCGCCGGCCTGGGGGCCGCCTGGCTGATGCGCCCCAGCCTGGCGCTGCTGGGTTTTGGGGCCGTGGTGCCGGCGGCGCTGCTGCTGGCCGGGGGCTGGCGCCGGGCCGCTCCCGTGCTGCTCGGCGGGGCCCTGCTGCTGGTGCTGGCCGGTGCCGGTGCTGCGGGACTCCGCACGCCGGCCCAGGCCCGCACCGGGGCCCTCGACGGCTACCTGGCCCGCGTGCTCGATTTCGATCAGTTGCAGCCCGCCCCGCGCACCGCCGCCGACAGCCTTGGGGTGGCCGCCACGCGCCTGTGGCTGCTCGGCGACTCCACCGCCATCGGCCCCGCTCTCTACCGCCGCGCCTATCGCTTCGATCCCGCCGTTTTCTTCGGGCGCACGGTGCCGGCCAAGCTGTGGGCGCGGCTGCCGCTGCTGGGGCGCGACTACTTCCCGCTGCTGCTGGCCCTGGCCGCGAGCGGGGCCCTGTGGGCGCGCCGACGCGGGGGCAGCGGCTGGTTTTGGTGGGTGCAGGCGGGCTTCGCGGGGGCCCTGCTCGCCTTCGCGGGCGCGCTGAAGCTGCCGCCCCGCCTCGCCCTGCCGCTGCTCGATTTCTGGCTATTGAACAACCTGGTTTTCCTGCTGAGCGGCCCGCCCGCCGCGCCGTGGGCGGCAACTTTTGGCCGCCGTCCGGGCCATCGCTACGCGCTGGCCGTGGGGGCCCTGGTGCTCGCGGCCTACGGCGTCAAAACCGTGCACCGCTGCCAAGTGCTTGGGCAGGAGCAGGCCCGCCACGCGCGCACCCTGGCCGAGCTGGCCCACCGCACCGCGGGCCGGGTCCGGGTGCTGGCCGGCACCACCGACCTGCTCAAAAGCCTCTCGCCCTTTTGCGCTTACACCCTGGGCCCGGGCCCGGTGCTATCCCTCAGCGGCTGGCCCGCGCACGACGCCTCGCAGCGGGCCCTGTGCCGCGCCCTCACCGGGGCCCCCGGCCAGGCCGATGCCCTGCGCCGCCTGGCCCGCCACCCCCCCGGACCCGTGGCCTGGGTCTTGGCGGCGCCCGAGGCGGCGTGGCTTGGCGCGGCGGCGCGGCGGCCCGCCGCCGGCCCGGAATGGGCCTTGCGGCCCGGCCCGGCGCTGGCCACCGATTCAACCCTGCGCTTCTATTACCCCGGGCTATAATTTTCCTGACCAAGTCACATCCAAGCGAACTTATAAGCCGTAAAACATACCATAGGCCATAATATTGTACCCCCCTCAGGGGGACGGCAATGGACCTTTGCAGCACGAAAATTGTTGCTTCACTTCAACCTCACAAATTCGCTTTCCTGCCCAATGCTTAGTTCTACGATGATTTCGCGCAGCGAGGTCTTGCAACACCTCGAAAGCTTTGTTAAAGAAAACATCTACAGCTTCCTCAAGAAGGTGGAAGACAGCTGGCAGCCCGCGGATTACCTGCCCGATGCCCGCCGCGACACGTTCTTCAGCGAGGTAAAAGACCTGCGTGAAAAAGCCGGCAACCTGAGCTACGACCTGCTGGCCGTGCTCATCGGCGACACCATCACCGAGGAGGCCTTGCCCAACTACGAGGCGTGGTTCCACGAGCTCGACGACCTGAACCGCGACCGCGACAACGGCTGGGCGCAGTGGATTCGGGGCTGGACGGCCGAGGAAAACCGCCACGGCGACCTGCTCAACCGCTACCTCTACCTCTGCGGCCGCGTGAACATGCGCGAGTTTGAGGTGAGCACCCAGTACCTCATCAACGACGGCTTCGACCTGGGCACGGCCCACGACCCGTACCGGGCCTTCGTGTACACGAGCTACCAGGAAATGGCCACCAACATCTCGCACCGCCGCGTGGGCCAGCTCGCCCGCGCCGCCGGCGACGACGGCCTCTCCAAAATCTGCGGCATGATTGCCGGCGACGAAAACCGCCACGCCCGCGCCTACAAAACCTTCGTGGAGAAAATTTTCGAGGTCGACCCCAGCGAGATGATGCTGGCCTTCGAAGACATGATGCGCAAGAAAATCGTGATGCCGGCCCACTACATGCGCGAGCTGGGCATCGACATGGGCAAAACCTTCGGCCACTTCACCGACGCCGCCCAGCGCCTGGGCGTCTACACCAGCGCCGACTACACCGACATCCTCGACACGCTCATTGCCGACTGGAAAATTGCCGGCATCGGGGGCCTCACCGGCCCCGCCGAGAAGGCCCGCGACTACGTGATGGCCCTGCCCGCCCGCCTGCGCCGCGTGAGCGACCGCATGGCCGTGCCCAAGCTGGAATACAAATTCAAGTGGATTTCCTGACCTTTTTCAGCTGACAGCGAACAGCCGCTTCGCTAGCCTAATCGGGCCAGCGGAGCGGCTGTTCGCTGAAAAGAGCGGGCTGACTAGCTGACTTTTACGCCTTTCCAGAACGCCACGCGGCCGGCTATGCCTTTGGCGGCGTCCTTGGGCGTGGGGTAGTACCAGGCGGCATCTTTGTTCAGCTCGCCGTTCACGCGCAGCGAGTAGTAGCTGGCCTCGCCTTTCCACGGGCAGGACGTGTGGGCGATGCTGTCCTCGAAAAACTCCTTCTTGATGGAATCGGCCGGGAAGTAGTGGTTGTTCTCGATGACGACGGTGTTGTCGCTTTCGGCCACGACGGTATTGTTCCAAATGGCTTTCATGGGGCGGGAAGTTGGTGGGTTGAACAGTGCGGGTTGCCGTTTCCGGGCGCGGCGCGGAATCGGGGTCGAGGGGCCCCGGTTTCCCCGCCGCGCCCGGAAACGGCATTTTCAAAGCTTCTAGCGAAGCGTTTGCACTGAATGAACATTGCCGCCGCGGGCGTTGTTTTGGCGGCCCATTCTCCTTCCTCCTGAACCTATGGCCACTGGCTTCCGCTTCCGCGATTTCGTACCCGAAGACCAGCCCGAAAAAGGGTTTGAGTCGCTGTTTAAGCTGTTTATGCAGCTCGTCACCATCACCAGCGGCGACGTGGGCGAGTCCCTTTCGTGGCTCAACGAGCTCGACAAGCAGTACGGCCTCACCGACGACCAGTACGGCATGGGCAACTTCATCGACGACCTGAAGAAAAAAGGCTACATCGACGAAGACGAGCAGAAAAAGGGAGAGTTCAAAATCACCGCCAAGTCCGAGCAGAGCATCCGCAAGTCGGCCCTGGAGGAGATTTTTGGCAAGCTCAAAAAGAGCAACACCGGCAACCACCGCACGCCCCACACCGGGCAGGGCGACGAGCAAAGCACCGATCTGCGCGAATTCCGCTTCGGCGACTCGCTCGAGCAGATCCAGATGACCGAGTCCATCCGCAACGCCCAGCTCAACCACGGCATGGACGGCGATGACTTCCTGCTGACCGAGGGCGACTTGGAAGTGCGCGAAAACGAGCACAAGAGCCAGACCAGCACGGTGCTCATGATCGACATCTCGCACTCGATGATTCTTTACGGCGAGGACCGCATCACGCCCGCCAAAAAGGTGGCCATGGCCCTGGCCGAGCTGGTGAAGCAGAAATACCCCAAGGATTTCCTCGACGTCATCGTGTTCGGCAACGACGCCTGGCAGATTGAGGTGAAGGACCTGCCCTACCTGCAAGTGGGGCCCTACCACACCAACACCGTGGCCGGCCTGGAGCTGGCGATGGACCTGCTGCGCAAGCGCAAGACGCCCAACAAGCAGATTTTCATGATCACCGACGGCAAGCCCACCTGCCTCAAAGAGGGCAACGGCTACTACAAAAACAGCTTCGGCCTCGACCGCAAGGTGGTGAACAAGACGCTGAACATTGCCGCCGCCGCCCGCCGCGTAAAAATCCCCATCACCACGTTCATGATCACCTCCGACCCCTACCTCCAGCAGTTTGTGGAGGAGTTTACGGAGGTGAACCAGGGCAAAGCCTATTACAGCGGCCTGAAAGGCCTGGGCCACTTAGTATTTGAGGACTACAAGAAGAACCGCCGGAAGACGCTGTAGACGATTTATGTCCTGCCTGGCGCGAGTTTAGCGAAGCGTAACCCGTGCCGGCCTTTCGGGCGAGGCTGCGCCTCGCATAGAACGATTCCTTAGAACGGCACGGCCCCGCATCGCCGCTTCGCGGCAGGGCAGGCGCAGCCTCCCCATCACAGACGGCATGAGTTGCGCTTCGCTAAACTCGCCCTTGGGGCCCCGGGGCCGCGCTTATTCTCTTGAACCTCCGCCCGCTGTTCGCAGTTAAACAACCTGGGAAGCCCTTTTCCCTTTACCCGCCCTTATGCAACACGAAACCATTCGCACCCTGGGCCAGCTTCGCGCCAGTGGCTATAAACCCCGCACCGTTAAACAAGAGCTGCGCGAAAACCTGATCCGGAAGCTGCGCGTCAAAGAAGAGGTTTTTCCCGGCATTTTTGGCTACGACGAAACCGTGATTCCCGAGCTGCAGCGCGCCATTCTGGCCGGGCACCACATCAACCTGCTCGGGCTGCGCGGGCAGGCCAAAACGCGCATCGCCCGCCTGCTCGTCAACCTGCTCGACGAATGGATGCCCGTCGTGGAAGGCTCCGAGTTGAACGACGACCCCTTGCAGCCGCTCTCGGTGTTTGCCAAAAACCTGATTGCCGAGAAAGGCGACGCCACGCCCGTGGCCTGGATGCACCGCAACGACCGCTACACCGAGAAGCTCGCCACGCCCGACGTGAGCGTGGCCGACCTCATCGGCGACGCCGACCCCATCAAGGCCGCCACCCTCAAGCTGCCGTATTCCGACGAGCGGGTGATCCACTTCGGGCTCATCCCGCGGGCCCACCGCGGCATTTTCGTCATCAACGAGCTGCCCGACTTGCAGGCCCGCATCCAGGTGTCGCTGTTCAATATTTTGCAGGAAGGCGACATCCAGATCCGCGGCTTCAAGGTGCGCCTGCCGCTCGACATCCAGTTCGTGTTCACGGCCAACCCGGAGGACTACACCAACCGGGGCTCGATTGTGACGCCGCTCAAGGACCGCATCGACGCCCAGATCATCACCCACTACCCCAAATCCATCGAGGTGGGCAAGCGCATCACCAAGCAGGAGGCCCGCATCAAAGAGGACCAGAAAGGGATGGTGACAACCAACGAAATCACCCACGACCTGGTGGAGCAGGTGGCCGTGGAGGCCCGCGGCTCGGAGTTCGTCGACGCCAAGAGCGGCGTGTCGGCGCGCCTCACCATCTCGGCCTACGAGCAGGTGGTGGCCGGGGCCGAGCGCCGGGCCCTCATCAACGGCGAAAAGCACACCTACGTGCGCGTGGGCGACTTTATCTCGGCTGTGCCGGCCATCACCGGCAAGGTGGAGCTCGTGTACGAAGGCGAGCAGGAGGGGGCCGGCATCGTGGCCGAAAAGCTCATGGGCAAGGCCATCCGCACCCTGTTTTTGCAGTACTTCCCCGACCCGGACAAGGCCAAGAAGCTCAAAAACCGGCCCTCGCCCTACAAAACGGTGCAGGAGTGGTTCGGCAACGGCCACACCCTGGACTTGCTCTACGACACGCCCGCGGCCGCCTACCACGCCGCCCTCGACCAGGTGCCCGGCCTGCGCGACATCGTGACCGAGCTGCACCCCAAGGAAGACGCCGACACCACGTACTTTCTGATGGAGTTCCTGCTGCACGGCCTGGCCGAGCACAGCCTGATTTCGCGCAACCGCCTCACCGCCGGGGCCCAGTTCAAAGACCTGCTGGCCTCGATGTTCACCATGCCCACCTTCGGGGAAGACGACGACGAGGACGAGGAAGAAGAAAAGCCCCGCCGCCGCCGCTAGAAATCCTACGGCGCGAACGGGGTAGAGACGCGACCCTTCGCGTCTCGGCGTTGAACGAGGCCTGCCCGCTGGAGCCTGACGGCGCGTTCCCGGAGACGCCAAGGGTCGCGTCTCTACCCCGTTCGCCGATTGCCTGACTATTAAGAAAAGCCCCGCGTACCGATTGGTGCGCGGGGCTTTTTGCGTGTCGAAGAAGGGGGTTTAATAATTCGTTGCCCGAACCCGAATTAGTAGCTCATGCCCCCGGCCGCAGCGGCGACTGCGCGGCCAGCGCGGCCACGATTTGCATGGTTTCGACGCTCACGGTGCACACGCGGGCCAGCAGGTCGGCCACGACGGGGGCGTGATCGGCGAAGCGGTAGGTGTCGAAGTGGGCGCGGATGGTGGGGTCTTTGGGGGTGCGCTCCTTGTACTGGTCGAGCACCCACTCCAGGGCCGAGCGGTTGCCGAGGCGGTAGCGCCAGGCGGCTTCGGGAATGCCGGTGAG
>JANXOE010000288.1 GCA_025353745.1 Hymenobacter sp.
GCTCACCTACGCCCTGGAGCGCACGGCGGCCGACGCGCCGGCCGCCGTGCGCGTGCGCTACGCCCCCGGGGCCCTCACGGTGCTGGTGCCCGCCGCCCTGGCCGACGCCTGGACCGGCACCGACCAGAACGGCTTTTCGGAGCGCGTGGCCCTGGCCGGCGCACCGCTTTTGCGTATCTTGGTAGAGAAAGATTTGGACTGCCGCCACTAGCGCGCCGACAGGTTTTTAATTTACAATTCCCGCCCTCGTCCCGCCTCCTTCGCCATGGAAGATTCTCCCAAAACCGACCCCAGCCAAGCCGGCAAATCCGGCCAGCAAGCCGCGGAAACCAACGTGCCCAAAAGCGGCGAGCGGCCCGACCAGGGCGCGGCCCCCGCGCCCGACCACTACCGCCCCGACCCGCAGGCGGCGCGGGACCAGACCCACATCCCGGCCCCGGAGGTGGCCAATGCTAAGTTTTTGCATCCGGTGCTGGCCCAGCCCTTCGACGCGCTGACCGGCCTCAAGCTGGAGGCCCGCGCCAAGGTGGCGGCGGGCGTCACGGCGGTCATCAAGTCCATGGAGTTCAGCTGGACCGAGGGCGGGGTGGGCCGCGGCACCAAGGGCTTGCTGCACATGAACCAGAAGGACGGGTTCGACTGCTCGAGCTGCGCCTGGCCCGACCCCGACGTGCACCGCTCGGTGGCCGAGTTTTGCGAGAACGGCGCCAAGGCCCTCGCCTCGGATGCGGACGACAAGGCGGCGGGGCCCGCGTTTTTTGCCCGGCACAGCCTGGTGGAGCTCTCGCGCATGTCCGACCGCGACCAGAACAACGCCGGCCGCCTCACGCACCCCATGGTGAAGCGCCCCGGCGGCACCCACTACGAGCCCATCGAATGGCCCGAAGCGTTCCAGCTCATCGCCGACGAGCTGAACGCGTTGGAGTCGCCCCACGAGGCCGTATTCTACACGTCGGGCAAAGTGCCCAACGAGCCGGCCTTTCTTTTTCAGCTGTTTGCCAAGCAGTTCGGCACCAACAACCTGCCCGACTGCTCCAACATGTGCCACGAGAGCAGCGGCGCGGCCCTGAGCACCACCCTGGGCCTGGGCAAAGGCTCCGTGACGCTCAACGACCTCTACGAGGCCGAAGTCATCATCGTCATCGGGCAAAACCCGGGCACCAACCACCCGCGCATGCTCACGGCTTTGCAAAAAGCCAAGCGCAACGGGGCCAAAATCATCAGTGTGAACCCGTTGATCGAAGCCGGCCTCAACCATTTTAAGAACCCGCAGGACTTCATGAACCCCCTCAAGGCGCTGGGGGCCCTGCTGGGCGACGGCACGCCCATCACCGACGTGTTCCTGCAAGTGCGCATCGACGGCGACATGGCCCTGCTGCGCGGCATCATGAAGCACCTGTTCGAGGCCGAAGACCGCAACCCCGGGCAGGTGGTGGACCGACCTTTCATCGATAAATACTCCGAGGGCTTTGAGTCGTTCGAGCAAAACATCCGCAACACGTCGTGGGAAGACATTGAGGAGCTGAGCGGCATCGGCCGCGACCGGCTGCTGGAAGCCGCTAACTTGCTGGCCAACAAGCAGAAAATTATTTCGTGCTGGGCCATGGGGCTGACGCAGCAGCGCCAGGGTGTGCAAACGATTCAGGAGCTTGTGAACCTGCACCTGATGAAAGGGGCCATCGGCAAGCCCGGCGCGGGCACCTGCCCGGTGCGCGGCCACTCCAACGTGCAGGGCGACCGCACCATGGGCGTGTGGGAGCAGCCCACCAAGGAGTTCCAGGATGCGCTCGGCAAAGAATTCAACTTCACCCCCCCCTACGAGCACGGCTACGACACCGTGGACGCCATCCGGGCCATGTACCGGGGCAAAACCAAGGTGTACTTTGGCCTGGGCGGCAACCTGCTCGCCGCCGGCCCCGACACCGAGGTCATCGCCGAAGGCATGCGCAAGCAGAAGCTGACGGTGTACGTGGGCACCAAGCTCAACCGGGGCCACCTCACCACCGGCGAAACCGGCCTGCTGCTGCCCTGCTTCACGCACGCCGACGTGGACATGCAGAAATCGGGGCACCAGATGACGTCCTGCGAAAACTCGATGGGCGTGGTGAGCCAGAACCGGGGCGTGCTCGTGCCGCTGCCCGGCCAGATGATGAGCGAAGTCGCCATTCTGAGCGGCGTGGCCATCGCCACCCTGGGCGAGAAAACCGACATCGCCGACTGGGTGGCCATGACGGAAAACTACGACGTCATCCGCGACCACATCGCCCGCGTGATTCCGGGCTTTGAGCACTTCAACGATAAGCTGCGGCGGCCCGGCGGCTTCTACCTGCCCAACGGCCCCCGGGAACGGAAGTTCACCACCAAAAACGGCAAGGCCAACTTCACGACCACGGAGCTGGAAAAGTACCCGCTGGAGCCCGGCCAGCTGGTGCTGACGACCGTGCGCGCGCACGACCAGTTCAACACCACCATCTACGAGTACAACGACCGCTACCGGGGCGTCCACGGCGAGCGGCGGGTGCTGTTCATGAACGCCGAGGACTTGGCCGACCGGGGCCTCAAAGCCAAGGATTTGATTGACATCACCAGCCACCACGAGGGCGAAGAGCGCACGGTGGAGAAGTTCGTGGCCGTGCCTTACGACGTTCCGAAGGGCAACGTGGCCGCCTATTTCCCCGAAGCCAACCCGCTGGTGCCCATCGGCAGCGTGGCCAAGGTGAGCAACACGCCCCGGTCGAAGTACGTGGTGGTGACGGTGGTGCCGGCGAAGGTGGCCAAAGCCGCGGGCCAGCCGGCCCCCGCCCGCGAGGCAGTGCCGGCGTAGGCGCGGCGCGGGCGAGAAAGCCCGCAGAAAAAGAAGGGCCGGCTGCGCAACGCGGCGGGCCCTTTTTAGCTGGGGCAGGGCCCCGGAATTTGCCCTACCTTACGGCCATGAACTTTCCCTTCTTTCCCCTCGCCGTGGTGGCCGTGGCGCTGCTGGTGGTGCTGTACTTCTTTCCCATCAGCCTCTGGATCACGGCGTTGTTTTCGGGGGTGCGGGTGAGCTTGCTGCAGCTGGCCTTCATGCGGGTGCGCAAGGTGCCGCCGTCGCTGATCGTCAACTCGTTGATTACCTCCACCAAGGCCGGCCTGCAACTGACGGCCGACGACCTCGAAACCCATTACCTGGCCGGCGGCAACGTGCCCAGCGTCATCAAG
This sequence comes from Hymenobacter sp., assembly GCA_025353745.1. GTDB lineage: Bacteria > Bacteroidota > Bacteroidia > Cytophagales > Hymenobacteraceae > Hymenobacter. The sequence continues at coordinate 3,199 of JANXOE010000288.1, forward strand.
GCCCTGATTTCGGCCGACAAGGCCAACATTCCGCTCGATTTCAAGCAGGCCACGGCCATCGACCTGGCCGGCCGCAACGTGTTCGAGGCCGTCACGACGAGCGTTAACCCCAAGGTTATCAACACGCCCAACGTGGCCGCCGTGGCCCAGGACGGCATCCAGCTCATCGTCATCGCCCGCGTCACGGTCCGGGCCAACATCTCGCAGCTCGTGGGCGGGGCCGGCGAGGAAACCATTCTGGCCCGGGTGGGCGAAGGCATCGTGACGAGCATCGGCTCGTCGGTGTCGCACAAGGAAGTGCTGGAAAACCCCGACAAAATCTCCAAGCTGGTGCTGCACAAGGGCTTGGACGCGGGCACGGCGTTCGAGATTCTCAGCATCGACATTGCCGACATCGACATCGGCGAAAACATCGGCGCCAAGCTCCAGACCGACCAGGCCAGCGCCGACCTGCGCGTGGCCGAGGCCCGCGCCGAGGAGCGCCGCGCCATGGCCGTGGCCATGGAGCAGGAATACCGCGCCAAAACCCAGGAAGCCAAGGCCAAGGTGGTCGAGGCCGAAGCCGAAATTCCCCGGGCCATCGCCGAGGCGTTCCGCAGCGGCAACCTGGGCATCATGGATTACTACAAAATGCGCAACGTGCAGGCCGACACGGAAATGCGCGACTCCATTGCCAACCCCGGCAACAGCAGCGGCAGCCCGAAGCCCGGCCGCGAAGAAGGCCGGCAGTCGTAGGGCCCCCAGGCCGTCGTGCTTATCTGCGCGGACGCCGGATAAGCACGACGGCCTTTTCCTTCGCTTGTGTGCCTCATCCCCACACTTTGGTGCCCTCGGTGCAGTTGCGGCACATCTCTACCTGGTCGCGGCCCTTGAGCAGGGCCTGGCGGAAACCCTGGTACTTGGGGCCCTGCCAGAGGCTGGTAAAGCTCTGCTGCTGCAAGTCGCCGAGGCGGTACTCGGCGTCTTTGTCGAAGCAGCAGGGCACCACCAGGCCGTCCCAGGTGATGACGCACGAGTGCCACATCTTCCAGCAGTGGTTGAGGAGGCGGTTTTTCAGGCGCCAGGTGCCGTTGCCGTTGTTCTGGTAGCGCGAGTAGTAGTCGATGGTGGGGATGAGGGGCGAGCCGTGCTGGTAGTCGTAGATCTGCGCCGTTTTGAACCACACGTCGTCCACGCCCATGGCCTGGGCCAGGGCTTTGGCGTCGGCAATCTGGTGCTCGTTGGGGCCCACCACCAAAAACTGGAAGATGACGCGCGGCGTGCTCGATTTCAGCTCCTTGCGCCAGCGCACGATGTTGCGCGTGCCTTCGAGCACTTTTTCCAGCTTGCCGCCCACGCGGTACTGCTGGTACACGTCCTGGGTGGTGCCGTCGAGCGAGATGATGAGGCGGTCGAGGCCGCTTTCCACCGTGCGGCGCGCGTTGTCGTCGGTGAGGTAGTGGGCGTTGGTGCTGGTGGCGGTGTAAATGCCCTTGTCGGCCGCGTATTTCACCAGCTCCAGGAAGTGCGGGTGCAGGTAGGGCTCGCCCTGAAAGTAAAAAATCAGGTACCAGAGCCGGCTCGCCACCTCGTCGATGGTCTTCTTGAACAGCGCGTCGGCCAGCATGCCGGTGGGCCGCGTGAACGAGCGCAGGCCGCTGGGGCACTCCGGGCAGCGCAGGTTGCAGCTCGTGGTGGGCTCGAAGCTGAGGGCCAGCGGCAGGCCGCGGTGGCGGGCCCGGCCGGTGGCCTTGCTCAGCAGGTAGGAGCCCACCACCTGGGCGGCGTTCCAGAGGCGGCGGGGCGTGGTTTTCGACAGCACGTTGAGGCCGTCGGCGAGGAGGGGGTGCATGGGCGGGGCGCTTATAAAAAAGACGACGGAAGCGTACGGGCTTCCGTCGTCTAAACAAAGTTACGCGGCCGGGGCCCCCAGCGCCGCGCTTATTTGAGGGTTCCCAGCGAGCTGGTGTAGGTGCTGGCTTTGCCAAACGCCTGGTTGATTTCGTCCACGGCGGCGCGGCTGCTCAGGCGCTTGGGCTTGGTGTTGAGGAAGGTGCCGTCCTCGCCGATGAGGAAGTAGGCCGGCACTTCCTGCACGGCGTAGGACTTGGCCACCGCCGAGCGCAGGCCGCCCTTGGGGGCCCTCACCTGCACGCCGGGCAGGCTCTTGGCTTTCACCAGCTGCCGCCAGGCCAGCTCGTTTTCGTCGAGGGCGATGTTGATGAACACGATGTTCTTGTTTTCGAACCGGTGAATCAGGTCCTGGGCGTACACCAGGTCGCGCAGCGACAAGCCGTTGGTCGATTTCCAGAAGTTCAGGTACACCAGCTTGCCGGTGAAATCGTGCAGGTTCACCGAGTCGCCGGTGGCCGCGGGCAGGCGGAAGTTGGGGGCCGGCGCGCCGATGGCGAAGTCTTTGTGCAGGTTGAAATCGGCTTGCAGCACCGGGTAGTACTTGCTGCGCGGGTCGGCGCTGTGAAATTCGGCCAGCATGGCGGCCGAGTATTTTACGTGGCCGAACCGGAACGATTCTTCCAGCACGCGGCCCTGGATGATGGGCCGGATGCCCCCCGTGAGCTGCTTGCCGGCCAGGGCAAACGCGTAGGTATAGAAATCGGGGTCGGCGCGCTGGTGGTTGGCGGCCGCGGCCGCGTAGTGCAGGTAGTTCACCAAAAACTCGTGGTACAGCTCGCTCTGCGCGGCGTCGGGGTTGTTGATGAGCGCCGGGTCGTTCAGAAAATCGTAGTAGGTGGGCGTCATCTTCAGGCGGCCCTCGGTGCTCACCACTTGTTCGCGCAGGTCCTGAAAGGTGAGGCGGTCGTTGGCGTAGGCGTAGGCAATCTCGGCCTTGGCGTACTGGTAAAATTCTGGCGTGAAGGATTCCTTGCCGGCACGGTCCTCCAAAAACTCGCTCTCGTGCTTGCGGCGGTAATCCAGAAACGACAAAAACGGCGCTTCGTAAAGCTGCACGTTGTCGGGCAGCACCTGGAAGCCGTCGTTTTCCACAAACTGCTCGTCGGCCTCGGCCAGGTACGCGTTGGCGTTGGCGGCCTGCTGGCGGTGCAGCTGCTCCCCGTTCAGGTTGCCGCTGTTGCGCATTTTGGTGGAAAAGCCCGTGGGCACGTTGTTGGCCTTGAACTTGAGCGTGCTGGCCATGGCCTCGCCCTTGAAGCGCACGTCCAGGTCGGTGCCGGCGTCGAGGAAGAGCGGGGCTACGTCGTCGCCGTATACCAAATCGGCCTTGGTGGCCCCGTTGACCGGGATGGTCAGCCGGAACTCGCCGTGGCTGGAGAGGGCCGCCCGCACGATGCGCTCTTTGGGGTCGAGGGGACTGTCGCGCAGCGACACGGCCACCGAGTCGGTTTTGGAGCCGCTCACGCGCCCGGTCAGCACGGCGGTGCCGGGGCCCGAAACGGCGGCCGGGGCCGCGCTCTGGGCGTGGCCCAGCAGCGGGCCAAACACCAGCGGCAGTACCCAAAGCCGACTGAATCTTAAGTTGAAAAAAGTAGACATAGCCAAGAAAACAAGCCCCACAATTGAGAAATTACCAGGAAAAAGTAGTTAATAATAACTTCTTATTTCACGGGAAAAGCCTATTCATAAACCGAAGATACGGCTATCCGGTACATAAAATGCAATTCTAGGCCCCAGCTTATTTTTTCTTATTTCTATACTTGCTGTACCGTCTTTTAGTTATATTAAGTGCCCGGATTCGGGGCCCTGCCGGCGCGGCTCCGGGCCGGGGCCCGGCCCCGCGGCCGTTGCCCGGCGCTAGCCGAACAGCCCGTTGAGCACTTCGTCGAGCCGGGCCACGGGCTGCACCCGCAGGCCGGCGCGGGCCAGGTCGAGGTTCTTGCCGTTGAACTGCGAGACGTACATCTCGCGGAAGCCCAGCTTGGCGGCCTCGGCCAGGCGCTGGTCGAGGCGGCTCACGGCCCGGATTTCGCCGCTCAGGCCCACCTCGGCGGCCAGGCACACGTCGCCGGGAATGGGCACGTCGTGCAGCGACGACACCACGGCCGCGCACACGGCCGCGTCCAGGGCCGGGTCGTCGAGGCGCAGGCCCCCGGCGATGTTCAGGAACACGTCGTGCTGGCCCAGGCGCAGGCCGCTGCGCTTTTCGAGCACGGCCAGCAGCATTTGCAGGCGCTTGGCGTCGAAGCCGGTGCTGCTGCGCTGGGGCGTGCCGTAGGTGGCGGGCGTCACCAGGGCCTGCACCTCCACCAGCAGGGGCCGGTTGCCTTCGAGGGTGGCCCCGATGGCCATGCCGCTCAGGCTTTCGCCGCGCTGCGAGAGCAGGATTTCCGAAGGGTTGCTCACCTGGCGCAGGCCGTCGCCCTGCATCTCGTAAATGCCCAGCTCCGAGGTGCTGCCGAAGCGGTTTTTGGTGGTGCGCAGGATGCGGTAGCTCAGGTGGCGGTCGCCTTCAAACTGCAGCACCGTGTCCACCATGTGCTCCAGAATCTTGGGGCCCGCGATGCTGCCGTCCTTCGTGATGTGGCCGATGAGCAGCACCGGCGTGCCGGTTTCCTTGGCAAACTTGAGGAACTCGGCGGTGCACTCGCGCACCTGGCTCACGCTGCCGGCCCCGCTCTCGACCAGCGTCGAGTGCATGGTTTGGATGGAGTCGATGACGAGCAGGTTGGGCCGCACCTGGTCAATTTGGCGGAAGATGTTCTGGGTGTTGGTTTCGGTGAGGATGTAGCAGCCCGGGTGCTGGCCGTCGGCCAGGCGCTCGGCGCGCATCTTGATTTGCGCCTCGCTTTCCTCGCCGCTCACGTAGAGCACGCGCAATTGCCGCAAGCCCAGCGCAATTTGCAGCATGAGCGTGCTCTTGCCGATGCCCGGCTCGCCGCCGATGAGCACGATGGAGCCCGGCACCAGGCCCCCGCCCAGCACGCGGTTCAGCTCGCCGTCGGGGGTGAAGATGCGGGGCTCGTCTTCGGCCACGATGTCGCCGAGCGGCACCGACTTGGCGGCTTTGCCGAGGCTGCTGCCGGGCACGGTGCTGGCGGGCTTCCACTGGCCGGTGGTGGTGGCGGCGGTTTCCTTCTGCACCACTTCCTCCACGTAGGTGTTCCACTCGCCGCAGGCCGGGCAGCGCCCGATCCACTTGGCCGACTGCGCCCCGCAGCTCTGGCAGAAAAAAACGGTTCGTGCTTTGGCCATGCTGGTTGAGTAATTCGAAAAGGATAAGGCCAACGGGCCGAAAAAGGTTGCCTG
>JANXOE010000318.1 GCA_025353745.1 Hymenobacter sp.
GTACGAGCTGAAAAGCCCCGATGAAAACGGCATCAACACGATGAAGAGCAAAAACAACACGTTGAGCCACAGTATTTTGCCATCGTAATTGCGCAAGAATCGAAAAATTCGGTGGTGCGCCATCCAGTAGAGGGCAATGACGGCGAACCCGGTCAGAAAGCCGATGAATTTGGGAATCAGCCCGACCATCTGCTCCCAAACCTGGGCGTCGGTGGGGCGGCCTGCCATTTCCGGAAGTTTGATGTCAATGGCCAGCAGCGTGATGGCGATGGCAAACACCGCATCGGTGAACAAAATCAGCCGCTCCAGCTGAAACTCGGTGCGGTCGTGGTGGCGGAGGGCGGTGTTGGGCGGGGCAGCCATGGACTTGCGAAGCGTAAAATGGTCAATGCAAGCGCATTTTAAACGCTGGGGCCCGCGCTTTGGGCCCGGGGCCCGAAGCCGGCTACTTCCGGGCGTCGACCGTGGGCTGGATTTTGGTTACCATATCCAGGTGCATCTGGAGCACCGGTACGTTTTTGGTAGCGAAGGCTTTGATTTCAGGGTCGGTGGCCTGGGCCGCGGCGTCGGTGAATTCCTTCACGTCGTCTTTGTGGTCCTTGATCATCTCCTTCACGTACTCCTGGTCCAGCTGCACGCCCTTCTTTTCCAGCACGTCCTTATAGATGCTGCTCTGCTCGTCGGCCATCGTGGCGGGGATGGTCACGTTCTTTTTGGCGGCCAGGGCCTTCAGCTCAGTGTTGGATTTTTCGTGGTCCGACACCATTTTTCGGGCAAATTCCTTGGCTTCGGGCGTCACGGCGCGTTGCAGCACTTCTTTGCCCATCGCCACTTCCAGCAGGCCGCCGCTGGCCGCTTTGGCGAGAAACTCGGCGTCGTATTCCATGCCTTTCTTCTCGGCGTTGCCCAGGTCGGTGGTGGCGGCGGCGCTTTCAACTTTGGCCTCGTTCACGTCTTTGGCGTGGTCGACCGAGTCTTTGGAATTACAGCTGGTAACGGCGCTCAGCAACGCGAGGGCCCCGAGCAGGTTCAAAAAAGAGCGTTTCATGGCAAAGGAAAAGGAGCGGGTGGAAAGCAGGTAAAAAAAGCGGCCTGGCCGGGGCAAGCGCCGCAGCGGTTTGCCCGGGCCAGGCCGCGGTTTGCCGGCGCATCCCAAAAATTGAGGACGGCTTCGGCGTTCGGCCGCACGGGCCGGGGGCCCTACATTTTCATGTTGTCGCCTTTTTTGGCCATGTCGGTGTGCTGCTCGATCACGGGCAGGGTTTTGGAGGCGAAGCCTTTCACGTCGCCTTCCTTGCCGTTGGCGATTTCGCTTTTGAACAAGGCCACCGTTTTTTCGTGGTCGGTCACCATCTGGTCCATGTACTTCTTCTCGAGGCCGGTGCCCGACATTTTCATCAGCTGCTCGCGGATGGTCTGGTGCTCGGCGTCCATCATGCCTTTGAGCTTCACGCCGTGCTTTTTGGCGATGGGCATCAGCTCGTTGCCGGCCTTGGTGTGGTCGGCCACCATTTTGTTGGCGTAGGCTTTAACGGCGGCCGACGGGTTTTTCATCAGCACTACTTTGCTCAGGCCCATCTCGTTGTGGCCGCCCTCGTCGGCCTTGGCCATGAAAGCTGCGTCGCTCATCGGGGGCATGGCCGCCATGGCGTCGGTGCCGGCCGCGGCGTGGTTCATGGCCGTGTCGGCGGTGTTGGCCATCGGCGGGGCGCTGTTTTCGGCCGGCGGCGTGGTGGCGGGCTGGTCGGCGGTCGTCTTGTTGGCGTTGCTGCTACAGCCGCTGAAAGCGAACAGGCCCGCGGCGAGGGCGGGAAGGATCAGGCGTTTCATAAAAAAGGAAAGTAAGGTGAGAACAATGCCCATCCATACGGCCAACGCGGGGTTTGAGTTGACTCATCTGCTTTTCAGCCAAACGCTTGAGCTTATTTGGTGAGGGCGTCCTCGGCCGCGTCGGCGGCGTCGATTTGCGGGCCGAGGGCCCCCCCGTACTTGGCCGCGAAGCCCCGGATGTCGCCGTCGTAAGCGTCGCGCTGCATGCCGCGGAACGCGTCGCGGTCCTGCTTCAGGGCCCGGGTCACGGTTTTGAGCAGCTCCTTGTCCAGCGTGGGGCCCGCGTACTTGTTGACCTCGTGGTAGGCTTCCTGCTCGTCTTTGCCCAGCGCAGCGGGCACCGCCAGCTGCTTGGCGGCGGCCAGCGTGCGCAGCGCCTGGAGCAGCGCCAGGCGGCTTTGCAGCAGCTGGGCCCCGAAGGTGCGCACGGCCACGGTGGCGGCCCGGGCCTGGGCCAGCTTGGCCAGCTCCTGCTCGAGCAGGCCGTTGCTGGCGGCTTTCACCAGGAAATCGGCGTCGGCGCGCTGCTTTTTGGTGATGGCGTCGCTGTCAATTTTCTGGGTGTTTTCGGACTGGGCGGCGGCCACGGGGTCGTCGGTTTTGCCGGGGCCCGACGAGCAGGCCCCCAGCCCGGCCAGGGCCAGCAGCGGCAGCCGGCGCCGCAGCGTGGAAAGGGAAGAGGAAAGGAACGGCATGGGCGGAACGGAAAAAGCCGCGGCAACGCCGCCGCGGTCGGTCCCGGGTTATACGCCAACCGCCCGCCGCCGGCTACGCGCCCCCGAACACCGGCTTGCGCTTCTCGCCGAAGGCGGCCACGCCCTCGCGGTAGTCGGCCGTTTCGCCCGCAATCTGCTGGCAGTGCGCCTCGTAGTCGAGCATCTCGTCGAGCGTGGCGGCCCCGGCCTTGTTCAGCATTTGCTTGATGAGGCCGATGCTGCGCGTGGGGGCCCCGGCGTAGCGGGCGGCCAGGGCGTAGGTGGCTTCGTCGAGCTGCCCGGGGGCCACCACCTGGCTCACCAAACCCAGGCGCAGCGCCTCCTCGGCCGATACTTTAGAGCCCAGCGCGCACAGCTCGAAGGCTTTGAGGCTGCCCACCAGGCGCGGCAGGAAGTACGACGAGCCCGAATCCGGCACCAGGCCGATGTTAACGAACGCCTCAATCAGCGAAGCGTCGGTGCTGGCCACCAGCGCGTCGCAGGCCAGGGCCAGCGAGCAGCCCGCGCCGGCCGCCACGCCGTTGAGGCGGCCGATGATGGGTTTGGGGAGGGCCCGCATGGCCCGGATGATGGGGTTGTAGCGCTCGTGCAGCGAGTCGTGGAAGGAGCGGGGCTGGCCCTCGGCCGCCTCTATTTCCTGGGCCGCTTTCAAGTCCTGCCCCGAGCAAAAGGCCCGGCCCGCGCCGGTGAGCACCACGGCGCGCACGGCGGCGGCGCGGGCCACCTGCTTCAGGGCGTCCTGCAGCTCGTAGCTCAGCGGGTCGTCGAAGGCGTTGAACACCTCCGGGCGGTTGAGGGTGATGGTGGCCACGCCGTCGGGGCGCACGTCGTAGAGCAAGCGGGTGTATTCCATTGGGTAAGCGAAAGCGTGAATGAGCAAGTGCGTCGTCGGGGCCGCCCAAACGCCCCGCCGCCCCGCAAAGAACGGCTCAACCGCCGTCATTCGCCCATTCACCCATTGAGCAGCGCTTCCGCCACCAGCAAATCTTCCGGCGTGGTGATTTTCAGGTTCCGGTAGTCGCCCTCCACCAGCTCGACCCGGCAGAGGTCGTCCACCACGCTGGCGTCGTCGGTGAAGGTGGGCAGCTCGGGCAGGGCGTAGGCGCGGCGCAGCAGGTCGATTTCGAAGGTTTGGGGCGTCTGCATCAGGCGCAGGCGCTGGCGGTTGAGGGCCGCCGAGCCGTGCGGCGAAAGGGTGCGCACCGAGTCTTTGGGGGCCACGGCGGCGGCGGCGGCGGCGTGCCGGGCCGCGGCGGCGTAGGTGCGCTCCACCACGGCCGCGCTCACGAGCGGGCGCACGCCGTCGTGCACGGCCACCAGGCCCTGGGCGTGGCCGGCCAGGGCCCCCAGCCCGGCTTTCACCGACGCCCAGCGCGTGGGGCCCCCGGCCACCAGCCGGTGCGGCAGGGCCACGCGGTGGGCCCGGCACAGCGCCTGCCAGGCGTCCAGCTGGTCGGCGGGCAGCACCACCACGGTTTCGGCCACGCCCAGGGCCGGGTCGGCGAAGCGGCGCAGCGTGTGCAGCAGCACGGGCTCGCCGCGCAGCAGCAAAAACTGCTTGGGCAGGCCCGCGCCCATGCGCGTGCCCGTGCCCCCCGCCACGAGGATGGCAAAACGGGGCACGGGCAAAGGAGTGGGGACGGAAACGGGGGAAGGAGCCAAGGATGCGGGCGGTTGGGGCGTCAACGGGTGATTATTCAACAAAGCAAAAGGCCCGGCTGCAAATACAGCCGGGCCTTTCCTGTTTTATTTATTCATTTGTTTGTTCGCCGCAGGGGCCCTCCTCACAGAATGAGCATGGCGTCGCCGTAGCTGAAGAAGCGGTACTTCTCCTTGATGGCCTCCTTGTAGGCCTCCATCAGCAGCGGGTAGCCGGCGAAGGCGGCCGCAATCATGATGAGCGTGCTCTCGGGCCGGTGCAGGTTGGTGAGCAGGCAGTTGGCGATTTTGAATTCGTGGGGCGGGAAGATGAACCGGTCGGTCCAGCCCTGGGTGGGCTTCATGCGGGCGTTGGCCGACACGGCCGACTCCATGGCCCGCAGCGTGGTGGAGCCCACGGCGCACACGCGCTTCTTGGCGTCGAGGGCCTTGTTGACGACGGCGCAGGCCGCGGCTTCCACGATGAAGTTCTCCGAATCGGTTTTGTGCTTGGTCAAATCTTCCACGTCCACCGTGCGGAAGGTGCCCAGGCCCACGTGCAGCGTCACGGCGGCGGTTTCGATGCCCTTGATTTCCATGCGCTTCATCACCTCGCGGGTGAAGTGCAGGCCGGCGGCGGGCACGGCCACGGCCCCGATGTTTTCGGCGTAGATGGTCTGGTAGCGCTCCTTGTCGGCGGGCTCGGTCTCGCGGTTCAGCACGTCCTTCGGGATGGGCGTCTCGCCCAGCTCGTACAGCGCCTTGCGGAAATCCTCGTCCGAGCCGTCGAACAAAAACTTGATGGTGCGCCCGCGCGAAGTGGTGTTGTCGATGACCTCGGCTACCATGTCGCTCTCGCCAAAATAGAGCTTGTTGCCGACCCGGATTTTGCGGGCCGGGTCCACCAGCACGTCCCACAGGCGCAGCTCCTTGTTCAGCTCGCGCAGCAGGAACACCTCGATCGTGGCCCCGGTTTTTTCCTTGTTGCCGTACATGCGGGCCGGAAACACCTTGGTGTCGTTGAGCACCAGCACGTCGCCTTCGCTGAAATAATCGAGAATGTCTTTAAAGCCGCGGTGCTCGATTTGGCCGGTGGCGCGGTGCAGCACCATCAGGCGGCTGTCGTCGCGGTTGCGGGCCGGGTGCGTGGCAATCAGCTCCTGGGGGAGTTCAAACTTGAACTCGTGCAATTTCATGGCCATCCGGGCAGTCTTAGGGGGAAGTTAACGAAATTTGGGGAGGCAAAAGTACGGCTTTTTTTGGAAAGACCTCGCGCGCCGGCTGGGGGCCCCCGCTGGGCTTTGCGGCCGGCGGGGGCCCCCGGCCGGGGGGGCCCGGCCGGCGCACGAGGTCTTTCCAAAAAAAGCCGTACTTTTGCCTCCCCAAATTTCGTTAACTTCCCCC
>JANXOE010000010.1 GCA_025353745.1 Hymenobacter sp.
GCGACGGTTCGGCCACGTAAAATTGCGTCGGGGTGGGCGCAGGAATACATTTGGCCATCAACTTATTCCAATCTCAACCAACCCGAGCCATGCAACCCCAGCCCCGCGACCCTTACTTGTGGCAAAAGGCCAAAGCCCGCACCAAATTTCAAGCGCACCTGCTCACGTACGGCCTCGTCAACGGCAGTTTGTGGGCGATATGGGCCCTCACCGCGCCCCGCCACGTCCACGATTTTCTGCCCTGGCCCATCTGGTCGACGGTCTTCTGGGGCTTTGGCGTGCTCACGCAGGGCGTGGCCGCCTACGCGGGCCACAGCCAGGACGAGCGCACGCAGCGCGAGTACGAGCGGCTGCTGCGCGCGCAGCAAAACCGTTAGCGGGCAGCGCGGCGGGCGCACTCGCCAACTCCACGCTACCTTAGCCGCCATGAAAAACCGCCCCCCCAAGCGCCTGCTCGGCCGGCGCGAGCTGGTTGATTTTCCGGCTTTTGCCCTGCAAGGCGTCGAAGCCAAGGTGGACACCGGGGCCTACACCAGCGCGCTGCACTGCACCGACATCCGGCTGGAAGCCGGCCCCGACGGCCGGCCCGTGCTGCACGGCCGCCTGCTCGACCCCGACCATCCCGGCTTCGACGGCCAGGACCTGTCGTTCGACGATTTTGGGCTGCGCGACATCCGCTCGTCCAACGGCGAGGTGCAGGAGCGCTACGTCATCGGGGCCGTGGTGCGGCTCTACGGCCAGGAGTTTTGGGCGGAGTTCTCGCTCTCCGACCGCTCCGACATGAAATACCCCGTGCTGCTGGGCCGCAGCCTGTTGCGGCAGGGCCGCTTCGTGGTCGACGTGGCCCGGCGCAACCTCTCGCACAAGGCCGGGGCGCGGGCCGCCGCCCGCCGCGCCGCCCGCCAAGCTGAGTAAGGCGTATTTTGCGGGCGATTTGGGGCGGGCACGGGCGGCAACCAAACGGCCCGCCCGCTGTTTGCTGCTGCCCATCCTTGCCTTGCGTCTATGAAACTGGCCATCCTTTCGCGGGAACCCGCCTCTTACTCTACCCAGCGCCTGGTGGCCGCCGCCGCCGCGCGCGGGTACGAGGCCGTGGTGGTCGACCACCTGCAGTGCAACCTGGTGCTGGAAAAAGGGCGGCCCGGCCTCCTCTACCACGGGCAGCCGCTGGAGCACTTCGACGCCATTGTGCCGCGCATCGGGGCCTCGGTCACGTTTTATGGCACGGCCGTGGTGCGGCAGTTCGAGATGATGAAAGTGCGGACGGCCGTCGAGAGCCAGGCCATCGTGCGCTCGCGCGACAAGCTGCGCTCGATGCAAATCCTGAGCCGCGCCGGGGTGGGAATGCCCAAAACGGCCTTCACCAACTTCTCGCAGGACGTGCCCGCCATGATCGAGCAGGTGGGCGGGGCCCCGGTGATCATCAAGCTGTTGGAAGGAACGCAGGGCCTGGGCGTGGTGCTGGCCGAAAGCGCCAAGGCCGCGCAGTCGGTCATCGAAGCCTTCCACAACCTCAAGGCCCGCATCATCGTGCAGGAGTTCATCGCCGAAAGCAAAGGGGCCGATTTACGGGCTTTCGTGGTCGACGGCGAAGTGGTGGGGGCCATGAAGCGCCAAGGCAAGGAGGGCGAGTTCCGCTCGAACCTGCACCGCGGCGGCCTGGGCACCCTCGTGAAGCTGAGCCGCGCCGAAAAAGCCGCCGCCCTGCTGGCCACCAGGGCCCTGGGCCTGGGCGTGGCGGGCGTCGACCTGCTGCAAAGCAAGCGCGGGCCCCTGGTGCTCGAAGTAAATTCCTCGCCCGGCCTGGAAGGCATCGAAAAGGCCACGCGGCTCGACATCGCCGGCCGCATCATCGACTACACGGCCGCGCTGGTGGGCAAGAAGCGCGGCAAAGCCAAGGACAAAAAGGCCCCCGACGCCCCCGCCGCGTAGGGCCCCGGCCGCTACCTTTGCCCGATGCCCCCGCCCGACCCGCTTTACCTGAACGGCCTCACCATTTTGCCCGGCGAGCGGGTGCTCACGCGGCTCGTGGTGTCGCGCCTGCCCTCGGGCACGCTCATCGACGTGCCGGTGCACGTGCTGCGGGCCACCGCGCCCGGCCCTGTGCTGCTGCTGATGGCCGGCATGCACGGCGACGAGGTGAACGGCATCGAAACCATCCGGCGCATGCTGCGGCGCGACCTGCTGCACCCCGCGCGCGGCACCGTGGTGGCCATTCCCATTCTCAACATTTACGGGTTTCTGAATTTTAGCCGCGAAGTGCCCGACGGCAAGGACGTGAACCGGGCGTTTCCGGGCTCGCCGCGCGGCTCGCTGGCCAGCCGGGTGGCCCACCGCTTCATGCGCGAAATCATGCCTTTGATGGACTACGGCATTGATTTCCATACCGGCGGCGCGGCGCGGGCCAACTACCCGCAGGTGCGCTGCGAGCTGGGCACCGACCCCGAAACCGACGCCTTGGCCGCCGCCTTCGGGGCCCCGTTCACGCTGCACGCGGGGCTGCGGCCGGGCTCGGCGCGCGAGGCGGCCCAGCGCCTGGGCAAGCGCCTGATCGTGTTCGAAACCGGCGAAAGCCTGCGCCTCGACGAGCCCGGCATCGAGCTGGCCGTGGCGGGCACGCAGCGGGTGCTGCACCACCTGGGCATGGCCCCGGCGGGCCCCGCGCCCGCGCAGCCCACCGTCGTGTGCCGCCGCCACACCTGGCTGCGGGCCCGGTTCGCGGGCCTGTTCCGGGCCCACGTGCAGAACGGCGTGTTCCTGGAAAAAGGCCAGGTGTACGGCTCCGTGGCCGACCCTTACGGCGAGCGGGCCGTGCGGCTCGAGTCGCCGGTGAGCGGTTACGTGGTGGGCGTCAACCACATGCCGGTTGTGAACCAGGGCGACGCCCTGCTGCACCTGGGCCTGCCGGACTGAGGGCCCCGGGGCCGTACTTTTGCTTATCGTTTCACTTCACGCTTCAATGAAAAACCCGTTCCAACTGGCGTTCAACGCCGTGCTGCTGGTGGCCGTGGCCGTACTTTACGTGCTGCACTTCCGCCAACCCCAACCCGCCGCACCCGCCACCATAGCCGCCGCCATCGGGGCCACGGCCCCCGCCGACACGGCCGCTGCGGCCGCGCCCGCCGTGGCCGACGCGCCCGTGACGCCGCCCGTGGTGCCCGCCGCCGAAGCCGCTGCCAACGCCGATAAAATCGCCTACATCGAGTCGTCGAAGCTGCTCGACGGCTACCAGGGCATGAAAGACGCCCGCCGCGCCTTCGAGGTCAAGGCCAAGGGCTGGGAGCGCCAGAACCAGGGCCTCATCGCCGGCTTCCGCTCGGCCGTGGAAGCTTACCAGAAACAGGCCCCCGGCCTCACGCCCGAGCAGCGCGCCGCCACCGAGCAAAAGCTGCAAGCCCAGCAGCAGCAGTCGGGCGAGCAGCAGCAAAAAATCCAGGCCCAGGCCCAGCAGGAGGAAGCCAAGCTCTCGCAAACCGTGCTCGGGGCCGTCAACAAAAAAGTGGAAGCCTACGGCAAAGCCCACGGCTACAAGCTCATCCTCATCGCCTCGCCCAGCGGTTCCATCGCCTACGGCCGCAAAGACCTCGACCTGACCGCGCCCGTGCTCGATTACCTCAACCAGACCTACAAAAAGTAGGCGGCCCCGGCCCGACACAAAAAGTGACTGCCCCGGGCCGGGGCAGTCACTTTTTTTGTGTCGGGCCGCAAATGAAAATCACGCGTTAAACCAACTGCCGGCGGCCGCGTCTTACGGATGTAAGCCCACGTTCTGGTCCTGGGTTTGCCACGAATAAAGTATCTTTCCTTTGCCTCTCACCCATGCGTTTCGGCGCGCTAATGCTATGCGTATCAAACCTGTAATGTTCGCTTTCGCGTTATTTTTGGCGATGGGCAGCTGCGCGGCTTCCGCCCAGGTATCTGCCCAGGTAATTATCGGTGGCGGCTACTACCCGCCCCGGCCGTACTACGGGCCCCGCTACTACCCGCGGCCGGCCGTGGTGGTGGCCCCGCCCGTGTACCTTGCCCCGCCGCCCGTGGTGGTGTACCCGGCCCCGTACTACGCCCGGCCTTATTACGCGCGGCCCTACTACGCCCGGCCCCGCTACTACGGCCCCCGGGGCAGGCGCTGGTAGCCCCAACAATAGCTTGCCGTTGAAATTATCGTGGAAAAATCCGGCCGCTGCGGCTGGGTTTTTTTATGGCTAATCGGGGCCCCGGGGGTGGGCGGGCTACGCGCCGGCGGCCTCGTGCACCCGCACGCCGGCGGCGTTGCTTTTGGCGGCTTCCAGCATGGCGGTGGCCACGGCGGCGGCCGCCACCGCCCGGTACTTGGCCCACGAGCCGCGCAGCAGGGGCCCGGACAGGGCCAGCACCGCCGCCCCGATCCGCTCGGCCAGGCGCGGCCGGGCCCGCTGGCCGAGCAGCAGCGAGGGCCGAAAAATGTGCGCCGCCCGCAGCGGCAGCTCCCGCACGGCGGCTTCCATTTCGCCTTTCACCCGGTTGTAGAACACGCGGCTGCGGGCGTCGGCCCCGAGGCTCGACACCACCAGAAACTGCCCGGCGGGATTGCCGGCCGCCAGCCGGGCCAGGGCCGTCACGTACAAAAAATCGACCTTGTAAAACGCCGCCCGCGAGCCGGCCTGCCGGAGCGTGGTGCCCAGGCAGCAGAATACGTCGTCGGCCGCGAGCTGCCCGCGCACGGCCTCCAGCCGGTCGAGCCCCGTGACGACCTGCACGAGCTTGGGGTGGGCCAGCGCCGCCGGGTGCCGCCCCACCACCACCACTTTGGCGTAGCGGGCATCGGCCAGCAGCAGCGGCAGCAGCGCCGCGCCGACGAGGCCGGTGGCGCCGGCCAGAAGAGCAGTTTTTTGCATAGCGGTTGGGTAGAATCGCCAGGAAAGCCCGTGGCTGAACCTGAAAAAGACGGCCCCGGCCGCCCCGCCGCGCGGGGCCGCCGGCAGCCGGGCGGAGCGGTTATTTCAGGCGCGTGGCCTCCGGCTCCAGCTCCACAGCGCCCTGCTTGAAGAGGGCCCCCAGGGCTTTTTTGAACACTTTTTTGCTCATGCCCACGCGGCGGTACACGTCGTCGGCCTCGCTTTTGTCGCCGATGGGCAGCCGGCCGTTCGGGGCCGCGCGCAGGGCGGCCAGCAGGGTGGCGGCGGCGGTTTCCACTTCGTCGTAGCCCTCGCGCTGCAAGCGCACGTCGAGCTTGCCGTCGGGGCGCACCTGGCGCAGGAAGCCCGGCAGGGTTTCGCCCAGCCGCAGGGGCCGGAACACCTCGTTGCGGAAGAGCAGGCCCTGGTGGGTGCCGTTCACGATGACGGGGTAGCCCAGCTCGGTTTCGTCGGCCACCAGCAGGCGCACGGCGTCGCCGGCCCGGCCCTCGAAGGGCGCATCGGACAGGAATTTCTTCCACTTGGCCGAGGCCACGAGCCGGTCGCTTTCCTCGTCGAGGTACACGTACACGAGCACCCGCTCGCCCAGGCGCAGGTCGCGGCGCTGGTTGGGGAAGGGCAGCAGCAGGTCTTTTTCCAGGCCCCAGTCGAGGAACGTGCCGGCCGGGCCGTGGTCGCGCACGGCGAGGGCGGCAAACGAGTTGACCAGGGCCAGGGGCCGCAGGGTGGTGGCAATGAGGCGGTCTTCCGAGTCGCGGTACACGAACACGCGGAGCACGTCGCCCACGCGGGTGCCGTCGGCCACGTATTTGCCGGGCAGCAGCAGGTCGCCGTCGTCGGAGGTGAGGTAGAGGCCGATGCTGGTTTCGCGGGCCACTTCGAGGTCGTTGTAATCGCCGAGGTTCATGGGCGGGAGCAAAGGGTGAAGGCCGGGGCAAGCCCGGGGCACAAAGCTACGGCCGGCGCAAGTGCAATTTTCGGAGACAAAAATGTACTTCATAAAAATATAATTTTACAGTTGTGGTAATTCATTTGAAGCTATGTAGATTTGGTAAAATGGTATTTAAAGGTTTTAAAGTAAATCACAACAAAATACTATCGCCATGAAAAAATTTACTCAATTTCTGATTTTAATTACGGGTTTGCTGCTGAGCGCCGGGCGCTTGCAGGCCCAGGGGGCCCTGGCCGGCGGCGCGCACGCCGGCGGCGGCGGCGGGCTGGCCCCGGCGGCGGCCGTTTCGCCGGATTCGATTTATGCGAACACCGACAGCCGCCCGGCCTTCGCGGGCGGCGACGCCGCCCTGACGGCGTACCTGCGCAAAAACATCCGCTACCCCCAGGCCGCGCTGCAGCAGCAGGTGTCGGGCCGGGTGTACGTATCCTTCGTGCTGGACCGCGAAGGCCGCGTGACCGACGCCCACGTGGTGCGCGGCCCCGGCCACGGCCTCAACGAAGAGGCCCTGCGCTTGGTGTGGCTGATGCCGAGCTGGACGCCCGCCCTGCAGCAAGGCCAGCCGGTGCGGGTGTCCTGCACCATCCCCATCAATTTTGAGTCGCTGCGGTGAGGCGGCCCGGGTAGATGAAAACGAAAAAAGGCAAGCTTCGGCTTGCCTTTTTTCGTTGCCCGGCGCTTTACTGGTACACCGTCACGCCGGGGGCCCCGATGCCGAAGTCGGTGAAGGAGACGGTTTCGCGGGCGGTTTCGAACAGGCGCAGGCCGTTGGCCGACACGAGGCCGCGCGGGTAGTAGCCCAGCAGCAGCTGGAAGGTGCGCAGGGCCGTGAACTCGTTGCGCAGGCGCAGGCCCAGGCCGAAGCCCGAGTACGGGGCGTGGCCGAAGGGCGTGCCGCCGCCGGGGTGCTCGCCCACCCAGGCCGCGTCGGCGAAGGCAATGCCGGCCAGGCGGAAGCCCAGCAGCGAGAGGGGCGTGAACACGGTGGTTTCGTAGTTGAGGGCGAAGCGGCTGGTGGCCAGGATGGGCACCGACGGCGAAAAGCCCCGGATGCCCCGCTCGTCGGAAATGCCTTGCAGCAGCTCGCCCGGCCGCCGGTTGAAGCCCGCCGTGGTGGTGCTGCCCAAAAAGTGCCGGTACTGGTAGTTGCCCAGGTGGTAGAGGCGGGTGAAGTACGAGGTTTGCACGTTGAGCAGGCCCTGCTCCCAGGTGCTGTGGCTTGCCAGGCGCTGAAACGTGCCAAACTCTACGTTGCCAAACAAATAGCCGTGGCGGGTGCTGAAAACGGCCGCCGCCAGGCGCACGTCGAAGTAGCGCCGCGGCACCGCGTGGTTGGCGTCGAGGCCGGCCGTGAAGCTGAGCAGCGTGCCGGTGGGCACGTCCTCGGTGCGGCCGAAGCCGAACAGGTAGCGGTTCTTATAGTAGCGCCGCACCGAGTAGCCCAGCGTGCCCAGGATGAGGTTGGTGTTGCGGTAGTCGGGGCTGGGGCTGGCGGTGAAGTCGGTGCGGGTGAAGCGCGTGGCCACGATGAGGCGGCCCGGGTTTTCGTAGCCCAGGTCGTAGGAGCGCAGGCGCAGGGCGCGGCCCACCCACAAATCCTGCCGGGAGTAGCGCAGGGGCAGGTACACGGGGTTTTCGCCGGGCTGGGGCACGGTGAGCGTGATCTGCTGGTCGTATACGTCGACGGACAGGGCCCCGGCGTAGCGCGTGTTCACCGAATAAAAATCGCGTTGCAGCGAGAGGCCCCCGTGCTCGTCGCGGAACTCGTTGTTGTAGCGGGCCTGGGCCAGGAAAAAATGCCGGAACGGCACCGTGTAGTCGCCGTTGTAGCGCCAGCGCTGGGGCAGGTTGCGCCCGTACACGTACGTGTTGCTGACGTGGTGGCCCAGGCCCAGGAAGTTCTGGTCGCCCACGTCGACGCGGCCCGCGGCGGCCCCCCCGGGCTCAAAATTGCCCGTGATGCTGAACACGTCGGTGGTGAGCACTTCGATGTCGATGCTGTCGGCGGTGGCCGTGCGCTCGTTCACCAGCACGCGGGCGTCGAGGAGCTCGTCGGTCTGGCGCAGCAGGCGCTCCGACTCGGCCAGGGCCTGCGGGGCCAGCCGCTGGCCGGGCCGGAACAACAGCACCTGCCGGATGCGCGACGGGGCCGTGCGCACGTGCACCCAGTTGCCCGTCCGGTCGAGCAGCGAGTGCGGCTGCCGCGTCGAGTCGGTGAGGCTGTAGCCAAAAGCGTCGTAGGGCCGGACGGTGACGTGGCGCACGATTTTGAACGTGTGCCGGTCGAACTGCCGGTCGAGCAGCTTGGCGTCGAGGCCCGCGTTTTCTTCCTGGGGGCGGGTGAGGCGCAGCAGGGCCGACGCCGCCCGCCCGGCCACGGTTTTGCGCCGGGTGTAGGCTTGCAGCCGCAGCCGCAGCCGCTGCTCGTCGAAGCTGCGCCGCAGCGAATCGGGCAGCGCGTTGCGTAGGGCTTCGTTGACGCGCAGCGAGTCGGGCGGCACCGCCGAGCGCGGGTCGAACGACTGCGCCCGCGCCGCGCCGCCCAGCCCCAGCACCAACAGAAATAAAAAGAGGCAGCGCAGCATAGAAGGGCCCTGAAAGGCGGCCAAGGCAAGATACAAAGATGGCGCGGCGCGGGCCGGGGGCATTGATTTTAGAAAGGTTGTCTTGCCGGGCACCGCGCCGAGCCTGGGGCCCTCGCCGCCAAGCAAACCAGTTCGCTTGCCTCGCTCGCAAGGACAGCTTTTAAAAGACCCGAAGAAACTTTTTCTAAAGAAATTAGCTTGGCAAGTGTTGCCTGTTAGTAAGATGTTTTTTACCTTTAAAGCCGAAAAGCAGCCATTCCCGATGAACGAGCGCATTCAGGAAAAACTAAGTATTTTAGCCGATGCGGCCAAGTACGACGCTTCGTGCAGCAGCAGCGGCGGCAAGCGCAAAAACGAAGGCAAGGGCCTGGGCAACGCCGAGGGCATGGGCATCTGCCACAGCTACACCGAGGACGGCCGCTGCGTGAGCCTGCTCAAAATCCTGCTCACCAACCACTGCATCTTCGACTGCGCCTACTGCGTGTCGCGCCGCTCGAACGACGTGAAGCGCGCCGCCTTCACGGTGGACGAAGTGGTGGACCTGACCATCAACTTCTACCGCCGCAACTACATCGAAGGCCTGTTTCTCAGCTCTGGCATTTTCAGCAGCCCCGATTACACCATGGAGCGGCTGGTGCGCATCGTGAAAAAGCTGCGCACCGAGCACCAATTCAACGGCTACATCCACGTCAAAACCATCCCGGGGGCCTCCGAAGAGCTTATTCAGGAAGCCGGCCTGTACGCCGACCGCCTGAGCGTGAACATCGAGCTGCCCTCCGAGCTGGCTTTGCAAACGCTGGCCCCGGAGAAAAATTATGCCGAAATTCTGACGCCGATGGCCCAGATCCGGGACGGCATTATTCAGAATAAAGAAGAAAAGGCGCTGTTCAAAAAAGTGCCGGCGTTTGCCACGGCGGGCCAGACGACGCAGCTCATCGTGGGGGCCAGCGGCGAGACGGACCTGCAGATCATCAAGCTCTCCGACTCGCTCTACCGGGGCTACGGGCTCAAGCGCGTGTACTACTCGGGCTACGTGCCCGTGACCGACGACGCCCGCTTGCCGCAGGTGACGCAGCCGCCCGTCATCCGCGAGCACCGCCTCTACCAAACCGACTGGCTGATGCGCTTTTACGGCTTCCACGCCGACGAAATACTGGACCCCGCGCACCCGCACCTCGACCTGGAAATCGACCCCAAGCTGGCCTGGGCCCTGCGCAACCGCCACGTGTTTCCGGTGGACGTGAACACGGCCGAGTTTGAGATGATCCTGCGCATCCCCGGCGTGGGGGCCCGCTCGGCCAAGCGCATCGTGGCGGCCCGGCGCTTCGCCCCGCTCACGCTGGAAACCCTGCACAGCTTCGGCGTGGTGCTGAAGCGGGCGAAGTACTTCCTCACCTGCCGCGGCGCGGCGCGGCCCGCGCTCGGCGAGCTGACCGAGCAGCAGGTGCGCCGCCAGATTTTGTTCGGGGCCGGCTCCGTGCGCTCGGCCCTCGTCACGCAGCAGCTCGACTTGTTTGCCCAGGCGAGCTAGGTAGTTTTTTGGTTTTGTCTTTCTTAATGCTTTGGTTATGAAGATCTCGCACCGCCAGAACGTCGTCCGCGCCGCCATACAGGCGTCCGGCAAAGCCCCGCGCCTCTCGTGCTGCTGCCGCCTCAGCGAGCTGATGCCGCTGGTGCGCCAAATGCACGACGACGCCCGTGCCCAGGCCGAAGCCCGCCAGGAGCAAGCCGCCCAGCGGGCCGCGTAGGGGAGGGCCCCGGGGCGCGGGTTTCGGCCGGCCCCCATGCCCGCAGTTTTGATTTGTAATTGTTTTGTTATGAATGGATTAACGCCATTGCCTCGCGCCGTGGGGGCAGCGGCCCGGCGGCCGGCGGGGGCCCCCGTGCTCGGTGCCGCCCCGTGCGACTACGCCTACGACGGCACGTTTGAGGGGCTGCTGACGGTGCTGTTCACGGTGTACGACCGGCGCGCCGCGCCCAACTCCATCCAGCCGGCCGCGGCGGCCCAGGCCGGCTTGTTTGCCGAGCCGGCGCTCGTGGCCACCGCCGAAGCCCTAGCCGCCCGCGTGTGGGACGGCCTGCTGCGCACCATGGACGCCGAAGCCCGCGCCCGCCTCTACCACGTGTTTTTGAGCGAGGACGCCGAGCGCGAGCTGCTGATTTTTCGCTACGTGGACCTGGCCCTGCGCGCCGGCCGCGACATCGCCGACAACTACGCCGATGCCACCGTGCGCCGCGTGCAGCGCCTGGCCCAGCAAATGTTCCGCGAAAAGCACCGCATGGAGGCGTTCGTGCGGTTCGAGAAAACCGGCGACGGGTTGTTTCACGCCACCGTCGCGCCCGATTTCGACGTGCTGCCGCTCATCGCCCCGCACTTCACCAAGCGCTACGCCGACCAGCGCTGGCTGATTTACGACCGCCGCCGCGGCTACGGCCTGTACTACGACCTGGCGTGCACCGACGTGGTGCGGTTTGAAAACACGGCCCCGGCGCCCGCTTCGGCCGGGGTGGCGGCCACGGTGCTCGACGAGCGGGAGCCGCTGTTCCAGTTGTTGTGGCAGGCGTATTTTGACCACGTAAACATCCCGGAACGCAAAAACCTGAAGCTGCACCGCCGCCACATGCCCCTGCGCTACTGGCAGTACCTGAGCGAGAAGCAGCCCCGGGCCCAGCCCTTCCGGCCCATCCAAAACAAGCGGCCCGTGGCCGGCCCGGAAAGCGGCACGGGCCAGCGCGAGCCGTAGCGCAGGGCCCCCGGGCAGCGCAACGCGCGGCAACCCCGGCGGCGGGGGCGCGTTCAACCGTGCTATGAGCCGAGGTTTTGTGAAAGAAGACGACGCGCAGCCGGCCCCCCTCGTGCCGCCCCGGGCCGCCTTGCCGCCGGGCACGCCCAACTACGTCACGCCCGAAGGCCTGGAGCAGCTGCGCGCCGAGCGCACGGCCCTCGAAGCCGCGCGCGCCGCCGCCGAAGCCAACCACGACAACGACACCGACCGCAGCCACCGGCTCTCGCTCCTCAACGGCCGGCTGGCGCTGCTGGCCGAGCGCATCGGCGGCGCCAGGGTGGTCGACCCGCGCACCCAGCCGGCCAAAGAAGTGCGCTTCGGGGCCACCGTCACGCTGCGCACCGTGCGCGGCGGCAAGGCCGGGTTTGAGCGGACGTTTACGATCGTCGGCGTCGACGAAGCCGACGTGGCCGCCGGCAAGGTGGGTTTTGTGGCGCCCATTGCCCGGGCTATTCTCGGCGCGAAGCTGGGCCAAGCGGTGGCGCTGCCCCTGGGGCCCTCGCCGGAAGTGGTGGAGGTGGCCGGCATAACCTACGCGTAGCGAGGGCCCCGGCGGGCGGCTACGTCAGCAGCTGTTTTTTGTAGGCCCCCGGCGTCACGCCTTCGTATTTTTTGAACAGCGACTGGAAGTGCGACAGGTTGTTGAACCCCGCCCGCAGGCATACGTCGGCCACGTTGGCCAGGGGCTGGCGGAGCAGGCGCTTGGCCTCGCCCAGCCGTTCGCGGATGATGTACTCGACCGGCGTCAGCCCAAACTCGCGCTTGAACACCCGAAAAAACGTGGCCTTGCTCATGCAGGCCAGCGCGCTGAGCTTGTCAACCGACAGGTTCTCTGCCAGGTGCTGCCGGATGTACTGCACCACGCCCGCGAAGCGGTGGCTGGTGAGGTGCCGGGCATAATCCTGGAAAATGAGCTGGCGGGCCTGGGTCTGCATCAGCCGCACCAGCAGCTCTTGCAGGGCGAAGCCGGCGAGCACGTCCTTGGCCGCGTCGTCGGTGCGCGACACGGCCAGCAGGCGCTCCAGGGTGCCGGTCAGCTCGGGGGTGTTGGTGAAGTGGGCGTGCCCGGGGCCGGCCAGGGCCCAGGGGGCGTGGGCTTCGGCGCGCGGGTAGCGCTCGTTGAGCAAATCGACGGTGCGCCGGACGGTGTCGGGGGCGATGGCCACGGCCAGGCACTGCGTGGGCCGGCAAGCGCAGGCGTCGGGGAAGTCGATTTCCATCCGCTCGTTTTCGCCCACCACCACCGACTCGCCGGGCAGGTAGTCGAAGGCCGGGCGGCCGGGCAGGTGCATCACTTTTTTGCCGCGCAGCATGGTGGTCAGGGCCAGGCCGGCGAGGCGCAGCGGCACGCGTTGGGCCGCCTGGTGGGTCTCAAAAATGTTCAGCTCGAAGTCGTTCAGGGCGAAAACGGTGCGGTTTTCGACCAGGCTGTGCAGCTGGGCCAGCGGCAGCGGGGCCACGGCGGCGGGCAAATGAACGCGAGAATCCATGGGAAGGACGGTTAGAAGAACGGTAGAGCAGCCGGCAGCTTGGAGGGCCCCGGGGCCCTCGGCTTGTGCAAGTTGCGACAATTCTGGTACTTTTTGCGACGATAGCGCAAACGGTTGTTTTAAATTTTTGGGCACCTTTGGCACAATTATCAACCCCAACCATTCCCACCCAACATTATGGCCGAAGTACTCGAACAATCCACCACCGTGGTGGCCCGCCCCAAGTTCAAGTCCCACTACGACAACTTCATCGGCGGCAAGTGGGTGGCCCCGGTGAAAGGCCAGTATTTCGACAACCCGTCGCCCATCGACGGCCGGGCTTTTTGCAAAGTGGCCCGCAGCACCAAGGAAGACATCGAGCTGGCCCTCGACGCCGCCCACGAAGCGTTCAAAACCTGGGGCCATGCCTCGCCGACCACCCGCAGCGCGGTGCTGCTGAAAATCGCCGACATCATGGAAGCCAACCTGGCCTACCTGGCGGCGGTGGAAACGGTGGAAAACGGCAAGGCCATCCGCGAGACGATGGCCGCCGACTTGCCGCTGGCCATCGACCACTTCCGCTACTTCGCCGGCGTGATCCGGGCCGAAGAAGGCTCGGCCACGGAGTTGAACGAGAACACGTTGTCGCTCGTCATCCAGGAGCCGCTGGGCGTCGTCGGCCAGATCATTCCCTGGAACTTCCCGCTGCTGATGGCCACCTGGAAAATTGCCCCGGCCCTGGCCGCCGGCAACTGCGTGGTGGTGAAGCCCGCCGAGCAAACCCCGGCCAGCATCATGGTGCTCATGGAATTGATCCAGGACGTGGTGCCCGCCGGCGTCATCAACGTGGTGAACGGCTTCGGCCTGGAAGCCGGCAAGCCGCTGGCCAGCAACAAGCGCGTGAACAAAGTGGCTTTCACGGGCGAGACGACCACCGGCCGGCTCATCCTGCAGTACGCCGCCGAAAACATTGTGCCCGTGACGATGGAGCTGGGCGGCAAGTCGCCCAACATCTTCACCAAGAGCGTGATGGACCGCGACGACGACTTCCTCGACAAGTGCATCGAAGGCGCGGTGATGTTTGCCCTCAACCAGGGCGAAATCTGCACCTGCCCGTCGCGCCTGCTCGTGCACGAAGACATTTACGACGAGTTCATGGCCCGCGTCATTGCCCGGGTGAAGGCCATTAAGCTCGGCAACCCGATGGACACCACCACCATGATGGGGGCCCAGGCCAGCAACGACCAGTTCGAGAAAATCCTTAGCTACCTCGAAATCGGCAAGGCCGAAGGGGCGGAGGTGCTCGTGGGCGGCGAAGCTTACCAGCAGGAAGACGGGGCCCTGGCCGAGGGCTACTACATCCAGCCCACCATTTTCCGGGGCCATAATAAGATGCGGATTTTCCAGGAGGAAATCTTCGGGCCGGTGCTGTCGGTGACGACGTTCAAGGACAACGACGAGGCCATTGAAATTGCCAACGACACGCTCTACGGCCTCGGGGCCGGCCTCTGGAGCCGCGACGCCCACGACCTCTACCGGATGCCGCGCGCCATCCAGGCCGGCCGCGTGTGGGTGAACTGCTACCACGACTACCCCGCCGGGGCCCCCTTCGGCGGCTACAAAGCCTCCGGCTTCGGCCGCGAAAACCACAAGATGATGCTCAACCACTACCGC